>DASVDK010000382.1:0-10224 GCA_036381125.1 Thermodesulfobacteriota bacterium | reverse complement strand
CCGGCCCTCGACGAGCGTCACCGGCACCCCCGACCGCACGACGAGCGGCTCGACGAGCGCGCGCGGCACGGTGGAGGCCAGCGGCAGGACGAAGTGGAGCGGCGGGCGTCCCTCGCGCGCCCGGCTCGCCCCGAGCCTGGCGGCCGCCTCGAGCATGACCGGCAGGAGCGTGGTCACCTCGAAGCGGCGGCTCCCCGGCAGGAGGGCCACCGTGGTCCGGTCCGGGTCGAGGCCGAGCGCGGCGCGCCCCTCGCGCCGCCCGCCGGCGGGGCGCGGCGCGTCGAGCAGCGGGTGCCCGACGTAGGTGACCGGCACGCCGTGCGCCTCGTAGAACGGCGCCTCGAACGGGAGGACCACCGCCATGTGATCGGTGTCGCGCCGGATGCTCCGGATGCGACCGCGACGCCAGGCCCAGACGGTGGGGCTCACGTACCGGAGCACCCGCAGGCCGCGCCGTCGGGCCGCCCGGGCGAGGAGCGCGTTGAAGTCCTGATAGTCGATCAGCACGACGGCGTCGGCCTCGCCGAGGAGGGCCTTCATGGCGCGGTAGGCCCGCCCGATCGCGGGCAGGTGGCGGAGCACCTCGACCAGCCCCATCACGGCCAGGCCCGCGGCGTCGACTCGCACGTCGACGCCGGCGGTGCGCATCCCCGCGCCCCCCATGCCGACGAACGTTGCGGTGCCCCCCGCCTCGCGGTAGGCGCGGACCAGTCCGGCGCCGAGGTCGTCGCCCGACGCCTCGCCCGCCACGATCAGCACCCGCCTAGGCATAGCGCCGCATGGCGTCGACGATCCGCTCGGCCGCCTCGAGCGCCCTGAGCCCGTCCTCGCCGGACACGGGCGGCCGCCCGCGGGTGCGCACGGCCGCCACGAAGGCCGCCACCTCGTCGGCCAGCGCATCCCGGCGGGGCAGCGCCCGCTGCTCGCCGACGATCTCCGGCAGGTCGTCCGGTCTCTCCGGAGGGAGCCGGCGCACCAGCGTCAGCTGCTGCGCCTGGTAGTCGACCGACACGTACAGGTCCCTCTGGAAGAACCGGATCTTCCGCATCCGCTCGCGCGAGACCCGGGACGCCGTGACGTTCGCCACGCAGCCGTTGCCGAACTCGAGCCGCGCGTTGGCGATGTCGACCGTCCGCGCGATCACCGGCACGCCGACGGCCCGCACCTCGACGAGCGGGGCGTGGACGAAGGTGAGCACGACGTCGAGGTCGTGGATCATGAGGTCGCGCACGACGTCGACGTCGGTCCCCCGCTCGCTGAACACGCCGAGCCGGTGCACCTCGACGAACATCGGCTCGTCGAGGATCTCGCCGAGCGCCGCCACCGCGGGGTTGAAGCGCTCGAGGTGCCCGACGGCCAGGACCCGGCCGCTGCGGGCCGCCCGGGCGATCAGGTCGCGCGCCTCGTCGGTGGTCGTCGTCATCGGCTTCTCGATGAGCACGTCCACCCCCGCCTCGAGGCAGCGGACCGCCACGGCGTGGTGGAGGTGCGTCGGCACGGCCACCGACGCGGCGTCGATCTCGCCCAGGACCTCGGCAAGGTCGGCCGCCACCCGCACGTCCGCCGCGGCCGGCCCGGCCTTCCTCGCCCGCTCGGCCGCGCGGCCGGCGCGCGCCGTGTCGGGATCGACGAGCGCCACGAGGCGAACGTCCGGCAACGCCGCGTACTTCTCGGCGTGGAAGGCGCCGAGGTACCCCGCGCCGACGACCGCGACGCGGAGCGGACCGGTCACCGGCAGACCCCGATCTTCGAGGTCTCGATGAACTCCACCAGCCGCACGACCTCCGGCACGTCCGCCAGCTCGGCCCTCACCTGCTCGAGCGCCTTCGCGAGGGTCGTGCCGCTGCGGAAGATCGTCTGGTACGCGCGCTTGAGCGCGCGGATCGTCTCCTCCGAGAAGCCGCGCCGCTTGAGGCCGACGAGGTTGAGCCCCCGGTTCGAGGCCGGGACGCCCGACACGAGCATGTAGGGCGCCACGTCCTGGTTCACGCCCGACGTGCCGCCGATGAAGCTGTGGGCGCCGAGCCGCGCGAACTGCTGGACCGCGGCGAGGCCGCCGAGGATCACGTGGTCCTCGACCGTGACGTGGCCGGCCAGCGTGGCGGCGTTGGCGAGGATCACGTTGTCGCCGAGCACGCAGTCGTGAGCCACGTGCGAGTAGGCCATGAGCAGGCAGCGGCGGCCGACCACGGTCTTGCCGATGCCGCCGACGGTGCCGCGGTTCAGCGTCGCCGCCTCGCGGACGACCGTCTCGTCGCCCACCTCGAGCCACGTCTCCTCGCCCCTGTACTTGAGGTCCTGCGGCGCCCCCCCGAGCACCGCGAAGGGATGGATGCGGCAGCGCCGGCCGACGCGGGTCCACCGCTCGACGACCGCGTGCGGCATGAGGACCGTGCCGTCGCCGATGGTGACGTCCGGGCCGACGATCGCGTAGGGACCGATCTCGACATCGCGGCCGATCTCGGCCCTCGCGTCGATCACCGCCGTGGGGTGGATGGCGCTCACGTCGCTCCTCTCTCCAAGCGTAACGCGGCCACCCCGGCGCCGCAGGCCCAGGGCCCGCGCCCGGGTGCCCATCGGCCCGACGATCGCGGAGGCCGATGGGGGTCCGGCCACGGCTAGCCCCGGGTGGCCTCGGTCTCCGACACGAGGATCTCGGCCTCCGCGGCGAGGGCCTCGCCGACCATCGCCTGACCCTTGAAGCGCCAGAGCGGCGTCCGGCGCTTGAGGACCTCGAGTTCGAGCCGCACCTGATCGCCCGGCACGACCGGCCGGCGGAACTTCACGTTGTCGAGCCCGGCCAGGTAGACGAGATACCGCTGCATCCGCTCCGGGTCGGTCTGGAAGACGAGCACGCCGCCGGCCTGGGCCATCGCCTCGCAGAGGAGGACCCCGGGCATGATGGGGTGACCCGGGAAGTGCCCCTGGAAGAACGGCTCGTTCACCGTGACGTTCTTGATCGCCACGACCCGCTTGCCCGGCTCGACCGAGACGATGCGATCGACGAGCAGGAACGGGTAGCGGTGCGGAAGGATCCTCAGGAGCTCCTTGAAGTCCGGGGCCTCGCTGCTACTCACCGGTCGCCTCCTTCTCCGCGGCTGCCGACGTGCCGACGCGCCGCTCGAGCGCCTTCACGCGCTGGCGCAGGCCCGGCAGGTCGGCCATGGCCGCCATGATCCGCTTCCACTCGCCGTGGGGACGGTGCGGCGAGCCGGAGACGACCTGGCCCGCCGGCACGTCGTTGGTCACGCCCGTCTGGGCGGTGACGATCACGCCGTCGCCGACCTCGACGTGGCCGACGAGCCCCGCCTGCCCGGCAATGGTGACGCCTCGTCCCACCTTCGTGCTGCCCGAGATGCCCGCCTGGGCGACGACGACCGTCCCCGGTCCGACCTGGACGTTGTGCCCGATCTGGACGAGGTTGTCGATCTTCACGCCGCGCCCGATGCGCGTCTCGCCGAGGGTTGCGCGGTCGATGGCGCAGTTCGCGCCGATCTCGACGTCGTCCTCGATCACCACCCGCCCCACCTGCGGCACCTTGACGGCGCCCCGCGGCGTGCGGGCGAAGCCGAAGCCGTCCGACCCGATCACGGTGCCCGCGTGCACGATGACCCGGCTGCCGATGCGGCAGTCGGCGTAGACCGTCACGTGCGGGTGGAGGGTCGTCTCGTCGCCGATCTCCACCCCCTCGCCGAGATGCACGCCCGAGACGAGCCAGGCGCCGGCGCCGACGCGGCACCGCGGTCCGATCGACGAGAGCGGCCCCACCGTGACCCCCTCGCCGAGCACGGCCGTGGGGTCCACCCAGGCGGTGGGGTGGACGCCGGGCGTCGGCCGGCGCGGCGGGTGGAAGACCCCGAGGGCCAGCGCGAAGGCCAGGTACGGGTCGTCGGCCACGAGGAACGTGCGACCCGCCGCGTCGGCCGGCAGGTGCCCCGGCGCGACGATGACGGCGCCCGCGCGCGTGGTCGCGAGGTAGCCGGCGTACTTCGGGTTGGCCAGGAACGCGAGGTCCGACGCCTCGGCCGCCTCGATGGGCGCGACGCCGGCGAGCGGCCGCGACTCGTCGCCGACGACCCGCGCCCCGACTCGCGACGCGACCTCCCGAGCGGTCAGCATGGAGGCCTCCTACTTGCCGGACTTCGAGGCGTTGTACGCCTTGATGACCTCCTCGGTCAGGTCCACGCCGGAGGCGGCGTAGAGGACGCCGGCCGCGTTGCGCTCGAGGATGAGGGTGTAGTTGCCCTTGCCCCCGATCTGCCGCACGACCTCGCGGACCTCGCCGAGGATCCGCTTGGAGAGCTCCGCGTCGCGGCGGCTCAGCTCGTCCTCGGAGTCCTGCTTGAGCCGCTCGAGGTCGCGCAGCCGCCGCTGCAGCTCACGCTCCTTCTCGGCCCGCGCGTCGGCCGACAGGACCGCGCTCTGCTTGACGAACTCGGCCTGCGCGGCCCTGAGCTCCTCCTGCCTGCGCTCGAACTCCTTCTTGAGCTTCTCCGTCCGCTCGTCGAGGGTCCGGCGCGCCTCCTTGCCCGCGTTCGAGGTGAAGATGGCCCGCTGGAGGTCGACGTAGCCGATCCGGACCTCGCCGGTCGTCGCCGACGACGCCTGCTCGGCGTACGCCGCGCCGATGAGCGCGAGCGCGGTCACGAGCACTACGAGTGACGGGAAGGCACGGACGTGACGGGACATGATCGACTCCTTCCGGGCTGTGTGTCGAATCCTGGTGCGCGTCTGATGCACCACGCGCCGAGCGGGGCCGCGCAGTGAGCCGGCGCGATCTCGCCAGGCGGACAGCTCGGCACGGCTAGAACGGTGCCCCGAGCGTGAACTGCACGGTCTCCTTCCGATCGCCCGGCTCGATGTCGAGAGGATAGCCGAACTCGAGGCGGATCGGCCCGAGGGGCGACAGCCAGCGGAACCCGAAGCCCACGGACTTCTTGAGGTCGCCGAACGAGAAGCTCTCCCCCCGGTCGAACGCGTTGCCCGCATCGAAGAAGACCAGGGCCTTCAGACCCGCGCCGGAGTCGGGAAAGAGCGGCACCAGGATCTCGCTGTTGAAGAAGACGGCCGTCTCGCCGCCGATGACCGTGCCCGACCCCGGCGGGTCCTGCGGGCCGACGCTGCGGGCCCGGTAGCCTCGGATCGTGTTGATCCCACCGAGAAAGTACCGCTCGAAGAGCGGGACCGGGCCCCCCTCGAGGCTGTCCACGTGCCCAATCGTGCCGTTGAGCGAGCCGACGAGCCCCCAGAAGCCGAGGGGAAAGTACCACCGCGACGAGCCCTCCAGCCTGTAGATCTCCACGTTGCCGCCGAACGGCCCGCCCGTGACCTCCGCCGTGAGCGTCGTGAGGTCGCCCTTCGTGGGGTCGATCGGGTAGTCGCGCCCGTCGTGGCGAAGCGTGAAGGTGAGCCCGCTCGACGTGACCTGACCGAGCGCCGCCTGCTCGAGGATGACCGGGGAGGTGACCGTCTCCTCCACGTTCCGGATGGTGATCAGCTCGAGCTTGTAGGCCAGGCCGACCCGCCAGGTGTCCGACAGGGGGTAGCCGAGGCGCAGCGCCCCGCCGCTGCTCTTGCGGTCGAAGTCGGTGTACTCCCGATCGATGTCGAAGACGTCGACGCCGACCGAGAGCGGGGTGTCGAGGAAGTACGGCTCCGTGAACGAGAAGTCGTACGCGATGGTGCGCGTGCCGAAGCGCCCGGCGAGCGCCGCCCGCTGGCCGCGGCCGAAGAGGTTGGACTGCTGGAGCTGCACGAGGAGCGAGAAGGCCTCCTCGCTGGAGAAGCCGGCGCCGAACGTGAACTGGCCGGTCGGCTGCTCGTCGACCTGCACGTCGACGTCCACGACCTCCTGGTTCGTGCCGGGTACCGGGGTCGTCGTCATCCGGACGTCCCGGAAGTAGCCGAGCGCGCGGACCCGCTGGCGGCTCCTGGCGAGGCCCGTGGCGCTGTACTGCTCGCCTTCGGCGATCCGTAGCTCCCGGCGGATGACCTTGTCGCGGGTCTGGACGTTGCCGGTGATGTTGATCTCGCCGAAGCGGACCTGCTGGTTCTTCGTCAGCTCGAACGTCACGTCGATGACCTTCCGCTCGGCGTCGACCCGGGTGTTCGGCGTGACGGCGGCGAAGGCGTACCCGTGGTCGGCGTAGACGGTGGTGAGCGTGTCGATGTCCCTGCGGAGGTTCGACGCCTTGAAGAGGCTGCCCGGCTCGGTCACGAGCCGCTCGCGGAGCTTCTCCTCGCTCTCGATGAGCTCCCCGCGGAAGCCGATGGTGCCGATGTTGAACCGGGGGCCTTCGCTGATCGGAAAGGTCAGCTTGAGCCCGTCGGCCTCCCGGGTGATCGTCGGCCGCCCCACCCGCACGTTCGCGTAGCCGCGGTCGAGGTAGAACTGCGTCAGGAGCTGCTGGTCGCGCTCGAGGGCGTCCGACTTGAGGACGCCGCTGCCGGTGATCCAGGACCAGAAGCCTTTCTCGCTCGTGTCGATGACCCCGCGCAGCTTCCGATCGGAGAAGGCGGTGTTCCCCTCGAACTCGATCGTCCGGACCGGGACCTTCTTCCCCTCGTCGATGACGAAGACGAGGTTCACCCGGTCGCCCGGCTGGGGGTCGAGCCGCGTCGACACCGTCGCGTCGAGGAAGCCCTTGTCGGTGTAGAGCGCCTTCACCTGGAGGACCGATGCCTGGATGGCGGCCGGGTCGGCCAGCGTGTTCGGCCTGACGGTGATCGCCGCGCGGACGTCCTCCTCCGAGACCTCCTCGCGGCCTTCGAGCACGATCCCCGCGATCTGGGGGCGCTCGACGACGACGAAGGCGACGACGGGGCCCTCGGCCGACGGCGTCACCTCGACCCGGACGTCCTCGAAGAAGCCGAGCTGGTAGAGCGACTTCACGTCGTTGCGGACCGTGGCGGCCGACAGCGGCTCGCCCTCCCGCGTCCGGATGCGGGTGCGGATGACGGCCTCCTCGATCCGCCGGTTGCCGCGGATGACCACCTCGGCCACCGGCATCTGCGCGCCGCCCGCCTCCGGGGAGGGCGAGGCCGCGGGCCCCGCCTCGCCGGCGTGGCCCGGCGCGGCCGCGAGCCAGGCGGCCACCGTGAGGAGGAGCACGACGACGCCGATCGCCCGCCCTCGTCGCGGCAGCCGGATCACGTGGCGCCCCCCCCGGCCGGCTCGGCCTCGACGACCCGACCGTGCGCCATGGCGAGGACGCGCCCGAGCCGCGCGGCGAGACGGCTGTTGTGGGTGACGACCACGAGCGTGGTCCGGCGGCGGAGGTTCAGCTCCACGAGGAGCGCCTCGACCCCCTCGGCCGTCGCCTCGTCGAGGTTGCCGGTCGGCTCGTCGGCGAGCAAGAGGTCCGGCTCGAGCGCCAGGGCGCGCGCGAGGGCCACGCGCTGCTGCTCGCCCCCCGACAGCTCGCCCGGCTTGTGGTCCGTGCGGTGGGCGAGCCCGACCTCCCCGAGGAGCCGCGTGGCCGCCTCGAAGGCGGCCTGCCGGGGCCGCCCGGCGATGAGGGCCGGCATGGCGACGTTCTCGCGGGCCGTGAACTCCGGCAGGAGGTGATGGAACTGGAAGACGAAGCCGATCCGCCGGTTCCGGAACGCCGCGAGGTCGGTGTCCCTCAAGGCGAACGGATCGGTCCCGTCGATCGTGACGCGGCCCTCGGTGGGACGGTCGAGCGTGCCGAGGATGTGCAGCAGGGTGCTCTTGCCGGCCCCGGACGGGCCGACGACGGCGACCCGCTCGCCCCGCTGGAGGTCGAGGTCGACGCCGCGCAGGACCTCGACGGTCCGGTCCCCGGTCCGGTACCGCTTGACGAGGCCGCGCACGCGGACGAGCGGCGCCCCGCCCGGCCCGGCCGCCGCGTTCGCCAGAGGGTCACTCATACCGGATGGCCTCGACCGGATCGAGGCGCGCCGCCTGCCAGGCGGGGTAGATCGTGGCCAGGGCGCTGATGCTCAGCGAGGCGGCGGCGATGAGGACCACGTTCGGCCACTCCACCTGCGCCGGCAGCGTGCTCAGCATGTAGACCGTCGGGTCGAGCCGGACGAACTCGTAGCGCTTGAGCAGCTCGCAGCCGAGCACGCCGAGCAGGAGGCCCACGGCGGTGCCGACGACGCCGATGATCGCCCCCTCGAGGACGAAGATCCGCATGACGCTGCGCGAGGTCGCCCCCATGGACTTGAGGATGGCGATGTCCTTGTGCTTCTCCATGACGACCATGATGAGCGTGCTCACGATGTTGAAGGCCGCCACGAGGATGATGAGCGTGAGGATGACGAACATCGCGGTCTTCTCGAGCTTGAGCGCCGAGAAGAGGTTCCGGTTGCGCTCCTGCCAGTCGCGCGTGAGGAACGGCCCCCCGACGGCCGCGTCCACCGCGGGCGACGCCTCGATGGCCTCCTTCACCCGGCCGGTCCCGTAGATGTCCTCGACCCGGATCTCCACGCCGGTGACGCGATCCTCCATGTCGAAGAAGCGCTGCGCGTCGGCGATCGTGATGTAGGCCAGGCCGCTGTCGTACTCGTAGTTGCCCGCGCGGAAGATCCCCACCACGCGGAAGCTCCGGGCGCGCGGCACCATCCCGATCGGCGAGAGCTGGCCGGTCGGCGACACCACGTTCACCCGGCTGCCCGGGACGACGCCGAGCACCTGTGCCAGCTCGGCCCCGAGCACGATGTCCCCCTCGCGCAGGTCGTCGAGCGACCCTTCCCGCATGATCTGCGCGAGGTTCGTCACTCGGGCGGTGCGCGCCGGGTCGATGCCGTAGACGACGGCGCCGGTCACGGACGCGGGGGTCGAGAGCATCACCTGGTTCACGATGAACGGCGCGGCCGCCACCACGCCCGGCACCGTTTCGACGGCGTCGGCGACCTCGGCGCCGCGCGGGAGCCCACGCTCGAAGGGGAAGAGCTGGATGTGCGCCGTCATCCCGAGGATCTTCTGCCGGATGTCCTCCTGGAAGCCGCTCATGACGGAGATGACGATGAGGAGCGCCGCCACGCCGAGGGCGATGCCGCCCATCGAGATGATGGTGATGACCGAGATGAAGGTCTGCTTCCGCTTCGCCTTGAGATAGCGCAGCCCGACGAACAGCTCGAAGGGCATCTAGGCCTCGGGACGCAGGAGCGGGAAGAGGATGACGTCGCGGATGGAGGCGCTGTCGGTGAAGAGCATGGCGAGCCGGTCGATGCCGATCCCCTGCCCGGCCGCGGGCGGCATGCCGTGCTCGAGGGCGCGCAGGAAGTCCTCGTCCATCCGCTGCGCCTCGTCGTCGCCTCGCTCGCGCCTGCGCATCTGGGCCTCGAACCGCTCCCGCTGATCGATCGGGTCGTTCAGCTCGCTGAAGCCGTTGCCGATCTCGCGGCCCCCGATGTAGAACTCGTACCGGTCGACGTAGCGCGGGTCGTCGGCCGACTTCCGGCTGAGCGGCGAGACCTCGAGCGGGAACCGCGTGACGAACGTCGGCTGGACGAGCCTCTCCTCGGCGAGCCGCTCGAAGCACTCGAGGAGCAGCTCCCCCCAGCCGAGCGGCGCGAAGTCGCGCCCGACGAGCGCCGAAGGGGGGAGCCCCGCGGCCTCGGCGAAGCGGCGCAGCCGCTCCGGGTCCTCGAGGTCGGCCGGCGCGAACCGCTCCCGCACCGCCGCCGGCGCGTGCTCGTGGACCGCCTCCACCATGGTGAGCCGCCGCCAGGGGGCCTCGAGGCTGATCCGCCGGCCCTGGTAGGTCAGCTCGCGCGTCCCGAGCACCCGGTCGCCGAGGTACGCGAAGAGCGACTCGGTGAGCGCCAGGTGGTCCTCGTACGTCGCGTACGCCTCGTAGAACTCGAGCATCGTGAACTCGGGGTTGTGGCGGACGCTCACCCCCTCGTTGCGGAAGTTGCGGTTGATCTCGAAGACCCGCTCGAGGCCTCCCACGAGGAGCCGCTTGAGGTACAGCTCCGGCGCGATGCGCAGGTAGAGGTCGATGTCGAGCGCGTTGTGGTGCGTGACGAACGGCCGCGCCGCCGCGCCGCCGGCGATCGGCTGCATCATCGGCGTCTCGACCTCGAGGAAGTCGCGCGCCACGAAGAACTCGCGGATCGCCTGCACGAGGCGGGACCGCGTCTGGAACGTCCGCCTGACGTGCTCGTTCGCGATCAGGTCGAGGTAACGCTGCCGGTAGCGCTGCTCGGTGTCGGTCATGCCGTGGAACTTCTCGGGCAGCGGCCGCAGCGACT
>DASVDK010000381.1:0-16372 GCA_036381125.1 Thermodesulfobacteriota bacterium | reverse complement strand
CGGATGGGCGACGTCGACCTCGACGCGGCCGTCCGCGACGAGGCGGAGCCCTTCGCCGCGGCTCTCCTGAACGGCCGCGTCGCAGCCTGCGGCCGCGAGCGCCTTGCGGACGTGAGCCAGCGCCTGGCGCAGGCTACCGCGCGCCTGCGCCTCGCCGCTCTGCGACCAGAGCAGCGCGGCGAGCCGTTCGCGCGTGTACGTGGCGCCCGGCCGCGAGGCGAGCACGGCCAGGAGCGCCGCCGCCTTGCGCGTCGGAAGCCCTACAGGGCGGCCGTCGCTCCCCTCGACGGCGAAGCCCCCGAGGAGCCGGATACGGACGAGCATGCACCCCCTCCTCCCCATTTCTTACATAGCAGATGCCGGCTCCCCGCGATCGACTATCGTCCGGCGTGACACGTCTCGCCGGCGTCAGCCCTACCCGGACGACGGTCGAGATCCTGAACCGCCACGCGCCGTTCGAAAAGGAGGTCGAGGTGATGACGGGCCTCTTCGTCGCAACCGCGATCGCGGCCGGCATTCTTCTCGCGGGCGGCACGGCGTACGGTCAGGGCGCCTCGCAGTCGGGTGAGAGCCCGTCCCGGACGGGCCAGGCCGGGCTGGCCGAGGCGCACGCGCAGATGAAGGACGCGGACGGCAAGGACCTCGGTGAGGTGACGCTCGTCCAGCACCCTCAGGGCGTGCTCATCCGCGGCGAGCTGTCCGGGCTGCCGCCCGGCTGGCACGCGATCCACGCCCATCAGACCGGCCGGTGCGAGCCGGACTTCCAGGCGGCCGGCGGGCACTTCAACCCGGCTGGCGCGAAGCACGGGCTCGGCGAGGACGGCCCGCACGCCGGCGAGCTTCCGAACATCTGGGCCGCCGGCGACGGCACGGCGCGCTTCGAGATGATCTCGACCTGGTTCTCCCTCGGAGGGGCGGCGATGGCGAGCGCCGGCGGCGCCTCCACGTCCGGCGCGGGCGCGACCGGGGCGTCCGGCGCGGCCGCCGGCACGCCGCCGAACCTCTTCGACGACGACGGCGCCGCGATGGTGGTGCACGCGAAGCCGGACGACTACCGGACCGACCCGGCCGGCGACTCGGGCGACCGGCTCGCCTGCGGCGTGATCGAGCGGCGATAAGCCGATCCTGGGGTCAGGCCTTTCCGTTCTCCTCGCCGATCGCGTTCGGTTCCCGAGGATTTCCGGACACCTACCGGCGTGGTCGCGGTCGAACCCCAGTGTTTTCGGGGCTTTCGCGGACCGGGAGGCGTGGAAAATGGAAAGGCCTGACCCCGTGGAAAACGGAAAGGCCTGACCCCCTGTCAGCCGGACAGGTAGCGGGCGAGGTCGAGGGTGGTCCAGAGGTCGCGGGGCGGCTCGGCCACTTCGGGGAAGCCGGGGGCGAGCGGGCGAGTGGCGTCGATGCCGAGGCGGGTGCTGAGGAGCCGGTCGCCCGAGCCGCCGCTCTGCCAGGGGGCGTAGCCGGTCGGATCGACGCGCGAGATGTAGGAGTTGGGGACCGTGAAGAAGGAGCGGTCCGCCTGCGTGCGGGTCATGACCGCCCAGATGACCTTCCGGTCGTCGTAGATGTCGACGTCCTCGTCGACCACGATGGCGCACTTGAAGCGGTAGGCGCCGAGGGCCGCGAGCGCCGCGTTCACGCCGAGCCCCTCGAAGTCCTTCCGGATCTGGACGTAGACCAGGTTACCCGAGCCCGAGACCGGCACGTTGATGGCCCGGACCTGCGGGACGAGCTGCTGGAGCTGCGAGAGGACCACGCCCTCCATGCCGAGCGAGAAGAGGACCAGGTGCTCGGGGCCGACGTTGAAGACGTCGTGGAAGATGGCGTCCTTCCGGCGGGTGATGGCGGTGACCTCGAGCACGCGCGCCTTCTTGGGCGGCGCGTAGTAGAGCCAGTAGTCGCCGAAGGGGCCGTCGTCCTCCCACTCGCGCGTCCGCACCTTCCCCTCGATGACGATCTCGGCGTCGGCCGGCACGAGGACGTCGACCGTCTCGCACGGGACCACGTCGACCGGCTCGCCGAGGAGTCCGCCCATGGTCTCCAGCTCGAACTCGCCCACCCGGCCCCGCTGCTGGGAGGCCATGCCCATCGCCGGGTGATGCCCGAGGACGATCGCGGCGTCGACGTCCTCGCCGCGCCGCTCGGCCTCGCGCGTGATCTCCGACGCGTGGCAGAGCGGCGCCAGGTTGAGCGTCACGCGCGTCGGCGAGAGCACGCGGTTGCGGTAGATGCCGGCGTTGAGGGCGCCGGTCGCGAGGTCGCGGACGATCGTCACGCCGGCGGTGAGGTAGGGGCCGGCGTCCTTCTCGCAGTGCGTGACGATCGGCAGCGTGCGCAGGTCGGCGTCCGCGCCGGTGAGCACGACTTCCTTCACCGGCCCGGTCGAGACCTGTCGCGGCGGGATGCGCCGCGTCTGGGCCTCGGCGAACCGGGCGACCACCTGCTCCGGCGTCGTGTCGAGGGCGAGCGCGAGGTGCCGCTTGGACGCGAAGAGGTTGGTGACGACCGGCAGCCGGTGGCCTTCGATCCGATCGAAGAGGACGACCGGCAGCCGGCCCTCCGCCTCGAGCCGCTTCTGCACCGCGGACAGCTCCCACCGCGGGCTCACCGGCCGTTGCACCCTGAGGAGGAGGTCGGGTGCGCGCGTCTCGAGGTCTCGCAGGAACGACCTGAGGTCCTTCGTCATGGGGGACTGCTCCTACCGCCGGCGGCGCGACGGGCGCCACCGGAGGAAGACCCGCTCGAGGAGCGCCACCGCGCCGACGGCGAGCGTCGTGAAGAGCGTGATCGACAGCAGGCAGGCGAAGACGAGCGGGGTGTCGAGGTTGAACTGTCCCGAGAGGATCAGGTAGCCGACCCCGACGTTGCCGCCGATGAACTCGCCGACGATCGTCCCCACGAGGGCGAGCGGGAAGGCGACCTTGAGGGCGTCGGTCAGGTACGGGACCGCGTTGCGCAGCCGGACCTTCGTGAAGATCCGCCACTCGTTGCCGCCCGACAGGCGCGCGAGGTCCAGCATGTCGGGCTCGATCTCGCCGAGGCCGGTGACCGAGTTCACGAAGATGGGGAAGAGGGCGAGCAGGAAGGCGAGGAGCACCTTCGGCTCCGCCCCGAGGCCGAACCAGATGACGAAGAGCGGCGCGATGGCGATCTTGGGAATGCTGTTGAAGGCGGCGAGGATGGGCACGAGGATCGCCTTGAGGGGCCGCACGTAGATGACCGCCAGCGCGAGGAGGACCCCGCCGACGAGCGCCATGAGGAGCCCGAGCGTGGTGCGCGCCGCGGTCACGCCGATGTGCTGCGCCTGGACCGGCAGGGTCTCCCAGAACCGGGCAGCGATGACCGAGGGCAGGGGGAGCACGTAGTCGGGGATGCCGGCCGCCGGCGCCCCGAACTGCCAGAGCAGTACCAGCGCGACCACGCCGGCCGCCGTCTCGGCGGCGCTCCGCAGGGGTCCGGGCGGCGTCATTCCACCCACTGCGCCTCGATGTTGTCGCGCACCGCCGCGGCCAGCTCGACGAAGCGGGGATCGCGCAGCGTGCCCGCGTCGCGCGGGCGCGGCAGGTCGACCTTGATGACGGCCCGTGCGGTGCCGGGCCTGGCGGTCATGACGACGATCGTGTCGGAGAGGAGGACCGCTTCCGTGATGCTGTGGGTCACGAAGAGCACGGTCGTCCGCGTCGCGCTCCAGATGCGCTGCAGCTCGAAGCCCATCTGCTCGCGCGTCATGATGTCGAGTGCGCCGAACGGCTCGTCCATCAAGAGCAGCGACGGCCCGAGGAGCAGCGCACGGCAGATCGCCACCCGTTGCTGCATCCCGCCCGACAGCTCGTGCGGGTAGCTCCGCTCGAAGCCGTCGAGCTTCGCGAGCCGGATCAGCTCGAGCGCGCGCGGCTGATGGTCGCGGGGGGACTCGCCCGCCATCTCGGCCGTGAAGAGGACGTTGCCGAGCGCGTTGCGCCACGGCAGGAGCACCGGCGACTGGAAGACCATGCCGACGTGCCGCAGGGGGCCGGTGACCGGCCGGCCGCGGACCTCGACGCGGCCGCTCGTCGGCGCGACGAGGCCGGCCACGATCCGAAGGCAGGTGGACTTGCCGCAGCCGCTCGGGCCGACGAGGGTGACGAATTCGTTCTCGCGGACCTCGAACGAGAGGTCCCGGATGGCCTGGCTCGCCCCGAAGGACTTGGCCAGGCCATCGACGGTGATGGCGGCAGACGACATGCGCCGGGCGGCTGCGCTAGGGTGCGACGAGGCCGGTGGCGTAGACGTCGGCCGGCTCGAGCGACGCGTCGAGCTTGAAGGCCTGCTTGACGAGGTCGATCGTCCGCTGGATGCGGTCGGGCGTGGCCACGCCGTAGCCGTGCCGCTTCACGTACGGCGTGTCGATCGCCTTGATCGACTGGCGCCACTGCGCGAGCGTCGTGTCGTAGTTCAGCGTGGGGTTGTGCTTGACCATGATCCGGGCCGCCTCCTCCGGGTTCCGGATCGCGTACGTCACGGCCCTGGCCGTGGCGGAGGCGAAGGCTCGCACCTCGTCCGGTTGTCTGGCGATCCGGTCGGCGCTGGCCACGAGGAAGTACCCGAAGACATCGTAGCCCCAGTCGGCGAACGAGGCGAAGTGCACGCTCTTGCCCCGCGGCTCGGCAACCCGCGCGAGCGCCGGCACGTCACCGTCGATCGAGGCGGTGAAGAGGTCCACCCGCCCGTCGAGCAGGAGCGAGAAGTAGACGCCCGGATCGGCCGCCTCCCACCTGATCGACGCGGGGTCGAGCCCCTTCTGGCTGAAGATGATCGGCAGGATGATCCGGGCGCTGTCGGTCAGCGAGGCGGCGATCGTCTTGCCGGCAACCGAATCGGGCGTCGGATAGGGGGCGAGCGAGGCGAGGCCGCTCGTCGTGATGTCCATGAAGACGGCGAAGCCCTTGACCCTGGCCCCCTTGGCCACGGCCTGGACGACCGGCGTGGCCTCGGCCATGCCGTAGTCGGCCTTGCCGCCGTCGACGGCCGACACGACGAAGCCGCTGCCGGTGGCCGGGGAGATCTGGATGTCGAAGCCGGCCTCCCGGTAGAAGCCCTTCTCGAGGCCGACGAAGTACGGCGAGTGCCGGCCGTGGAAGACGTAGTTGGTGAGGAAGCTGATCTTCTTGAGCGGCGCCGCGGCGTCCGCCGGGCCCGTGGCCAGCACCGCCGCCACGGCGAGCACGGCCGCGATCCAGATCCGGATCGTCGTCATCTCCCGGTCCCCCCGATCCCGTGGAACGAGACGTGCAATGCAACGACGTGCAACGTTGACCAGTCTACCAGAGAGGTGGGCGAGCGGCATGTCAAGATACGTCGACCACGACGCGACCGCCCTCCGCGACCTGCGGCAGGCGCTCCTGCGGCTGCACAAGGCGCTCGTCGACGCCGAGCGCGCGACGTACGAGCGCGACCACGGCCGGACGGTTTCGGCCGGCGAGATGCTCCAGATGCTGATCGAGCACCCCTGGTTCGCCTGGCTCCGGCCGCTCTCGACGCTCGTCGTGCGCATCGACGAGGCGCTCGATGCCGACGATCCGGTGACGGCCGACGAGATCCGCGCCCTGCGCGAGGAGGCGCGGGCGCTCGTCGCACCGGCCGAGGGCCCACCCGGCCTCGGCCACCGGTACCGGGTCGTGCTCGGGGTCGAGCCGGCCGTCACGCTCGCGCACGGGGCGGTCACGCGCCTCCTCGGGGCGGCGTAGGGCAGGGACGCCTCAGGCAGGCCTCGGCACGATCAGGGATTGATGGGCGAAGATGCCCGCCGTCACCCCGTCCGCCGACGCGTAGGTGGCGTTGTGACGGGCGCGCGCGGCATCGCCCGCCGCGTAGACGCCCGGCACGCTCGTCTCCTTGAACTCGTCGGTGCGGATGACGGGGCCGAACGGGCCCTCCTCGAAGGCGCAACCGAGCTGCTCGGCCAGCGGGCTCGCCATCCTGGTGCGGGACGCCGTGAAGAGGGCGTCGAGCGGCACGAACCGGCCGCCTCGCAGCCTGACCCCCGCGAGCGCGGGCGTGTCCCCCACGAGCGCCTCGACCGGCTCGGCCTCGATCCGTACGCCGCGCGCCCGCAACGCCGCGCGCCGGCCGTCGTCCAGCTCGATCGCGCCGTTGGTGAACAGCGTCACCTCCCCCCAATCGGGGACGAGCATGGCCTGGTGCAGCGCCATCGCGCCCGTGGCCAGCACGCCGAGCCGCCCGCCCGCGACCTCGTAGCCGTGACAGTAGGGGCAGTGGAGGACGCTCGCGCCCCAGCGCTCCTTGAGCCCGGGCACGTCGGGCAGCTCGTCCTCGACGCCGGTGGCGAGGATCAGGCGGGAGGCGGTCACGCGCTCTCCCGAGGCGAGCGCGACCTCGAAGCCGTCCCCCGTCGGGGTCGCGTGGGTGGCCTCGCCCCGGACGAGCCGGGCCGTCGGGTAGGCCAGAACCTGCGCCCGGGCGTCCTCGATGATCGCGGCGGGAGCCCGGCCGTCCTGCCCCAGGAACCCGTGCGAGGCTCGCGCGAAGCGGTTGCGCGGCCGCCCGGCATCGATCACGAGGACCCGACGACGGGCGCGCGCGAGGTGCATGGCGGCCGAGAGGCCGGCGAAGCTCCCTCCGACGACGATGGCGTCGTGCGACATGCTACGTTCCCTTCCTGCGCCCGCGGCGTTGCGCCGTCAGGCGGCCGATATCGGCCGACAGGTCGGCCAGGGTGATGCGACCGAAGCGCTCCGCCAGCGTCGCCTCGGCGCGGCGAAAGAAGTCGTCGAGCGCGCCCGTGAGCGCGTGCTCGACCACGCAGCCCGGGTTCACCGGCGCCTTCCCGGTCGCGAAGAGCAGCCTCTCGCCCAGGGCCGCGTACACATCGCGTAGGGTGACGGACCCGGCGTCGCGCGCGAGCCTCCAGCCGCCGCCGGGACCGCGCGCCGACGTCACGAGCCCGGCCTCGCGCAGCCCGGCCATGGTCCGGCGGACGACGACCGGGTTGGTCCGCGCGCACCGGGCCAGATGCTCGGACGTCGCGGGCTCGTCCGGCGACTCGGCCAGATGGACGAGGACGTGCAAGGCGACGGCGAACCGGCCGCTTCGCTTCATGTAACTTTATATATTACGATATGGCGCGCGCGTCAAGCCTCGCGGCCGCGCCCGCCGGCGCGGCCTAGGTGCCTCCGGCCGCGGCGCGCGGCGCCTCGCGTGAGAGGCGCACCGGCGTGGCGTTCACCGGCAGGCGGAAGAGGTGGAAGGGGCGCCGCCTGAGGTCCCGGCCCCGGTGGAACTTCGCCTGGCGATGGAGCTGGTTCGCGGTGACGTACAGGTAGCCGTCGTCCGAGAGGCTGAGCGTGTCGGGCCACCAGAGGCGCGGGTCCCACACGAGCGTCTCGTACCGCCCCTCGGGCGTCCGCACGACGATCGCGTTGTGCTCCCAGTCGGTGAGGTAGATCCGGCCCTGCAGGTCGGCCTCGAGCCCGTCGGAGGCGAAGCGCCGGTCCTCGCGCTCGATCGTCCGCGCCACGTCGGCGTCGGAGGCGCCCTCGTCGGCCAGGGCGTCGACGCTCACGCTGTACAGGCTGCGGCTCGAGAGCGGGCAGTAGAAGAGCCGTGTGCCGCCGGCCGCGATGGCGATCCCGTCCGAGCCGGTCCTGGCCCGCTTCGGCAGGAATCGATCCTTCGGGCGCAGCAGCAGGGGGCCGCCGTCGAGCACGGCGAAGAACGCCGGGTCCGGCCGCACCGAGGGGTGGTCGTTCAGCTTCCGCCAGCTCCGCCCGGAGGCGAGGTCGACGACGATGAGGCCGTTCGGCCCGGACGACGACGAGTCGGTGATGAAGGCCATGCCCTCGTCGCCGCGGCGCAGGTCGAAGCGGACGTCGTTGAGGTAGGTCGCTCCGTGCACCACCTCCGGCGGGAAGCGGATCGTCTTGACGATCCGGTTGGTGGCCAGGTCGATGCCGACGAGCTTGGCCCACTCGCGCCCACGGAGGGCCTGGTCGACGGTGCCGGTGTCGAGCGCCCAGAGCCGATCGGCCGGGTCGACGACGACGCTCTGCACCGAGAAGAGCTGGTCGGGCGAGGCGTCGCCCTGGCTCGCCGCGTCGGGGAAGGGCTCCTCGCGCCCCTCGCGAAGCTCCGCCACGGTGAAGTCGACCGGGTCCTCCCAGCGGGGGTAGTTCACGAAGACCCGCCCCTGGCGCGACACCGTGACCCCGGTCGGCATGGCGCCCTGGAACTCGTGCACCACCTCCAGGTCGCCCGCTCGCACGCCGCGGGACTCGTCGTAGGGCGGTCGGCCCGGGTGATCCCACCGAACGCTCGCATACCGTCCCGTGCGTGCGTACCAGCCGGCCACCCCGGCCACCGCCAGCCCGCCTGCCAGCCGTCCCCACCGCATGACGCGCCCTCCTGTCAGGGACCATCGCGGGAGTCCCGGCGCGTGCCGGTGCATCGCGTGGACCGGCGCGAGGTGACGGCGCCTCGGGCGGGCGACGCCTGGAGGCCGGCCGCCCAGCCGACGAGGCAGTCGCCCCCCGAGGTCGCCCCGCAGGCCAGGAGCCCCGCCACCGACGCCACGTCGCCGCGGCGGGCGAGGCGCCCCAGCGGTTCGGCGGCCAGACCGCGCGCGGCGCAGCCGAGGATCTCCCGGCTCAGCCTGGTGGTTCTCGCGGCGGCAAGCTCGGCGAGGGGCGCGGCGACGTCGCGCACGAGGGCGCGCCCCGACGGCCCCGCGGTCCAGAGCGCCGCGACGTAGCCGACGAGCGCATCGTCGCCCGACGGGGTGAGTCCCGGACCGAGGCCGAGCAGCGTCTCCGCGGCGTCGAGGAGCGCCGACACCGTGCCCGTCCGCCCGCCCTCGATCAGCCGCTCGAGCGCCGGGAGAGCACGCTCGCACACGGGCGACCACGGGGGGGTGCCGGCGGCCGCGCATGTCTCGAGGCCGAGGAGCCTTGGCAGGAGCGGCAGCAGGCCGCGCCCCGCGGCACCCGGGTCGTCCCGCGCGGCCGACGCAATCGCCCGGAGGCGCGACGCGGCCGCGTCCGCGTCGGCGCGGCGGCTCGTCGGCAGGGCCGGGTCCCACCGCGCGGCGCCGTGGAGCCCGAGCCGCGCGTCCGAGCCCTCCACCCACAGGGCACGGCCGTCGCTCCACACCGCCCGTCCGGTCGAGGCGGCGGAGAAGGGGAGCCTCTCCGCGCACTCGAGGCCGAAGGGCGACAGGACGGGCCCCGGGCCGTGGAGGCTGACGAGGCGGCCACCCGCGATCTCGAGGTTGATCGTTCGCGCGTAGGCCGAGTGCACGGTTCCGATCCGGCCGGCCGATGACCGGAGACGCTCCGTTGCCTCCGTACTGATCCGATGGACGGCGATCTGGCGCGAGCCCACCTCCTCAGCCCCTTGCTGGATCGAGCCGCTGCGCGTCCGGCCCCGGTGTCGCCTCGTCGCGGTACGCCAGCGCGTCCCGTACCACCGGCTGGATGCGCCGGACCCCGGAGCGGGGCGCCGCTCGGCAGCCGACTTCCGGTGAGGCATGGCCGTCCCGTCTGGGGCGGCGCTGTCTCGGCCCGAGACGATTCTCCCACGCAGGACGGGCCTCTTCCGGGCACGGAACGGTGGCACCGGCGTTGCACGACGGCCACTCGAATCGCCAGGAATCCGGCGCGGGCTCACGCCGTGGGGACGATCGGGCTCCACGGCTCTGCGAGCGATCCGGAGCATCCGAGGGAGAACGCCTGATGGAAGAGTTCCTCAAGGTTTTGCCGCTGATCCTGATCCTCCTCATGCTTCTCCCCCCCTTCAGAGCGCACATCCTCGTCGCCGGGCTCGTGGGAGGGGCCGCGGCCGTGATCATCGGCGGCCTCGACCTGGCCACGGTCACCGAGCTGTTCCTCAAGGGGGTCACGCAGATCCTCGGGATCACGTCCGTCCTGATGTTCGCCGCGACGGCCATGGTCCTCGCGAAGGCGGGTTCGACCCGCGCCATCCTCGAGCTGATCCAGCGGCGCTTCGGCGACAGGCTCGAACTCGTGGCAGGGGCGATGACGCTCGTGCAGGCGCTCGCGACGTACGTCGCGGGGATCGGCGCGGCCAACACGCTCGTGACCGCCCCCCTGGTCGCCACCGTCGTCGGCTTCGTCCCGCAGCTCGTCGCCGGGATGTCCATCGTGTCCGGCGCGTCGTGGGCCACGTCGCCGGCCTCGGCCGAGAGCGCGTACATCTCGCAGCAGATGCAGCTCAGCCCGGTCGACTACGCGGCCTTCATGCGGCCGTACACCATCGCATTCTGGCTGATCGGCGTGGTGCTCGCCTGGTGGGGGGTCCGCCGCCGGCGGCTGGCGGGCACGATCGAGCCCCTCCTCCCGAGCGCCGCACCCGCCGAGGCCGTTCCCGCCGGGCTCAAGGCGGCGGTCGCCGAGGCGCAGGCCGAGCCGCCGGAGGTCGTGGGAGGGCCCTGGCGGCGCTCGTCGCCGTTCTTCGTGCTGCTGGCGATCATCCTCCTCGGGCCGTTCGTCAACCGGCTCGTCGGCAAGCCGATCTTCTCGCCGGCGCTCACCCCGCTCTGGGTCCTCGCGGTTGCCGCGGTCGCCCTCAAGCTGAGCCCGAACCGCATCGGGGAGATGTTCATCGACGGCGGCCTCACGATCCTCCGGTACCTGTTCCTGGTGGGCCTCTTCCTCGGCTTCATCAACCTCCTCGCGGAGATCGGCACCTTCTCGACGATCGCCGGGTTCGTCGGCCTCGCCCCGCTCCGCATCGTCACCGCGGTGGCCCTGGTCGCGGCGTTCCTCATCGCGATCCCGTCGGCGGCCTACACCGTGGCGATCGACGCCCTCGTCATCCCGGTCCTTGCCGCGGTCGGCGTGCCGGTGTGGGCCTTCGGCTTCGTCGGCATCGCGGTCGCCCAGGGGGCCATGATCAGCCCGGTGCAGATCAACGTCGCCGCCACGGCACACGGATTCCAGACGGAGATCGTGCGCGTCATCCGGAACAACCTTCCATACATGCCGGCGGCCCTCGTCGTGACGATCGTCCTCGCCGCCATCGTGACGGCCATCCGATGAGGGGCCGCGGGGCAGCCGGCCGACCGCGGCGAAAGGAGACGTGCCGATGCCGGTGACGACCATCGTGAAGCCGGGCCTCTACAAGGACTCGGTGGCCCTCATGCGGATCTCCGAGGCGGCCGCCGCGCTCGCGGGCGTGCGCCGCGCGGCGCTGGTGATGGGCACGGCGGCGAACAAGGCGATCCTCGAGGAGGCCGGACAGCTTACCGCCGACGCGCAGGCGGCCGGCCCCGACGACCTCGTCGTGGTCCTCGAGGGAGAGTCCGAACAGGCGCTCGCGGACGCGTCGGGACGCGTCGAGGCGATGCTCGCGGGCGAGGAGGCCCCCCGCGGCGGCGCGGCGCCTGAGGAGCGGCCCGCGCGGGCGCTGGCAACGGCGCTGCGGCGCCTGGCCGACGCGAACCTGGTCCTCGTCTCGACGCCCGGGGCGTACGCCGGCGCCGAGGCGCTCAAGGCGCTCCGCCGCGGGCTGCACGTGTTCCTCTTCAGCAACAACGTCCCGGTCGAGCAGGAGGTGCACCTCAAGGCCCTCGCCCGGCGCAAGGGGCTCCTCGTCATGGGGCCCGACTGCGGGACGGCCATCATCGGCGGGGTCCCGCTCGGCTTCGCCAACGTCGTCAGGCGCGGCGGCGTCGGCCTCGTGGCCGCGGCCGGCACCGGCCTGCAGGAGGTGAGCTGCCTGATCGACCGGCAGGGCGAGGGCATCTCGCACGGCATCGGCACGGGGAGCAACGACGTCTCGGCGCCGGTCGGCGGGGCGACCATGCAGCAGGGCTTCGAGGCGCTGCGGGCCGACCCGGCGACGCGCGTGATCGTCCTCGTCTCCAAGCCGCCGGCCCCCGCCGTGGCCGCGAAGATGCTGGGCCTGGTCGGGACCTGCGAGAAGCCGGTCGTGGTCCTGTTCCTCGGGGGCGACCCGGAGCCCGTGCGACGGGCGGGCGCCGTGCCGGCCGTGACGCTCGAGGACGCGGCGGCGGCCGGCGTCGCCCTGGCACGGGGCGAGGCGCCGGGGCCGGGCGAGGCCGCGCCCCTGCCAGACGCCGAACGCGTGCGGGCGGAGGCTGCCCGGCTCGGCCGGGGTCAGCGCTACATCCGCGGCCTCTTCTCCGGCGGGACCCTCTGCACCGAGGCGCAGGTCGTCTGGCGCGAGCGGGGTATCGACGCCTACTCCAACGTCCCGCTCGACGCGGCGCGGCGGCTCGGCGACCCCGACGAGAGCCGGGAGCACACGGCCGTCGACATGGGGACCGACGAGTTCACGGTCGGCCGGCCGCACCCGATGATCGACTTCCGGTACCGCGTGGAACGCCTGCGCCGCGAGGCGCGCGATCCGGCCACCGCCGTCGTCCTGCTCGACGTCGTGCTCGGCTACGGCGCGCACCCCGATCCCGCCGGCGCGCTGGTCCCGGCGGTGCGCGAGGCGCGGGCGCTCGCGGAGCGGGAAGGGCGCCACCTCTCCGTCGTGGCGTCGGTCTGCGGCACCGAGGGGGACCCGCAGCGGCTCTCCGCGCAGGAGGCGCGCCTGCGCGAAGCCGGAGTCCTCCTCCTGCCGAGCAACGCCGCCGCGGCCCGGGCGGCGGTCGCCATTGCGACACGGGGCGCCGGCCCCGGGGAGGCGGGACGATGAGCGCCGGGCTGCTCGAACGCGAACCCTCGGTCATCAACATCGGCGTGGAGGCGTTCACCGACGCCGTGCGCGCGGCCGGCGCGCCGGTGTACCACGTGGACTGGCGGCCGCCCGGCGAGGGGGAGCCGCGGACGGCGTGGACGCTCGCGCTCCTCGCCGGCGACCCCGACGACCCGGACGCTGCCGGCTCGCGGGTGGACGCGGCCAACCGCGACGCCGTCGGCCGCCTCCTCGAGGCGCAGCCGGTGCTCGTGGGCGTCGGACGGGCGGCCGAGGTGTGGCCCGACCTCGGGCGGACGATCCTCCATGCGGGGCCGCCCATCGCGTGGGAGCGGATGTGCGGGCCCATGCGCGGCGCGGTCACCGGCGCGGTCCTCTACGAGGGCTGGGCCTCGTCCGTCGAGGAGGCCCAGCGGCTCGCGGCGAGCGGCGGGATCCGCTTCGACGCCTGCCACCACTTCTCGGCCGTCGGCCCCATGGCAGGGGTCATCTCGCCGTCGATGCCGCTCTTCGTGGTCCGCAACACGACCAGCGGCAACACGGCCTACAGCAACCTGAACGAGGGGCTCGGCAAGGTGCTCCGGTTCGGCGCCTACGGCCCCGAAGTGATCGACCGGCTCCGGTGGATCGAGCGCCGGCTCGCGCCGGCCCTGCAGCGGGCCCTCGCCACGATCGAGGGCGGCCTGCGCCTCGCGCCGATCATGGCCCAGGCGCTCCAGATGGGGGACGACGTCCACAACCGGAACGTGGCCGCCACCTCCTTGCTCTTCCGAACCCTCGCGACCGCGCTCCTGCGGTCCGGCCTCGACACGGGCCACGTCGAGGAGGTCCTCGCCTTCGTGGACGGCAACAACCACTTCTTCCTGAACCT
Source organism: Thermodesulfobacteriota bacterium (assembly GCA_036381125.1). Classification (GTDB taxonomy): domain Bacteria; phylum DASVDK01; class DASVDK01; order DASVDK01; family DASVDK01; genus DASVDK01. Next base: position 2,823 of record DASVDK010000381.1, on the reverse strand, counting down.
CTCGATGGCCGCCTGCAAGGCAAGCCTCGACGCGGCGCACGGGGTCGCGGGCAGCAGCCTCGTGACCGCGATGACCCGCAACGGCGTCGAGTTCGGCATCCGCGTGAGCGGGCTCGGCGACCGGTGGTTCACGGCCCCGGCACCGACGCCGCAGGGGCTCTACTTCTCCGGCTACTCGGAGGCGGACGCGAACCCGGACCTCGGCGACAGCGCGATCACCGAGACCGCCGGGTTCGGCGGCTTCGCCATGGGGGCCGCGCCCGCGATGGTGCAGTTCGTCGGCGGCACCCCCGACGACGCCCTGGCGTACACGCGCGAGATGTACGAGATCACCCTGGCCCGCAACGCGAAGTTCTCGCTGCCGCCGCTGGACTTCTCCGGCACCCCGACCGGGATCGACCTGCGCGCGGTCGTCGATACGGGGATCAGGCCCGTGATCAACACCGGAATCGCGCACCGGGAGGCGGGCGTGGGGCAGATCGGGGCCGGCATCGTGCGAGCCCCGATGTCCTGTTTCGAGGAGGCGATGCTGGCGCTCGCCGACGCGGTCGGCGCGGACCGGCTTGCCGAGGAGCAGAAGCGATGACGACAGTTCAGGTCGCGAGGATCCCGATGGCCGGGCCGGGCGACGTCTCGACCCTCAAGGCGCTCCTCGACCGCGGCGACGTCAGGGCCGACGAGATCGTCGCGATCCTCGCCAAGACGGAAGGCAACGGCTGCGTGAACGACTTCACCCGGGGCTACGCCGTCCTCGCGTTCCAGGTGTTCCTCTCGGAGGTCCTCGGGGTGTCCCGCGACGAGGTGGCGCGGCGGGTCGCGTTCGTCATGTCCGGCGGGACCGAGGGGGTCCTGAGCCCGCACGCCACCGTCTTCGCGCGGAGGAAGGACGCGGGCGGCGGAGCGAGGGGGCGCGGCAAGCGGCTCGCGATCGGCGTCGCGCACACCCGCCTGTTCAGGCCCGAGGAGATCGGCCGGATGCCGCAGGTGCTCGAGGTGGCGAGGACGGTCAGGGAGGCGATGCGCGACGCGGAGGTCGATTCGCCCGGCGACGTGCACTTCGTGCAGATCAAGTGCCCGCTCCTCACGTCGGAGCGGATCGAGGAGGCCCACCGCCGGGGCGGGACGGTGGCGACGACCGATACCTACGAGTCCATGGGGTTCTCGCGCGGGGCCTCGGCCCTCGGCGTGGGGCTCGCGCTCGGTGAGATCGCCGAGGCGAAGCTGTCGGACGAGGTGATCTGCAAGGACTGGGGGCTCTACTCCGGCGTCGCGTCCACGTCGGCCGGCGTGGAGCTGATGAACTGCGAGATCATCCTCATGGGGAACTCGGAGGCCTCCTCGAGCGACCTCACGGTCAGCCACGCCGTCATGAGGGACGCGATCGACGGCGACGCCGTACGGCAGGCGCTCCGCGAGGCCGGCCTGCGCGTCGAGGGGACCGTGCACCCGGACGACGCGGCGCGGATCGTGAACGTCTTCGCCAAGGCGGAGGCCGATCCGAGCGGCTACGTCCGGGGACGCCGGCACACGATGCTGAACGACTCCGACATCAACAACACGCGGCACGCGCGGGCGGTGGTCGGCGCCGTCGTCGCCTCGATCGTCGGTGACCCGATGGTCTACGTATCCGGAGGATCGGAGCACCAGGGCCCGGCCGGGGGCGGCCCGGTGGCGGTCGTGGCGAGGGCCTGACGGCATGTTACAGCCGATGCGCACTGACCCGCAGCTGACCGTCGTGGCGCTGGGCGGCAACGCGACCTACCCGAAGGGGATCCGCGGAACGGCCGAGGAGCAGTTCGAGATCCTGCGGCGGACCTGCGAGCACCTCGCCTGGATGGCCACGCGCGGCAACCGCCTCGTGCTCACGCATGGGAACGGGCCGGTCATCGGCAACATCCTCATCCGCATGGCCATGGCGAGCACCGTGGTCCCCGCCATGCCGATGGACGTCAGCGTCGCCGACTCGCAGGGGGGGATGGGCTACATGATCCAGCAGAGCCTCGCCAACGCCCTCCTCGCGGCCGGCGTCCCGGCGCCCGTGGCCTCGGTCGTCACGCAGGTGGAGGTCGACGCGGACGACCCGGCCTTTCGGCACCCGTCGAAGCCGGTCGGGCCCTTCTACACGCCGGAGGAGGCCGAGCGGATCGCCAGCCGGACCGGGTGGGAGTTCCGGGACGACGCCGGGCGGGGCCACCGCCGCGTCGTCCCGTCGCCGCCGCCGAAGGCGATCGTCGAGCTCGAGGCGGTGCGCCATCTGGTCGCGGCCGGCGTCGTCCCCATCGCGGCCGGCGGCGGCGGCATCCCCGTGACGCGGCAGGCGGACGGCCGGTACCGGGGCGTGGCCGCCGTGATCGACAAGGACCTGACCGGCGCGCTCCTCGCCCTCGGCCTCGGCGCCGGCCTGTACCTCAACCTCACCGGCGTCGACAGCGTGGCGCTCGACTTCGGCACGCCGGCCGAGCGGCCGGTGCCGCGCCTCTCCGTCGCGGAGGCGAAGGCCCACCTCGAGGCCGGGCAGTTCGCCGAGGGGAGCATGGCGCCGAAGATCCGGGCCGCGGTGCAGTACCTGGAGGGGGGAGGGGACACGGTGATCATCACCTCGCTCGAGCGGGTCCGTGACGCCCTCGAGGGGAAGGGCGGGACCCGGCTCGCCCGCGACCCGTGATGCCTGGACGGCACGACCTCGTCCTGCGGAACGCCAGGCTCGAGTCGGGAGAGGTCGTGGACATCGGGATCTCTGGCGGCCGCGTGGCCGCGCTGGGACCGTCGCTCCCGGCCCGCGGCGCGGACGAGATCGAGGCGGACGGGCGCCTCGTGCTCCCC
>DASVDK010000380.1:0-11307 GCA_036381125.1 Thermodesulfobacteriota bacterium | reverse complement strand
GGGCGACCTCGGCGGCGTCGAGCCGCTCGTACGGGACGCCGTTGGCCTCGAGCGATCGGATGGTGCCGAGGATCTCGGGGTGAGTCGGCTTGCCGAAGACCAGGATGCCGCAGCGGGTCTGGAGCAGCTCGTCCGCCTCGGCCTGCAGCGCCTCCCAGAGGCGGTAGGCCTCCACCATCATCGCGGTGTAGATCGGCTCGTGGTAGGTGAGGCGGGTGACCCGCGAGTCGCCGTAGGACGAGCCGCGGTCGTGGTCGACCTCGAACTGCTCGACGAGCAGGACCTCGTGCCCGGCCTTCGCCAGGTGACGCGCCGCGGCGCTCCCGACGCCGCCCGCTCCCACCACCGCAACCCTCATGGGGTCAGCCCTTTCCGTTTTCCACGGTATCGCCCGGAAAAGGTGAAGGCCTGACGCCCATCAGAGGTCGGTGCGGCCGGACGAGTGCCCGGGGGTGACCTTGGCGCCGGGGTCGATGTAGGCCTTGGCGTAGTTCACCGCCACGGCCGCGTCGGCGGCGCCGGTGGCGATGAGCGTGATGTTCTCGCGGTCGGGGTACTCGATGATGTCGCCGGCGGCGAAGATGCCCGGGATGTTCGTCTGGAAGTGGCCGTCCACCTTGATCGACTTGCCCGCCAGCTCGAGCCCCCAGTCCTTGATCGGGCCGAGGTTGGCGGCGAAGCCGAGGTTGAGGAGCAGCGCGTCGACGTCGAGCCGGGTCTCCGCCTTGGTGCGGTTGTCGAAGATCGTCACCGCCTCGACGCGCCCGTTGCCGTGGACCTCCTTCACCTCGTGGAAGAGCCGCACCGTGCAGGTCGACGCGAGCACCTTCTTCGCCGACTCCTCGTGGCCGCGGAACTCGCCTCGCCGGTGGATGAGGTTCACCTGGCAGACGTGCTCGAGGTGGAGGGCCCAGTCGAGCGCCGAGTCGCCGCCGCCCACGATGAGCACCCGCCTGTTCCGGAACTCGCTCGTGTCCTTGACGAAGTAGTAGAGCCCCTTGCCCTCGTAGTGGTCGAGGTTGATGGCGAGCTTCTTGGGCGTGAACGACCCGACACCGCCGGCCACGAGGACCGACCGGGCCGAGTAGGTGCCGCGGGGGGTGGTCAGGCGGAAGTCGCGCTCGCCGATCTTCTCCACCTTCTGGACCTGCTCGCTCGTGTGGATGTCCGGGTTGAAGCGGGTCGCCTGCTTGACCATCGCCGCGGCGAGGTCGCGGGCGAGGATCTCGGGGAAGCCCGGCATGTCGTAGACGAGCTTCTCGGGGTAGAGGGTGGTGAGCTGGCCCCCGAGTTCCGGGAGGCTGTCGAACAGGATCGCCTTCATCCCACGCAGGCCGGCATAGAAGAGTCCAAAGAGGCCGGTGGGACCACCGCCGATGACGGCGATGTCGTACGTCTGCTGGCTCATGTGGGCCGAGTATAGCGGTACCATCGCTCCCATGTCCACGAAGACGTTGCCTGCCGGGGTCGAGGTCGCCATCGTCGGCGGCGGGGCCATGGGCGCGAGTCTCGCCTGGCATCTCGCCCGGCGCGGGTGCCGGGACGTGCTCCTCCTCGAGCGGGAGGGCCTCCTCGGCACCGGGTCCACGGGCCGGTGCGCCGGCGGGGTCCGGCACCAGTTCTCCTCGCCGGTCAACATCGAGCTGTCCAAGCTCTCGATCCGGGCGATCGAGCGCTTCGAGGAGGAGGTAGGGGCGCCCCTCGACTTCCATCAGGACGGGTACCTCTTTCTCCTGACGCGCGAGGCCGACTGGGCGGAGTTCCGCCGCAACGCCGAGTTGCAGCGCGCCCTGGGGGTCCCGGTGGAGACGCTGACCGCGGCCGAGGCGGGGGCGCTCGTGCCGGGCCTCGTCGTGGACGACGTTCTCGGGGCCACCTACTGCGCGAAGGACGGCATCGCCGACCCGCACGGGTTGACGCAGGGCTACGCGGATGCCGCGCGGCGCCTGGGCGTCCGCGTCGAGACCGGCGTGGCGGTGACCGGCGTCCGGGTGGCCGGCGGGCGGGTGCGCGGCGTCGAGACCGCGGCCGGCCCGGTCGAGGCGCGGTGGGTCGTCAACTGCGCCGGCCCCTGGGCGGCCGAGGTCGGCCGGATGGCGGGGGTGGCGGTGCCGGTCGAGCCGGTGCGGCGCCACGTGTTCACGACGCGGCCCTTCGCCGGTGCCCCGGCGCGCGCCACGATGGTCATCGACTTCGCCACCACCTTCTATTTCCACCGCGAGAGCGGCGGCATCCTCATGGGGATGGGCCGGGACGAGCCGCCGTCGTTCGACACGAGCGTCGACCCCGAGTTCCAGTACGCCGTGCTCGAGACCGCGCTCGAGCGGTACCCTCCCCTCGCCGAGGCGACCATCGCCCGCGCGTGGGCCGGTCTCTACGAGGTCTCCCCCGACGCCCACCCCATCATCGGCCCGGTTCCCGGCGTCGAGGGCTTCCTCCTCGCGAACGGCTTCAGCGGGCACGGCTTCCAGCACGCGCCGGCGGTCGGGCTCCTCCTGGCCGAGACGATCCTCGACGGCCGCGCGCACACGATCGATCTCTCCCCCCTCGCGTACGAGCGCTTCTCCCGCGGTCGCACACCCGCCGAACGCAACGTCGTGTAGCCAACGCAGCGTCGTGTAGCCTCCGCTCGGTATCCGGCGCGGAAGTTGCCTGCCTGCCGGGTGTGCGCCGGTCCGTCCTGGTAGCGTGGCTCGCCGTCCTGGTCCTCGGTGGGCTCTTCCTGAGGGCCGACCGCCTCGGTCAGCGGAGCTTCTCGCACGACGAGGTCCTGCACGTGCTGGCCGCGAAGGGGCTCGCCGCGACCGGGGCGCCGCTGCTGCCGTCCGGCGAGCCGTATCGACGCGCGCTCCCCGTCACCCGCGCCGTCGCCTTCGCGTTCGAGCACCTGGGCGAGAGCGAGGCGGCCGCCCGCGTGCCGAGCGTCGTGGCCGGCGTCCTGGCCATCCCGGCCGTCTTCCTGCTGGGGACGGTCCTCTTCGGGCCGACGGCCGGCCTCGTGGCCGCGGCGCTGCTCGCCTGCTCGCCGGACGCCGTGGCCATGTCGCGGTTCGTCCGCATGTACGCCTGGGCGCAGCTCCTGGTCGTCCTGGCCGCGGCGGCCACCGCGCGAGGGCTCCTCGCGGTTCGCCCGTCCGGCCGCGCGACGTGGCTCGCGACCGGCGTCGGCCTCACGCTCCTCACCGCGCGCCTTCACGCGGAGGCGTACCTCCTCCTCGCGCCCCTCGGGCTCCATCTCGGCATCGTCGCCGCCTGGCTTGCCGCGACCGGCGGCTGGCGCGCCGTGCGGCGGGCGCCCGAGGCGCGCGAGCTCGCCGCCGGGGCGTCGGTCGCGGCGCTCGTCCTCCTGGCCGCGCCGGACCGCGCGCTGGCCACGCTCGAGACCGGTCTCACGCGGCTGCCCTGGTTCCCGGCCGAGGCGTGGGACCCGAAGTTCTACCATCTGTACCTGGCGGGGACCTACGATTACCTCTGGTTCCTCGCGCCGGCGGCGACGCTCGCGGTCGTCGTGACGCGCCCGCGTGCCGGCCTCTACGCCGCGCTCCTCGTCTGGGCTCCGTTCCTGCTCCTGTCGGCCGTCGTGCCGACCCAGTCGGAGCGCTATCTCTTCGTCTTCCTCCCCGGCCTCTTCGTGCTCCTCGGCGAGGGGGGACGGCTCGCCGCGCGGCTCCTGCACGCGCGCCTTGCCGGCAACCTGGCCGCCCGCCTCCCCTGGCCCGCGCTGGCGCGGCCGCTGGCGACGGCGCTCGTCGTCGTCACGCTCCTCGTGGTCGTCCGCGCCTCGCCCTGGTTCGCGGCGGCGCAGGCGAACCGGCTCAAGGCGTACGGCGAGTTCTCGGGCGCGGCCTTCGCCCAGTGGCGGGAGGCGGCGGCCTGGGCGCGCGACCACGGGTTCGCCGACGCCGCCGTGGTGAGCCCCGCCGATCACCTCGCCTTCTACTACTTCGGCCGCGTCGACGGCCGGCTGCTGCACGCGAACCAGGGCCCGCACGCCGCCGACCGGGACGTCGAGGTGACGCCGCACGGCGTCCGGTTCCGCTCCTACACCACCGGCGTCGCGGCGTTCGCCGGGGTGGAGGACCTCGCCGCGCTCGTCGAGCGGCACGCACGGGGACTCGTCGTGCTCGAGCGTCACCGGCTCCTCGTCTACCCTCCGCCGTTCGCGCCCGGCGTCGCCGCCTACGTCACGCGCCGCCTCGACGAGGCCGACACGCCGGCGGCCGCGAGCCTCGCCGTGTTCACGTGGGGAACCGGTCGGCGCGCGGACGCCGACGGCGCCTCCGCGCCGTGAACGCCCGGTGATCCGTTTCGGTCGGTCGGTTCGGGGCGGGGCGTGCGGCACGCGCGTTGCGGGACGCCGGCGCGGCTCGCGGAGGGCGCGATGGATCTGATCTGCTTCGGCCAACAGAACTGGGACTACTGCTGGACGGGGAAGCAGCACCTGATGACCCGGCTCGCGCGCCGGGGCCACCGGGTGCTCTACGTGGACCCCCAGGCCCTCCAGGACGTCGACTCGCTCGCCGACCACCTCCGGGCGCTCGCCCCGGTGGCGACCGGGTTCGCCGCGAGGGAGGCGGCGCCGGGGCTCTTCGTCTTCACGCACCGGCACGCGCCGCCCCTCGGCTGGCGGCTCAACGAGGCGAGGCGGCCGCGCGTCCTCGGCGCGCTCGCCGGACGGCTCGGCTTCCAGCGGCCGGTCGCGCTCGTCCTGCACCCCGACGCGCGGCCGCTCCTCGCCGCCGTCCGCCCCGCCGCCACGGCGTACTACGCCGTCGACGAGATGACGGCGTTCGGCGGCATGACGGAGGCCGAGCGCCGCCGGATGCGGGCGGCCGAGGAGGCCCTCCTCGCCGAGGCGGACCTCGCCCTCTGCGTCTCGCCCCGCCTCCTCGAGCGGTTCCGCCGGACGCAGCCGCGCAGCTACCTCCTCGAGAACGGCGCCGACCTCGATCACTTCGCGCCGGCGAGGCTCGCGCGCGCGCCGCGCCATCCCGCGATGGCCGGCCTGCCGTCGCCGCGCCTCGTCTTCGTGGGCCAGGTGGACGAGCGGCTCGACCAGCCGCTCCTCGTCGCGCTCGCGCGCGCGCGGCGCGACTGCGCCGTCGTGCTCGCGGGGCGGGTGAAGCCCGGCGTCGACGTCTCGGCGCTCGCGGCCGAGCCGAACGTCCACCTGATCGGGTACCAGCCCTACGAGGAGCTGCCGAGCGTGCTCGCCGGCGCCGACGTGTGCCTCGTGCCCTATCGCCTCACCGACCTCACCCACTCGTGCAACCCGCTCAAGGTCTTCGAGTACCTCGCCTCGGGGCGGCCGGTCGTCGCGACGCCGCTCGACGGCCTGGGCCGGATGGCGGACGTCGTCGAGATGGCGGAGACGCCGGAGCGCTTCGTCGAGGCGGTCGGCCGCGCCCTCGCCGACCCGGCGGCGGGACGGGAGGCGCGCCTCGCCGCCGCGGCCGCGAACGGCTGGGAGCAGCGCGCGGACGAGCTGGAGCGCCGGCTCGAGGAGGCCGTCGCGGCCGCCTCGGACCGCAGGGCCGGCAACGCGCCCCCTCGCGTGCCGCGCCGCGCACGCCGGGGCGGGGCCGCAACGACACACGGTCCGCACGACGCCGATCGGCTCTCGCGCTGCGCGCGGCTGGCGTTCCGCGCCTTCACGCTCGCCGGCTACGTGTACTACGCGCTCCGGGTCGCCGTGCGGGTGCTCCGGGGCGAGCCCCACCCCGGCGTCCGGCGGATCCTGGTCGCTCGTCGCTGCCGGCTCGGCGACCTCGTCGTCGCCCTGCCGGCGCTGGCCCGCCTGAGGGCGAGCTACCCCCGCGCGCGCATCGTGCTCGGCGTGCAGCGCGGGATGTCGGCCGGCGCCCTCCTCGACGCCTCGCCGGACGTCGACGAGGTGCGGGTGCTCGACTTCTTCGCCCGCCCCACCCGGGCCGGCCGTCTCGCCGGCGCGCTGTCGCTCTTCCTCGAGGGCTACGATGTGCTCGTGTCCGGCGCGAGCTTCTTCCTGCTGCGGGAGGCCTTCTTCGCCGGCGCCCCGCGGCGCGTCGGCCTCGACGACGGCCATCCGCTGCAGCGGCTCAACAGCCGGACCGTCCCGCTCGACCCGACGCGGCACGAGGCCGACAACAACCTCGCCGTCGTGGAGGCGCTCGGCCCGTCTCCGCACGCCGTCGCGCGACCGCCCCTCTCGATCGAGCCGGCCGCCGTGCAGGAAGGCTGGCGTCGCGTTGCCGCCGCCCTGCGGCTCGACGAGGGCGCAACCCTGCTCGTGGTTCACCCGGGCGCCCAGAAGCCGTCGCGCCGCTGGCCCGTCGATCGCGTCGGGGCGCTCGTGCGGCGCCTGCTCGAGCGTCGTGCCGACCTGACGGTCGTGCTCACCGGGGTCGCCGACGAGGCGCCGCTCGTCGACGCGGTTCTGGGCGCCCTGCCGCCGCCGCTGGCCGCCAGGGCGACCTCGGCGGTCGGCCTGACCGACCTGCCGGCGCTCGTGGCGCTGCTCGATCGAGCCGCCGCGGTCGTCTGCAACGACACCGGGCTGCTCCACCTCGCCCGCGCGCGGGGTGCTCCGCTCGCGGCGCTCCTCGGGCCGGAGAACGACCGGCGGTGGGGACCGGACCCCGCGGGACCGGGGGCCGCCATCGCCATCCGCCACGAGGTGCCCTGCGCGCCGTGTCTCCGGTGGGACTGCGCCGCGCAGTTCTGCCTGCGCGCGCTCGGGGTCGACGAGGTCGAGGCGGCGGTCCTCGCCCTCCTCGACGGCGGGCGCGGGCGGCCGCAGGGGCTCACGCGCCGCACCACGCGCTGGACCTGGGACCGGCTCGACGCCGCCGGCTTCGAGGTGCCGCTCGTGAGCGTGCTGCTCGCGGCCGCAGGGCGCGGCCGCGCGGCCGCCGCGTCCCTGCGCGCGGCGGGGCCGGCCCTTGCCGCCGCGATGCGGCAGACCTACCCGCGCCTCGAGGTCCTGGTTGCCGTGGACGCCGGCGCCGATGCCGACCGGCTGCTCGCGGCGCTCGGCGGCCCGAGCGGCGTGACGGCGCGCGTCGTACGGGGCGCGGCCGGCGCCTGGCGCGCGGCCCTCGACGCCTCGGCGGGCGCGCTCGTGGCCCCCCTGGAGCCCGACCTCGTCTGGTCGCCGGGGAAGGTGGGGGCCGACGTGGCGCTCCTGCAGCGGGACCCCGCCGTCGCGGCGTCGGGCTGCCGGATCGCGGGGGTGTCGGCCCGGCGCGGGCAGTCGATCCGGCCCGGCACGCTCACGATGCGGCGCGACGCCTTCGAGCGGCTCCTGCCGGCCGGCGCGCCGGAGCCGGACTGGAGCCGGTTGCCGCTCGCCGCCGTCGGGCGAGTCGACGCGCCGCTGGCCCGCCAGACGGCCGCCTCGGCGCCGCGGCCCTGGTGGCGGCCGCGCCCGGTCCCGCTCGCGACGCGGGCGCGCCCGGCCGCCTCGTGATGCGCCGGCTCGCCGATCAGGTCGGCATCCTCACGCTCGGCAGCGCGGCCGCCGTCGCCGTGCAGCTCGGCGTCGGCATCGTCCTCGCGCGCCTCTTCCCGGCGGAGACGTTCGGGTCGTACCTGCAGGTCACGATGCTCGTCGCCACGGTCTCGCCGATCCTCTACCTGGGCATCCCGTCGGGCCTCTACTACTTCCTGCCGGCCTACACCGACGGCCGGCGCGAGGCGGTGCTCGTGCAGGCCTTCGGCCTCCTCGTGGTGCTCGGCCTGTGCGGCTCGGGCGCGCTCGCGGTTGCGGCCCGCCCGCTCGCCGCGGCGCTGAACAACGCGGACCTCGCCCCGGCCGTCGCCCGCTACGGCCTCGCGCTCGTCGGCATGCTGCCGGCCGCGGCGGCGCATCCCCTCCTGGTCGCCATGGGCCGGTACCGGGCGGCGACGCTCGTGGCGGCCGGCATCGCCCTGGGGGACGGCGCGGTCACGGTGGGCGCGGCTCTGGTGGGTGCCGACCTGGCGTCGCTCGCCCTGTCGGTCGCGCTCGTGCACCTCGGCGTCGGCACGGCCGTCGCCGGCCTGGTCGCGGCCGTCGTCTCGCGGCGGCCGCCGCGGTTGCGCCAGGTGCTCGACGGGCGCCTCCTGGCCGCACAGCTCCGGTACGCCGTCCCCTTCGCCGCCTCGACGCACGTCGGCACGATCGGCCGCTTCCTCGATCGCTACATCATCGGCGCGCTCTACCCGCCGGCGCTCTTCGCGGTCTACGCGGTCGGGGCGCGCCAGGTGCCGGTGGTCCCGCTCGTGCTCCAGTCGATCGGGATCGTCCTGCAGCAGCGCTTCACGGCGCTGGCCCGCGACGGCCGGACGGCGGAGGTCCTGCCGCTCTGGCGGGAGGCGGTGCGCGGGCAGGCCCTGCTCGTGCTGCCGCTGGCGGTCATGCTGTTCGTCTTCGCGGCGCCCGTCGTGACGCTCCTCTACGGCGAGCGCTACCTGGCGAGCGTTCCGATCTTCCGCGTCTACCTGGTGCTGCTCGCGCTTCGCATCGGGACCTGGCCCCTCGTCCTCACGGCCACCGGGCGGACGCACACGCTGCTCGCCGGTTCGGTGCTGTCGCTCCTGGTGAGCGCCGGCGCCAGCCTGATCCTCGTGCAGCCGATGGGCCTCCTCGGTCCCGCGCTCGGCGCCGCGCTCGGTCCGCTCGCGGCCGCGGTGTTCTACGTTCGCCGCACCGCGGCAGTGCTCGGCGTGTCGAGCCGCTCGCTCGTCCCCTGGCGAGAGGTCGGACTGATTGCCGCCGTCGCCGGCGCCGCGGCGCTCCCGGTCTGGCCGTTCGCGTCCCGCTTCGGCGAGCCGCTGGTGCTCGGCCTCTCGGCGCTCGGCTACGCCGGCGTGCTCGTGGGGCTCGCGTGTCACGTCGGCGTGCTTCGCTCGGCAGACCTCGCGGTCGTCGGGCGATGGCTCCGTCGCTGCCCAGGCGAGGCCGGGTGCGGCCCGGAGAAGCCTGAGCAGGCCCGGGCTCGTCCCTTGCAGTCCGCGGCGAGCCGTGATGCTGCGCCTGCGAACTCGATGGCTCCTCCGGCGCCGTGACGCGGCGCCCGCCGCGGCTCTCCTCCTCCTCCTCGTGCTGTCATTCGGCGTCGGCGGCTGCGGCAGCAGCGACGGCGAGGGCGGCTCGGCCTCGTCGGGCAGCGGCATCAGGGGCGGAACGGCTCCGCGAGACGATCAGCTCGGCGGCGAGGCCGACGTCGAGGACGAGATCACGCCGCCGGACGAGACGCCCGCCGAGGAGGACATCGAGCAGGGGCCGCTGCCGCCGCCGGCGGAGCCGCCGGGGCCGGAGCTGCGGGAGCTCTGCTTCTCGCCGAAGACCGATTGCATGAACCGGCTCATCTCGCTCGCCCGGGCGGAGACGCAGGGCATCGACGTGGCGATCTACCACCTGTACGACAGCCGCCTCACGCGCGTCCTCGTGGAGAAGCACCGGGCCGGGGTGCCGGTCCGCGTGCTGGCCGACCGCCACGCGTACACGATCAAGCAGCAGCACCGGCGCGAGCTGGACTTCCTCGCCTCGAGCGGCGTGCCGGTCCGCGTGAACCGCTTCCGGGGGATCATCCACCACAAGATGACGATCCTCCACGGTCTCGGGCTCGTCGAGCAGGGCTCGATGAACTACACGTCCATCGCGAGCCGGAAGGTCTTCAACGGCCGGACCGGCGAGACCGAGTGGAACGAGGAGCTGGCGTTCTTCACCGACAACCCGGCCGTCTTCGCGCGCTACCGGGAGCGGTTCGACCGCGCCTGGGCGAACTCCGGAGCGGCTCCGGCGGCGTACCAGGCGTTCACGGCGGGGATGACGCTGCCGACGTTCGAGGAGACCGAGGCCGACCCGCCGACGACCTGCTACGAGGACCCGCCGGCCGTGCTGCCGCCGGACGACGGCGAGCTCACGGTCTGCTTCGCCGGGGACGAGCAGTGCAACCGCGACGTCGTCGGCCGGCTCGTGGCGCGGGAGCAGGAGGCGCTCGACGTCATCGCGTTCCGCATCACGGTCGGATCGATCGTCGAACCGATCCTCGAGCGGGCGCGATCCGGCGTCCCGACGCGGCTCATCTTCGAGCGGAGCCAGTACGGCAGCTCGAACTACCCGAGCATGACGAAGTTCATCGACGATCTCCTGGCGCTCAAGGCCGACGGTGCCGACGTCGACGTGCGCGCGACCGCGCACCCGGGCTTCATGCACATGAAGTCGATCATCACGACGGAGGCCGCCGTCTGGGGGTCGGGCAACTACACCACGACGTCGTCCAGGCGCATCCGCGGCTGCCAGGCCCTCTACTACCAGACGGAGGACATGGTGATCGCGAGGGACCGGGCGCTGGTCGACGCCATGCGGGCGCGGTTCGACGAGATGTGGAACAGCCCCGACTTCGGCCCGTTCGAACCGCCCATCGCATCGGTGAGCCCGGAGCCGTCGCCGAGCCCCGAGGCGACGCCCACTCCCGAGATGACGCCCACTCCCGAGGCGAGGCCCACTCCCGAGCTGACGCCGAGTCCCGAGGCGACGCCCACTCCCGAGGTAACGCCGACTCCCGGGGCGACGCCGACTCCCGAGGCGTCGCCCGGCCCGATGACCGCGCCGGACGCGGAGAGCTAGACCGCCCCGTGCGGCTCCACGTCGGGCTCGCGGTCGTGCTCCTCGCGCTCGGCGTCTTCCTGCGGGCGGCCAACCTCGGTGCGCCGGCCTTCTGCTGCGACGAGTTCTACGACGTCTTCGCCGCCAGGAGCTGGCTGGCCGGGGAGGGGCTCCGGGTGCCGGGGCGCGAGTACACGCGGGCCCGCCTCAACACCTACCTCACGGCCGGCGCCTTCGCGCTGCTCGGCGAGAGCGAGGGGGCGGCGCGCGTGCCGGCGCTCCTCTTCGGCGTCGGCACGATGGCGCTCGCGTACGCGGTCGGGCTGGCCCTCTTCGGCCCGGTCGCCGGGGTCGTCGCGCTCACCCTGGTCGCCCTCTCGGCCGACGCCGTCGACGTCTCGCGCTTCGCGCGGCTCTACAGCCCGCTGACCTTCTTCTCGCTCCTCGCCGCGTTCGCGACCTACCGCGCCGTCGAAGGCCGGGACGAGGGGCCGCGGCCGACGGCGGCGCGCGGCAGGTGGCTGGCGCTCGCGGCGGCGGCCGGGCTCCTCGCGACCCACCTGCACCCCATCGCGCTGGCGCTCGGTCCGGCCGTGCTCGCCTACGCGACGCTCCGGTCCGCGGCCCTGGCCGTCGGCGGCCGGCGCGCGGCCGCTCGTCCGTACGCCTGGCTCGCCCTGGCGCTGGCGGTCGCGGCGGCGGCTGCCCTGCTCCTGCCGGCCGTGCGCGGCAGG
>DASVDK010000379.1:0-57088 GCA_036381125.1 Thermodesulfobacteriota bacterium | reverse complement strand
GAGGCGGCGGATGGAGGCGGTGCTCGAAGGCTTCGCGGCGCCCGAGGAGGTTGCCTCGGCGCTCGCGCAGCTCGAGCTCGACTACCAGTCGCCCGAGCGGGCTCTCACGCTCGTGCAGGTGGCCGGCGGCTACCAGCTCCGGACGCGGCCCGAGATGGCGCCGTGGCTCAGGCGGTTCCTCGCGGTCAAGCCGCTCAGGTTCACGCAGGCGGCGCGCGAGACGCTCGCCATCGTGGCCTACCGGCAGCCGGTGACGCGCGGCGACATCGAGGACATCCGCGGGGTCGACTCGGGCGGCGTCCTCAAGGCGCTCCTCGACCGCAAGCTCGTGCGCATCGTCGGCCGGAAGGACATCCCGGGCCGCCCGCTGCTCTACGGGACGACGCCGGAGTTCCTCGAGCACTTCGGCCTGAAGGACCTCTCGCAACTGCCGACGCTCAAGGAGTTCACCGACCTCGCGGCCGAGGGGCGGCTCGAGCAGGCGGCCGACGGCGGCGCGGCCGGCGACGGCGGCGAGCCGACCGACGCCGCGGCGCTCGCCGCCGAGGAGGGCTCCGGCGCCGACGAGGGGTCCTGTGCCGACGAGGGCTCCGGCGCCGAGCCGGGCTCCGGCGCCGAGGCCGGTCGGGCCGCCGAGGCGGGCGGTGCCGGCGAAGCGCCGCCCGAGGACGAGCGGACGAGCTGACCCCATGCCCGAGGTCCGGCTCCAGAAGATCATCGCGGATGCCGGCCTCGCTTCCCGCCGCGAGGCCGAGCGTCTCATCGAGGCGGGTGAGGTGCAGGTGAACGGCCGCGTGGTCCGGGAACTCGGCACGAAGGCCGATCCCGAGCGCGACCACGTGAAGGTCCGCGGCCGCCTCGTGCCGCGGGCCGCGCCGAAGGTCTACCTCGCGCTGCACAAGCCGCCGGGCGTGGTCACGACGATGCGCGACCCCGAGGGGCGGCCGACCGTCGCGGACCTCCTGGCCGGCGTCCGGCCGCGCGTCTACCCGGTCGGCCGGCTCGACTGGGACGCCGAAGGGCTCCTGCTCCTCACGAACGACGGCGACCTCGCGGCCCGGCTCGCGCACCCGCGGTCGCACGTCCCCAAGACCTACGAGGTGAAGGTCAAAGGGGTCCCGAGCCGGGGCGCGCTCGAGGCGCTCGCCGCCGGGCCGATGCTCGACGACGGCCCGACGCGGCCGGCCTTCGTCCGCTTCCTCCGGCGCGCCGAGCAGAACGCCTGGATCGAGCTGACGATCCACGAGGGGCGCAACCACCAGGTGAAGCGCATGTGCGAGGCCGTGGGCCACCCGGCGCTGAAGATCCGGCGGGTGCGCTTCGACGGCATCGCGCTCGGCGACCTGCCGCGAGGCCGGCATCGCCCGCTCTCGGATGCCGAGGTGCGCGCCCTTCGCGCCGCCGTGGCGAAGGCGGCGGACGCCGCGGCCGCGGCGGCCAAGGCCCCCCGGCAGGCACGGCCGGGGCGAGCGGTCCGCGATAGACTGTAGGCATGGCAGAGACGGTTCTCGGACGGCTGATTCGCCGGCGGGGGCTTCCGTGGACGACGCTCGTCCGATGGCTCCCGAAGGCGCCCCGCGTGCTGCGCCTCGTCTGGCGCCTGGTCGCCGACCGGCGGGTCCCCGCCTGGCCGAAGGTGCTGGCCGCGGCGGTGGCCGCCTATCTCTTCGCGCCGGTGGACCTCGTGCCCGAGGCGATCTTCGGGCCGCTCGGCGTCGCCGACGACCTCGGGCTCGTCGTCCTCGCCCTGAAGACGCTCCTCTCGTCGACCCCGGCGCCGGTCCTCGCCGAGCACCTCGAGGCGGTCGGGCTCGACGTGTGAACGAACCGCTCCCGCGCATCCGGCGGCTGCCCGAGGCGGTCGCGGCGAGGATCGCCGCCGGCGAGGTGGTGGAGCGTCCGGCGGCGGCCGTGAAGGAGCTGATCGAGAACGCCCTCGACGCCGGGGCGGGCCGCATCGACGTGACCATCGAGCAGGGGGGGCGGCGGCTCCTCGAGGTGGCCGACGACGGGTGCGGCATGACGCCCGCCGAGGCCCGCCTCGCCCTCGAGCGACACGCCACCAGCAAGATCCGCACGGTCGACGACCTCCTGGCCATCGAGACCTACGGCTTCCGCGGCGAGGCGCTCGCCTCGATCGCCGCGGTGTCGCGCCTCACGCTCGTGACGCGCGTGCCGGAGGCGGTCGCGGGGGTGCGCATCGACGTCGAGGGCGGGGTGGTCAGGGCCGAGCGTCCGGCCGGCGCGCCTGCCGGCACCACCGTGACCGTGCGCGACCTCTTCTTCAACCTGCCGGCGCGTCGCCAGTTCCTCCGATCGGCGGCGACCGAGGCGGCGCAGGTCGTGGACGTCGTCGCGCGCCTGGCGCTCGCCCGGCCCGACGTCGCCGTCACCCTCACGGTGGACGGCCGGCTCGCCGTCGCCGGCCGGCGTGACGCCGACCTCGCGGAGCGGCTCGACGCGCTCCTCGGTCCGGAGGCGCCGCCGCTCGTGGAGGTGCGGGCGGAGGAGGGAGGGCTCGCCGTCACCGGCCGCCTGTCCCCCCCCGGCGTCTCGCGGCCGGGCGCGTCGAGCCTCTACCTCTTCGTGAACGGCCGGCCGGTGCGCGACCGATCGATCCTGCACGCGACGCTCCAGGGGAGCCGCCACGCCCACGAGCCGGGGCGCTACCCGATGGGGGCGCTCTTCGTCGTGGTGCCGCCCCACATGGTGGACGTGAACGTCCACCCGCAGAAGGCCGAGGTCCGCTTCCGCGATCCGGCGGCGGTGCACGGCCTGGTGGCCCGCGCGGTCGAGTCGGCCCTCGTCGCCGCCGGTGCGCTCCCGGCGGCCGTCCGCGCCGAGCCGGCCGGGACCGTCCCGCCGTCGGACGGGCGCGCCGGGCGGGTGCAGGCGGCGCTCGACGCGTTCCTCGACGTGCGGTCGTACGACCCCACGGGCGCCGATCGCGCGGCGGAGCCGGCGGAGGCCTTCGGTGCGACGCCGGCGCGGGCGGCGGCGACCCCGGCGCACGGCTCACGCTTCGCGGGCCTCCGCTACATCGGCCAGTTGCGGGCCTCCTACCTCCTCTGCGAGGGGAGGGAGGGGCTCGTCGTGGTCGACCAGCACGCCGCGCACGAGCGACTGCGGTTCGAGCGCCTCAGGCGGGCCCTTGCCGAGGGACGGCCGCGAGCGGTGCGCCTGCTCGTGCCGCGGGCGGTCACGTTGCGGGCCGACCGGGCCGCGCTGGTCGTCGAGCGGGCCGGCGCCCTGGCCGACGTCGGGCTCGAGGTGGAGCCGTTCGGGCCGATCGGCACGCTTCGGGTGACCGCCGTGCCGATCGGGCTCGAGACGCTCGACCCCGGTCCGCTCCTCGAGTCGGTTGCCGAGGACCTCGAGGGGCTCTCGCCCGCCCGGTCGCTCGAGGACGCGCGCGACCACCTGCTCGCGACGGTGGCCTGCCACGGCGCGGTCACCTTCCGCCAGGCGCTCGATCCGCTCGAGGCGGGCGCGCTCCTCGCGGACCTCGATCGCTACGAGGTCACCGGCGCCTGCCCGCACGGCCGGCCGGTCAGCCGGCTGATCGGCTTCGCGGAACTCGAGCGGCTGTTCGACCGGCGGTAGGCATGGCGCCGGGCCAGCGGCCGCGCATCCTCGCCATCGTCGGGCCGACGGCGTCGGGCAAGACCGCGCTCGCCGTCGAGCTGGCCGAGCGTTTCGGCCTGCCGGTCCTCGGCGCCGACTCGCTGCAGGTCTACCGCTACCTCGACATCGGCAGCGCGAAGCCGACCGTCGAGGAGCGTCGCCGCGCCGCGCACCACCTGATCGACCTGGTCGATCCGGACGAGCCCTTCACGGCCGCCGACTACGCCGCGCACGGGCGCCGCGTGATCGAGGCGTTGCGGATCGGCCGCCCCGGCGGCCCGCCCGGCGCGCTCCTCGTGGGGGGGACCGGCCTCTACGTGCGCGCCCTCACGCGCGGCCTCATCCCGGCGCCGGCCGTCGCGGCGGCCGTCCGGGCGCGCATCGAGGCGGAGGTCGCCGCAGACCCCGAGGCCGCACGCGCGCGCCTCGCCGCGGCCGATCCCGAGACGGCGCGGCGGCTCGCGCCGGCCGACCGGGTGCGCCTCGTGCGCGCCCTCGAGATCCTCGAGGCGACCGGCGAGCCGCCCTCGGCGCTGCGCGCCGCGCATCGCTTCGGCGACTCGGTCTTCGACGTCGCCATCGCGGTGCTCCGGGTCCCCGTTGCCGACCTCGACCGGGCGATCGCGGCGCGCGTGGACCGGATGCTCGCAGCCGGGCTGGTGGACGAGGTGCGCTCGCTCCACGCCCGCGGCTACGGCCCCGAGCTCAAGCCGATGCGGGCCCTCGGCTACCGGCAGGTCGGCGACTACCTGGCCGGGCGGCTGACGCTTGCCGAGGCGGCGGCGAGCATCAAGACCGAGACGCGTCGGTATGCCAAGCGGCAGCGGACCTGGTGGCGCGGCGAGCGGGAGGCCCGCTGGGTGGATGCGTCACAAGCCCGCGTCACGCTCGCGGAATTGGCGCGGCGCCACTTGCATCTCTGACCGGCTCGCGTATCATGGGGCCTTCGCCCCCGGGGGGTGTCGGCGTCGGCGCCCGGACCCGAGCGGGCATGAGTCCTCGATTGCATGATGGAGATGTGAGGCCATGAACAAAGCGCCGATCAACGTCCAGGATCAGTTCCTCAACCAGGTGCGCCGCGAGAAGATCGCCGTGACCGTGGACCTCGCATCGGGCAAGAGCGTCAAGGGGACCATCCGGAGCTTCGACAACTTCTGCGTCATCGTCGAGGGCCAGGGCCAGCAGCTCATCTACAAGCACGCCATCTCGAGCATCTATCCGACCGAGCGGACGGTGCGGCTCGGCGCCTTCACCGAGGGCCACGGCGGACACGGGATGGACCGCCGGCCCATGGAGCGCCGCGTCGCGTACGGCGGCCACGGCAGCGACGCCTCCTCGCACGGATCGGGCGAGTCGGCCGAGGGCAACGGGCCGGCCCGCAAGCCGTAGGCCCGCCACGCACGCCACGGCCTCGCCATGCGGCTCTTTCCGATCGCGGCGCTGATCGCGGTGCCGGCCCTCGTGGTGGGGCTGGTGGGGCCGGCCCCGTCGTCGGCGCAGCCCCAGGGCGACACGCTGCTGCCGGTGCAGGTCGAGGGACTCGCGCCGATCGAGGACGACAACATCACGGCCGCCCGGGAGCGGGCGGTGGCCGACGCGCTCCACCGCGCCGTCGAGCGGGCGGCGGCGACCCTCGTCCCGCCCGAGACGCTCGCGCAGCAGGACGCGCTCTTGCGCGAGGAGCTGTACTCCGACCCGGTCCGCTTCGTCCAGACGTATCGGATCATCGCCGAGCTGCCGGCCGGGACGCTCTACCAGGCGTCGATCGAGGCGGTCGTCGACCGCGAGCCGCTCAGGAAGGCGCTGGTCGACCTCGGTCTGCTCACGGCCGGCGCGCCGGCCGGGCCGCTCGGCATCGTGAGCGTGACGGCGCGCGGCGCCACCCGCAAGGCGCAGCTCGACACGCTCACCGCGGCGCTCGGCGACCGGGGACAGGCGCAGCGGGTCCGCTACCGATCGGCCGCGCCCGGCACCGTCGTCCTCGAGGTCGAGACCCCGCTCGCGCCGGAGGCTCTCGCGCAGGAGCTGGCCCGGCTGCAGGTGGAGGGCGCGCAGGTGACGGTCGCGTCCCCCGACGGGCGTCGGCTGGAGGTCCTGTTCACGCCGGTCCGCTGATGAACCTTCCGAACGCGATCACGCTCGCCCGTCTCCTCGCGGTGCCGTTCATCGGCTGGCTCGTCGTCCAGGAGCGCTACGGGGCGGCGCTCGTCGCCTTCGCCGCCGCGGCCGTGAGCGACGCCGTGGACGGCATGCTCGCCAGGCTGCTCGACCAGCGCACGGCGCTCGGCGCCACGCTCGACCCGGCGGCCGACAAGCTGCTCGTCGTGACCGCGCTCGCGACGCTCGCCTGGGTGGGCCGCGTACCCCCCTGGTTCCTCGCCGTGGTCTTCGTCCGGGACCTCGTCCTGTCGGGCGCCTACTGGACCGCCTACGGTCTCGGGCGCCGGCTGCCGGTACGGCCGAGCCTTCTCGGCAAGGCGACCACGGTGCTGCAGCTCGCCCTCGTGGTGGCGGCCCTCTGGAGCGCGCCGAGCGTCACGCACCCCGGGCCGGCCGTTCCCGGATGGACCTACGTCGCGGTGGCGGCCGTGACGGTCGCCTCGGGGCTCGACTACTTCCGGCGCGGCCTCGCGCAGCTCCGCGGGTCGAAGGCATGATGAGACGCCCCCTCAAGGTCAGGCGCGGCCTGCCGGTCGTCGACGTGGAGCCGGGGAGCATCGCCGCCGCCGTGGGGCTCGCGCCCGGCGACGTGATCACCGGCATCAACGGCAGGCCGGCGGTCGACGTGCTCGACTACCAGTACGCGGCCGACGACCCGGCCCTCACGCTCCTGGTGCGGCGGGCCGACGGGGAGACCTGGGAGGTCGACATCGAGCGCGAGCCGGGCGAGCGGCTCGGCCTGCGCTTCGAGGCCATCCAGCCCCGCGAGTGCGGCAACGACTGCGTCTTCTGCTTCGTGCACCAGAACCCGCCGGGCATGCGGCCCGGCCTCTACATCAAGGACGAGGACTACCGGCTTTCCTTCCTGGACGGGCACTTCGTCACGCTGACGAACCTCTCGCGTCGCGACCTCGAGCGGATCCGCGACATGCGGCTCACGCCGCTCTACGTGTCGGTCCACACGACCGACGCCGAGCTGCGCCGCCGGCTCCTCGGGCGCAGGGACCGGCCCGACAACCTCATGGAGCGGCTCCACCAGCTCCTCGAGTGGAAGATCACCGTGCACGCCCAGGTCGTCCTCTGCCCCGGCTGGAACGACGGCGTGCACCTCGAGCGGACGGTCGCCGACCTGGCCGGGCTCTACCCGGGGGTCGCGAGCGTGGCGGTCGTGCCGCTCGGCCTCACGCGCTACCGCGACAACCTGCCGGCCATGACGCCGGTGACGCCCGCCTACGCGCGCGACCTGGTCGCCTGGCTCGACGCGCGGCAGCCGGCCTTCCTCGAGCGGTTCGGGGTCCGTTTCGTCTACGGCGGCGACGAGTGGTACCTCATGGCCGGCCTGCCGGTGCCGCCGCTCGAGGCCTACGACGACCTGCCGCAGGTCGGCAACGGGGTGGGGATGGTGGCGCAGTTCCGGGCGGAGGCCGAGTCGGTCCTCCGGGCGGCCCGGCGCACCGGCCGGCCGGGGACCGGGCCGATCGCCGGCCGGGTGAGGCGGGTCACCGCCGTCACGGGCGTCCTGGCCGGACCGGTGATCCGGCCCTTCTTCGACGCGCTCGGCGAGGCCTGGGGCGTGCCGATGCGCGTCGAGGCGGCGGAGAACCGCTTCTACGGCGCGGCCATCCGGGTCGCCGGCCTCCTCACCGGCCAGGACGTGCTCGACCACCTGGCGGCCGCCGGGCCGTTCGGGGAGGGGGACCTCGTCCTGGTCCCCGACGTGATGCTCAAGGCCGACGACCCGGTCTTCCTGGACGACCTGCGGCTCGAGGACCTGGGAGACCGGCTCGGCGCCCCCGCGCTTGCCGTGCCGGCGACCCCCCGCGGCGTGGTCGACACGCTCAAGGGGCGGAAACGCCAACAGTATTCTTGACAAGGCCCGGTGCGGTCGTTAGGCTCGACATCACCTTTCGCGAGGTACGGCGCGGGGTTCCGGCGTTGCCGGCCCCCGGGCGAACGCCGCCGGCGATCCCAGGGGGCGGCCGGTCCGGCAGGCTTGACGCCGCCAGGGGGCGTTTGCTAAATATGTAACGTTTATGGGCGCTTAGCTCAGTTGGTTAGAGTGCTACTTTGACATGGTAGAGGTCGCTGGTTCGATTCCAGCAGCGCCCACCACTTCACGAGGGAGTCAGAAGAGGCACCACCCCGCGATCGTCCCGGGTGGTGCCTCTTCTCATGTTTACGGGACCGATGTCCAAGTCTCCTGAGGGGGCCAACGGCCACTCGCTGGACGCCATCCGGCACAGCGCCGCTCACGTGACGGCGCAGGCGCTCAAGCGGATCTTTGGCGACGACCGGGTGAAGATCGCCATCGGTCCGACGATCGACAACGGCTTCTACTACGACGTCGACCCCGCCGTCCCGCTGACGCCCGACGACCTGGAGAAGGTCGAGCAGGTGATGAAGCAGATCATCGAGGAGGACCTGCCGATCCAGGGCCGCCAGGTGTCGCGCGACGAGGCGCTGCGGTACTGGCGGGCGCGCAACGAGGCGTACAAGGTCGAGATCATCGAGAGCATCCCGGAGGGCGAGCCGCTCTACCACTACACGCAGGGGGAGTTCACCGACCTCTGCCGCGGGGGGCACGTCGAGTCGACCGGCCAGATCCCGGCCGTGAAGCTCACCGGCCTGGCCGGCGCCTACTGGCGGGGCGACGAGCGCAACAAGATGCTCCAGCGGGTGTACGGGACCGCCTGGCACACCCAGGAGGAGCTCGACGCCTACCTCGCGAGGATCGAGGAGGCGAAGCGGCGCGATCACCGCAAGCTCGGCCGCGAGCTCGACCTCTTCAGCGTGAACGAGGAGGTCGGCCCGGGGCTCATCCTCTGGCACCCGAAGGGGGGGCTCGTCCGCAAGCTGATCGAGGACTTCTGGCGAGAAGCCCACCTGCGGGGCGGCTACGACATCGTCTACACGCCGCACATCGCCAACCGGCAGCTCTGGCGGACGAGCGGGCACCTCGACTTCTTCGCGGAGAACATGTTCGGCCCGCTCTCGGTGGAAGGGACCGAGTATCAGCTCAAGCCGATGAACTGCCCCTTCCACATCGAGATCTACATGACCCGGCAGCGGTCGTACCGCGAGCTGCCGTTCCGGTGGGCCGAGCTCGGGACGGTGTACCGGTACGAGCGGAGCGGGGTGCTGCACGGCCTGCTCAGGGTGCGCGGCTTCACGCAGGACGACGCGCACCTCTTCTGCCGGCCGGACCAGATGGAGGCGGAGATCCGGCGGGTGCTGGACTTCACGCTCTTCATCCTCCGCTCGTTCGGCTTCGAGGAGTTCGAGGTGAACCTCGCGACCCGGCCCGAGAAGGCGACCGGGTCGGAGGAGGCCTGGGCGGCGGCGACCGCCGCGCTCCGCGCGGCCGTCGAGGCGCGCGGGCTCGCCTACGTGGTCGACGAGGGGGGCGGGGCCTTCTACGGGCCCAAGATCGACCTCAAGATCAAGGACTCGCTCGGCCGCGCCTGGCAGTGCTCGACGATCCAGTTCGACTTCAACGAGCCCGAGCGGTTCGGCATGGAGTACATCGGGGAGGACGGCAAGCCGCACCGGCCGTACATGATCCACCGGGCGCTGCTGGGCTCCCTCGAGCGCTTCTTCGGCATCCTCGTGGAGCACTACGGCGGCGCCTTCCCGGCCTGGCTCGCGCCGGTGCAGCTCGTGGTGCTGCCGATCTCGCGCGAGGTGCACGGCTACGCGAACGACGTGGCGGCGCGCCTGCGCGCGGCCGGCTTCCGGGTCGAGGTGGACGAGCGGGACGAGAAGCTCGGCTACAAGATCCGCGAGGCGCAGGTGCAGAAGGTGCCGTACGGGCTGGTCGTCGGCAAGAAGGAGGCCGAGGCCGGCCTCGTGGCGCCGCGCGGTCGCGGCGGGGAGGCGATGCCCGCCGAGCCGCTCGACGCCTTCATCGCCCGATTCGCACGCGAGGCGGCGGCGCCCGATCCGACGCCGCCCGCAGGGCAAGATTAACCGCAGCACAAGGAGGGGGTTCCATCTCGCATAGCAGAGAGATCAACGTCAACCGGAAGATCCGCGCCCCGGAGGTGCGGGTGATCGACTCGAACGGCCAGCAGGTGGGCATCATGCCCATCGCCGAGGCCCTTCGCCTGGCCGAGAGCCAGGAGCTCGATCTCGTCGAGGTGTCGCCGACGGCCAGACCGCCGGTCTGCCGCATCATGGACTACGGGAAGTACAAGTACGAGCAGTCCAAGAAGGCCCAGGAAGCTCGGAAGAAGCAGACCGTGGTGTCCATCAAGGAAGTGAAGATGCGGCCCAAGACGGACGAGCACGACTTCGACTTCAAGCTGAAGAACGTGAAGCGGTTCCTCGAAGAGGGGAACAAGACGAAGATCACGGTCGTCTTCCGGGGACG
This sequence comes from Thermodesulfobacteriota bacterium, assembly GCA_036381125.1. Lineage (GTDB taxonomy): Bacteria > DASVDK01 > DASVDK01 > DASVDK01 > DASVDK01 > DASVDK01. The sequence continues at coordinate 46,935 of DASVDK010000379.1, read as the reverse complement.
CGAGATGGCGCACCCCGAGTTCGGGCGGCGGATGCTCGATCGGGTCACGAACGAGCTGCAGGGGCTGGCGACGATCGAGCAGTCGCCACGAATGGAGGGCCGGGCGATCTCGATGATCGTCGCGCCGAAGAACTGAACGAGGGGACACCGAGAGCATGCCGAAGCTCAAGAGCAACCGGGGCGTCGTGAAGCGCCTGAAGGCCACCGGTGGGGGCAAGATCCGCCGCCGCAGGGTCGGCAAGAGTCATCTCCTGACCGGGGAGGCGCGCGGAGGCAAGCGCAAGAAGCGGCTCCCCGCGCTGGTCAGCAAGGCGGACCAGAAGCGGATCATGCAGCTCGCCCCGTACCTGGACAAGATGAACTAGCGGGCCGAGCCGCCCTGGGGGCGAGATCGAGCCGGCCAACTGCGCCCGTCCGCAAGGCGTCTGGTGGCTCGGACGGAAAGGTCGAGAGGTCAATCCATGCCGCGTGTCAAGAGGGCCGTCAACGCCCGCAAGAAGCGCCGCAAGCTGTTCAAGCGCGTCAAGGGGTTCGTCGGCAGCAAGAAGAAGATCAACAAGGTCGCGCAGGAAGCGCTCGGCCGGGCGTTCAACTACGCCTTCCGGGACCGCAAGGCGCGCAAGCGCGACTTCCGCCGGCTCTGGATCGTGCGCATCAACGCCGCCGCGCGAGCCCACGACGTCTCCTACAGCCAGCTCATGCGCGGCCTCGGGGCGGCGGGCGTCGAGGTCGACCGCAAGGTCCTCGCCGACCTGGCGGTGAGCGATCCGGCGGCGTTCGGCCGCCTCGTCGAGACGGCCCGGAAGAGCCTGCCGGCGCGGGCGGCCGCGGGGGCGTAGGGCGCCCGCATGTCCCGGGTGCTCGACCAGGCGACGCTCGATCGGGTAGCGGCCGACGCCGCGCGCGACCTCGAGGCGGCCGGCACGGCCGACGCGGCGCAGGCGGTCCGCGTCAAGTACCTCGGGCGCAAGGGGGTCGTCACGGAGCTCTTCAAGGGCCTCGGGGCCGCCGCCGCCGCGGCCCGCCCCATCCTCGGCGCCCGGCTGAACGAGATCAAGGCGGCGATCGAGACGGGGGTCGAGGCGAGGCTCGCGCAGGCGCGCGAGGCCGAGCGAAGGGCCGCGCTCGAGCGGGGGCGGATCGACGTGACGCTCCCCGGCCGGCAGCCGGAGCTCGGCCACGTGCACCTCGTCAGCCGGACGATCGACGAGGTGGTGGCCATCTTCCGGTCGTTCGGCTTCGGCGTGGCCGAGGGGCCGGAGGTCGAGCTCGACTACTACAACTTCACCGCGCTCAACTTCCCCAGGGACCACCCCGCGCGGGACATGCAGGACACCTTCTGGATCGACGACGAGGTGCTCCTGCGGACGCACACGTCACCGATGCAGGCGCGGGTCATGGAGCGGCAGAAGCCGCCGGTGGCGGTCGTCGTCCCCGGCCGCGTCTACCGCAGCGACTACGACGCCACGCACTCGCCGATGTTCCACCAGTGCGAGGGGCTCCTGGTGGACGAGGGGGTGTCCTTCGCCGACCTGAAGGGGACGCTCCACGCGTTCGCCCGGGAGATGTTCGGCTCCGGCATCCGGACTCGCTTCCGGCCGTCCTTCTTCCCCTTCACCGAACCGTCGGCGGAGATGGACATCCAGTGCGTCGAGTGCCGCGGCTCCGGGTGTCGGGTCTGCGGCCAGAGCGGGTGGCTCGAGATCCTCGGCTCCGGCATGGTGAACCCCAACGTCTACGGCTTCGTCGGGTACGACCCGGAGAAGCTCTCGGGCTTCGCCTTCGGCATGGGGATGGAGCGGGTCGCGATGCTGAAGTACGGCATCAACGACCTCCGGCTCTTCTTCGAGAACGACGTCCGCTTCCTGGGGCAGTTCTGATGCGCGTTCCGCTCTCCTGGCTGCGCGAGTTCGTCGAGGTCGCGTTGCCGCCGGCCGAGATCGCCCGCCGCCTCACCGACGCCGGGCTCGAGGTCGAAGGGGTGGAGACCGTCGGGCCGACGCTCGAGAAGGTCGTCGTCGCGCGCATCGAGGCCGTCCGCCGCCACCCCGAGGCCGACCGCCTCTCGCTCTGCGAGGTGACCGACGGCCGGGCCACCCGGACCATCGTCTGCGGCGCCACGAACATGAGTGCCGGCGACCGGGTGGCGCTCGCCCTCGAAGGGGCGGTGCTGCCGAACGGGGCGAAGATCAAGCGCTCGAAGATCCGCGGTCAGGTGTCGGAGGGGATGCTCTGCTCGGCCCGCGAGCTCGGCCTCGGCGACGAGCACGCCGGCATCCTGATCCTGCCGCCCGATGCGCCGCTCGGCGCGCCGCTCGCCGACGCCCTCGGGCTCGGCGACGCGGTGCTCGTCGTCAAGGTCTACCCGAACCGCCCCGACCTGCTCTCGATCCGCGGGGTCGCGCGCGAGGTGGCGGCGGTGACCGGGGCGGCGCTGGTGCGGCGCGAGGTCGCGCCGTTGCCGTCGACCACCGGCCGCGTGCCGGTCGCGATCGCCGATCCGGCCGACTGCGCCCGCTACGCGGGCCGCTGGATCGACGGCGTCGCCAGCGTGCCCTCGCCGGCCTGGATGCAGCGCCGGCTCGAGGCGGCCGGCGTCCGGCCGCGCAACGCGCTGGTCGACGTGACCAACTACGTCATGCTGGAGCTGGGACAGCCGCTCCACGCCTTCGACGCGGAGCGCCTCGCCGGCCCGCGCATCGAGGTGCGCCGGGCCCGTCCCGGCGAGCGCCTGCGCACGCTCGACGGCGTCGACCGCACGCTCGACCCGGAGGTGCTCGTCATCGCCGACGCGAGCGGTGCCGTCGCCCTCGCCGGCATCATGGGGGGCGAGCCGACCGAGGTGACCGACGCGACGCGGGCGGTGTTCCTCGAGAGCGCCGCCTTCGCGCCGGCGGTGGTCCGGCGGGGCGCGCGGCGGCTCGGGCTCGCGACCGAGGCCTCCTACCGGTTCGAGCGGCGCGTCGATCCCGAGGGCTGCCTCGAGGCGCTCGACCGGGCGACCGCGCTCATCGCGGAGCTGGCCGTGCCCGATCCTGCCGCGCGGGCGCGGGCGAGCGAGGACCGCTCCGACGTCTACGTGGCCAGGCCGCCCCGCCGGACCGTGGGGCTGTCGGTGGCCAGGCTGAACCGCTTCGTCGGCTTCGAGCCGGCGCTGACGCGCGAGGCCGTGGCCGGGTACCTCGAGCGGCTCGACCTGCCGGTGCGGCGCGAGGCCGATCCGGACCGGCTCACGGTGGAGGTGCCGTCCTTCCGCGTCGACCTCGACAAGGACGTGGACCTCGTCGAGGAGGTGGTTCGGCTCCACGGATACGACGCCGTCCCGTACCGCCTGCCCGAGGTCCGCCCGGCGGCCGACCAGCGCGGGGCGGCCGCGTCGCTCGCGGCGGCGGCGCGCGCGGCGCTCGTCGGCTGCGGCTTCGACGAGGCCATCACCTTCGCCTTCGTCGCGCCGGCGGCCATCGAGCGCCTCGGCCTGCCCGAGGACGACGTGCGGCGCCGGCCGATCGCGCTGCGCAACCCGCTGTCGGTCGAGATGTCGGTCATGCGCACGACGCTCGTGCCCGGGCTGCTCGGCGCCGTGGAGCACAACCTGCGGCAGGGGGCGCGGCGGCTCCGGCTCTTCGAGGTCGGCAAGGTGTTCCTGCCGCGCGAGGGGGAGAAGCTGCCGCTCGAGGAGACGCAGGTGGCGGCCGTCCTCGTCGGGGCCCGTCATCCGCGGTCCTGGCAGCAGCGCGAGGAGCCGACCGACTTCTACGACGCCTCCGGCGTCGTCGAGCGGCTCGGGCAGGCGTGGCGCGCGCCCGGCCTCGCCGTGGCGCCCACCGGCGGGTCGCGTCCGCCGGCGCCGCCCTACCTGCACCCCGGCCTCTCGGCGTGGATCGAGGCGGGCCCGGGGCGCCAGGGGGCGAACGGTCACGGCAGCGGGGCCACGATCGTCGGCAGCGTGGGGGCGCTGCACCCCGACCTCGCCGATCGGCTCGACCTGGGGGGCCTGCCGGTCTTCCTGATCGAGGTGTCGCTCGATGCGCTCGCGCCGCACGCGGGGGTCAGGCCCACCTTCCGGTCGATCCCGCGCTTTCCGGCCGTGCAGCGCGACCTCGCGCTCGTCCTCGACGCCGCCCGCCCGGCGGCCGAGGTCGTGGCGCTCGCACGCGCCGAGCGGCAACCGCTCCTGCGCGACGTGGCGGTATTCGACGTGTACGAGGGTCCGCCGGTGCCCCCCGGCCAGCGCAGCCTCGGCCTGACCATCACCTACCAGGCGGACGACCGGACCCTCACCGACGAGGAGGTCAACCGGGTGCACACACGACTGACCCAGCGGCTCGTATCGGCGCTCGGCGCAGAGATCCGGCAATGACGGGAGGTGGAGGAAAGGAGGGAAGCATGACCAAAGCAGATCTCGTCGAGAGCATCTACGAGCGGGTGGGGTTCTCGAAGAAGGAGTCGGCCGAGCTGGTCGAGCTGGTCTTCGAGATCATCAAGCAGACGCTCGAGGAAGGCGAGAAGATCAAGATCGCCGGCTTCGGCAACTTCGTCGTGCGCGAGAAGAAGTCGCGTCGGGGGCGCAACCCGCAGACCGGCCAGGAGATCCGCATCTCCGCGCGGAAGGTCCTGACGTTCAAGCCGAGCCAGGTGCTCAAGAACACGCTCAACCAGCACCTGACGCCCGCCCCGGCCAACAGCCCGGCGGCCCCGGCGGCGAGCGGCACGTCGCAGACGACCCCGGCGCAGGGCTAGCGCCGAGCGCACGGTCCACGTGGACGACCCGTCGGTCCCGCAGAAGCCCTACTTCCGCATCGGGGAAGTCAGCCGGCTGACCGGCGTCAAGCCGTACGTCCTCCGGTACTGGGAGAGCGAGTTCCCGCAGGTCGCGCCCACCAAGACCCGCGCGAACCAGCGACTCTACCGGCGTGAGGACGTCGAGCGGATCCTCGTCATCAAGCGGCTCCTCTACACGGAGCGCTACACCATCGCGGGCGCCCGCGCGCGGCTCGAGTCCGGCCAGGCCCTCGCGGACGGGCCCCGGACGGAGCCGGGCGCAGAGCCGGCCGCCGAGCGCGCCGTCGCGCCAGGCGACCGCGCGGCGCTGCACGCGCGCCTCATCGGCCTGCGCGATGCGCTCCGGTCGCTCCGGGCGATGCTCGACGACTGACGAAGTTGTGCTAGAGTGCGCTCGTCTTGCCTCCGGCCCTGCCGCCGGCGGCGTTTCGAGGTACACTCACGTGCTGCGGTGCGGGCCGTCGCGGCCCGGCCGCGGTCTCCGTCCCCCACGGAGGCGTCCTTGCCGGACACCCGCCGCACATCGAGTCGGGGCGTAGCGCAGCCTGGTAGCGCACTGGCATGGGGGGCCAGGGGTCCCGGGTTCAAATCCCGGCGCCCCGACCACGCACACGCGCGTCGCGCGTTCTCGTAATGGACCTGCCCAGAGCCCGCCAGCGCATGGTGGAGGCCATTGCCGCACGCGGCGTCTCCGACGTGCGCGTCCTCGCGGCCATGTCGAGGATCCCGCGGCACCGCTTCGTGGAGGAGCCCTTCCGCGACCGGGCCTACGGCGACCACCCGCTGCCGATCGGCGAGAAGCAGACGATCAGCCAGCCGCTCACCGTCGCGCGGATGACCGAGGCGCTCGAGCTGACCGGACGCGAGCGGGTGCTCGAGGTCGGGACCGGCTCCGGCTACCAGACGGCCGTCCTCGCCGAGCTGTCGGAGAAGGTCTACTCGCTCGAGCGGGTGCCGTCGCTCGCCTTCAAGGCGCGCCGCCTCCTCGACGAACTCGGGTACCACAACGTGGTCATCTGGCAGCGCGACGGCTCCTTCGGCTGGCGCGAGGAGGCGCCGTTCGACGCCATCCTCGCCGCCGCCGCCGCGCCGTCGGTCCCGCGCGCCCTCGTCGAGCAGCTCGCACCCGGCGGCCGGCTCGTCATCCCGATCGGCCCCGCGACCGGGCAGACCCTCGTGCGGCTGCGCAAGCCGGTGTCGGGCGGGCCGGTCGTCGAGGAGTCGCTCGGTCCGTGCAAGTTCGTGGAGTTCATCGGCGACGGGTTCGGCACGCCGGCCGGGGAGGAGGCGACGGCATCATGGACCAGCTAGCGAAGGTCGTCCGCAGCATCCCGGACTTCCCGAAGAAGGGGGTCGTCTTCCGGGACATCACGACGCTCCTGCAGGACGCGCAGTCCTACCAGCGCACGATCGACCTCATGGCGCACCGCTTCATCGGCCAGCACGTGGACGTCGTGCTCGGCGTGGAGGCGCGCGGCTTCATCATCGGCTCGGCCCTCGCCTACAAGCTCGGCACCGGGGTCGTCATCGTCCGCAAGCCGGGGAAGCTCCCGTACCGGACGCAGAAGGTGAGCTACCAGCTCGAGTACGGCGAGGACACCCTCGAGATCCACGAGGACGCCATCCGCCCCGGCCAGCGCGTCCTCATCGCCGACGACGTCCTCGCCACCGGCGGCACCGTCGCCGCCTGCATCGACCTCGTCAAGAAGCTCGGCGGCAAGGTCGTCGAGTGCACGTTCCTCATGGAGATCGAGGGCCTCGGCGGCCGCGAGCGCCTCAAGCCGCACCCGGTGTCGGCGCTGCTGAAGTTCTGAGCGCAGGCGCCGGCGCCATGGCCGCCTTCTGCGCCGCCCTCCCGCGCGCGCCCGGCGGGCCGGTGACCGGGCGCGCCGGGCGCAGCCGTTTGAAGGCCCGGGCCGCGTGCGGTACCCTGAAGGGTCGTACGCTTCCCATCGGACCACCCGTACGCCCCTGTAGCTCAGTTGGATAGAGCAGCGGTTTCCTAAACCGCGTGCCGTCGGTTCGATTCCGGCCAGGGGCACCAATCCTTCACGAATCCCTCCGGCCGCCCCGCCGGCCTCGCGCCCTACGGCGGCCGGCCGGCCGCCGTCCAACTCGGTTCGAACCGAGTTCGCCGCCAGGCGGCGACCCGGCGAGCCGCGACGTAGACGGCCGCCGGCTCCCGCACGAGCGACGCGCCCCGAGGGCCGAAGACCCGCTCCGCCTCGTACCCGTTGTGCGCCCGGCAGCGCAGTTCGATGTTGTCGACCGTCGCCGGGCCACCTTCCGCGTACGGCCGCACGTGGTGGAACTCGAGAAAGCCCCGCTCGGCGCACCGGCGCCCCGTCCGGCTCACGAAGGCGCACCGCCCGCCGTCGCGTGCCCACACCGCTCGCCTCACCGCCGCCGGGATGTGCCGCGAGCCCGGCCTCGGGAGCGTCCCCGCCCGCGGCCGGTCGGTGGCCGCGATCTTCTGCTTGAGGAGCGTGTCGACGAGGACGGTGAGCGCGCGGTCGAGGACCTGGGCGACGTCGCCGTCGGGGATCTGGTGGCGCAGGAGGTCCTGGGCGAGGCGCAGCTTCGCGTGCGTCTCGGCGCTCGCCGTGAACTGCACCCGGTAGCGCTCGGACGCCAGGGGGGTAACGACCGGCGGTCGTACAGGCGGAGTCGGGGCGGGGGCAGGTACCGGCGGGGTTGGGGGAACGGCCGGCACCGGTGACGTCGGCACCAGCGCCGACGTGGCTGCGGAGGGCGCCGGGGCCGGCGGTGACGCGGCCGCCGAGTGGACCAACTCGGGCGAGCCGACCGTCGCCGTTTGCGCCGGAGGCGTGGGTGCCGCCGGCGCCGTCCGCGGCACCGGCAGGCGGCGCACCGAGGCGGGCACGGGCGGCTGGGGGCGGAGCGCCGCCACCAGCGCCTCGACCTCCCGCCGGCTCCTGTGCCGGGCCTGGTCCAGGAGCGCCAGGTGATTCTCGGCCGTGAGGTGCGGCGCCAGGAGCGTCACGGTCGTGAGCGTGAGCGACCCGTCGGCAAGGCGCTCGAGGACGACGGGAAAGCGCCGCGCCGCGCGCGCCGCCTCGATCCGCCCGTAGGCGGCGTGCTCGGAGAGGTGGAGGACCTGGGTGCCGTAGGCGAAGAGCGACGGGTACCCCTCGGCCAGGTAGAGCCGCCGGGCGTCGAGCTCGGCGAGGTGCGCAATCAGCGCGACGGTCGCCTCGCGCTCCCGGGCGGCGAGCCGTGTGACCTGGGCGAGGAGGTCGGCGTCGGAGAGTTCCGTCAGAGACGAAAGCATGCTCGTAGACGTCATGCTTCGTTTCTATCACGAGGGTTTCGGCGGGCTCCCGGCGCGCCTCCGTGCGGCGCGCGCGGCTCCGACCATCTCGACGCGGCCCTCGTGCCTCGAAGTCGCGCCCGGCGGGCGATGGCCGGCCGCACAGGGCCTGTCCACGCGGCCTCCGCGCCACGCGGCTGCGTCGTGATCGCAAGCTGTCAAGAGGATTCTTCGAGGACGCACGCGCCGTGCCGCTTCCCCAACTCGGTCCAGACCGAGTTGGGTCGCTCACCGTGGCATGAAGCGCGAGGGAAGGGGCGGCAGCGGCCCGTGGAAGGCGAGTGCGGGCAGACCCGGACGCGTGCCGCCTGGAAAACGGCAAGACCTGACCCCCTGGAAAACGGCAAGACCTGACCCCCTGGAAAATGGAAAGGCCTGACCCCCTGGAAAATGGAAAGACCTGACCCCCTGGAAGAGATCTGGCCGGAATGGGCGGCGTCGACCGCCTCACTCGTCGACAAGGGCGTCGATCGTGAGCTCCCCGGCGGCCGGGACGCACACGTCGTCCCGCCCGCTCCACTGCAGGTCCGCTCGGAAGCGGCTGCCCACCTGGTCGCGAACGACGATCTGGACGACCAGCTCCCGGTGCGCCGGGTCCGGCGGCTCGGGGACCGCCCCGGTGCACGGCGTCCCGTCGGGCTGCGGCCCGTACTCGACACCGTCCACCCGCCAGCGATGCGTCATGACCCAGATCGTCGAGCGGCGGTTGGTGAACTGGCAGGTCCGCCCGTTCAGCTCGGTGTAGGGGACGCCCTCGCATGCGTCACGGATGGCGAAGGACAGGTCGTGGCGGCCGTCGTCGACCAGGATCTCGTAGGTGTCGCCGACGTGGCGGACGACCTGGGCGCGCGGTGCGGGCCGCCAGGCGGCGACCTCGTCCTGGCCAGGGCTCCGCGTGAGCCGGGTGAGACCGGAGCCGTCGGCACGGACGGCGTAGATCTCCTCGTCCTCGTCCCGGTCGCTGGTGAAGGCGAGCCACTCGCCGTCCGGGCTCCAGACCGGCCCGAAGTCGTCGGCCTCGTGCCCGGTGAGGTTGCGCTCGTCGGAGCCGTCGGCGTCGATGACGTAGACCTCGGTCCCCAGGTCCCGGTAGCCCTCCACGCCCCGGGTATGCCGGACGAAGGCGATCTGGCCGCCCTTCGGGCTCCAGACCGGGTCCGACTCGGGACGCACCGTGGCCGTTAGCGGCGTAAGCCCGGTGCCATCGGCGTCGAGCACGTGCAGGTCCCCGTCGGCCACGACCGCGATCCGCGAGCCGTCGGGGCTGAAGCTCACGCCGCCGAAGCTCCCCTGCAGGCGCCAGGCGACGCGGCGCTCCTCGAGGTCGAAGAGGCGGAGCTCGTCCTCGACGACGAAGAGCAGGCGGCGGCCGTCCGGGCTGAAGGCGACGCCGGGGAAGCTGCTCCCCCTGGCCTGCGCGACTCGCTGCTCGACGCCCTCGTCGACGTCGGCGACGTGGAGCGCCTGGTCGCCCGACGCGGCGGACTCGAGGACGTAGGCCACGCGGCTGCCGTCGGGGCTGACGGCGGCCACGCGGCGGAACAGGTTCTCGCCGGGGTCCGGGAGCGGCGTCACGTCCGAGCCGTCGGCCTCCATCGCGAACCCGCGAGAGCCGGCGGAGACCTGTCGGGTGCGCGTGAAGGCGAGGCGACGACCGTCCAGGCTCACGATCGGGCCGTGATCGTGGGCCGGGTCGGCGGTGAGGTTGGTCGCCCCGGATCCATCACCCTGCATCACGTAGACTTCCTGGTTCCCATCCCGGGCGGAGACGAAGTAGATGCGGGTCGGCGCCAGAACGAGGGGGATCGCGGCCGGCGACACCACCTCGCCGCTCGCGCCGGGCGCCGGGGGGTCGGCCGCTCCGCAGCCGGCGAGGACGACGCCGATGACGAAGGTGAGAGCGAGAACGAGCAGTCGGAAAGGGAGGAAGAGAGGCGCGCGCATGGCTCGGCCTCCGCGGACCCTCCCTGGGACGCGACCAGACTATTCGACCCCGACGCCTCACGCAACGGATGACCGGTCGATCGGCCCGACGTTCGGACCGCTCGGTATCGGGTCGGGAGCCGAGGGACTCGCGTTACGCATTCGGGGCCCCCGGACGGACGGACCGTCACGTCGCCGCCTCGATTCACGGCAAGGCGGCGATCCCGGCGTCACGACGGCCGCCACGCCCGCAAGCGCAGGCCGGCGTCGGGGAGGATCCGCTCGTCCGCGACCCGGTAGGCGGCCCCCAGGAGTCGCAGGATCCCGGGCGTCTTCGCGGCGTTCGCCCGCTCGTAGTCGTGCGTCCGGTACGGGCTGCCGGGCAGGACCTCGATCGTCACGACCTCGTGATCGCGCGGCTGCCGGGCCTGCCAGGCGGCGAAGGCGGCCGCGGGGTCGGCACGGGCCGCGCCGTCGAGGCTCAGGTCCGGCCGGCCGGACGTGCGGTCGATCGTTCGGCGCGCCAGGTAGTCCGAGACGATCAGCGGCGCGGAGAGCTGGTCGAACGTGCCGACGATCGCGATGCCGCCCGCGGCGTCGGCCCTGGCCCGCAGGAAGTCGAGCGCCGGGCCGAGGCGGGAGGCGTTGACCACCTGCCGGGCCTGCGCGTCGTCCACGGCGCGGACCCAGGTGGAGCCGACCGACCAGGCGCCGAGCGCGAGGAGGCCGGCGAGGGCGATGCCGCGAGCGGCGGGCTGCCGCCCGGCGCGGCGCGCCAGGGGCGCCAGCGCGGCGAGCGCGAGAAGCCAGAGGCCGGGCATGACGGTGAAGACGTATCGGGCCTGGTGGTTCGGGTTCACGGTCATGAGCGCGACGACCGCGACCGCGTACCCCGCGAGCCACCGCTCGACCGCGGGGAGCCGCCGATATGCCGCGATGCGGTACGCGGCAAGGCCGAGCGCGGCCCAGCCGGCGAGCGGCGAGACGAAGTAGGCGTGCGGGATCGCCTGCACGTAGAACAGCCAGAAGCGGAGGTCGGTGCGCGGGTAGGCGCTGTTGGGGCTGTTCACGAAGAAGCGCACGGCCGCCTCGACGCCGGGCCGGCCGATCGCGAGGCACCAGAGGAGCACCGGGATGCCGGCGTAGAGCAGCACGAAGCGACACGCCGTCGCAGCCTCGGACCGGGCCGGCCGCGGGCGGTCCTGGCGCAGGGCGGCCGCGAGGCACGCGCCGTGGTAGGCGAGGAGGCCGAGGAGGAGATAGAGGCCGTAGTTGTACTTGGTGAAGATCGCGGCGGTGAGGACGAGCCCCGCGGCGACGCGCCGACCGCCGGAGGCGAGCGCGCCCTCCGGGGTGAAGTAGAGCAGCACGAAGCCGACGGTGAGCAGGGCGCCGAAGGACTCGAGCATCGGCCGGACGGCGAGGTCCTGGCCGAGCGGTGCGGAGGCCGCGAGGACGAGCATCGCGAGCCCGCCGGCCGAGCCGAGCTGCCTGGCGCCGAGCCGGGCGGCGAGACCGACGCTGGCCAGCCAGGCGGCAAGCGAGAGCGCCGTGAGGGCGTACGGGGTCGGGCCGGCGGCGTGGTAGAGCGCCGAGGCGAGCAGCGAGTGGAGCGGCGGCAGGAACTGGAACGAGCGGAGGAGGCGCAGCGCCTCGCGCCAGTCGCCGGCGGCCTCGAGCAGGTAGAGGCGCTGAGAGCGGACGAAGTAGGACGCGTCGTCCCACGAGAGCCAGAAGGGGCCCCGTGCCGGCGTGACGGCGATCCAGTAGGCGGCCATGGCGACGAGGGGCGCCGAGGTGAGCGCGGGTGCGAGACCGACCCGGCGCGGCGCGTCGAGCGCCGCGGGGCCGCGGAGAGGCTCCGGCATGACGCCCTCCGTGTCGTCGACGGCGACGAGCCGGTCGCATTCTACCGGGAGGCGCCGATCGCGGCGCCCAGGGGAATGCCTGCCCGCGGAGCGGGCGATGCCCCGGCCGGCTCGGAGCTTCCCACCGGCACCGGGCTATGCAACACTCGCGGTACCCGTCGACGCTCTCCACAGGAGGCGACGGCCCATTCGGGGGAGGTGGTGGTCCGGGCGATCGGCAACGACCTCCACATGGAGTACTCGGCGGTCGGCCAGACGACGCACCTGGCCGCCCGCATGGAGCAGCTCGCCACCCCCGGCAGCGTCTGGCTGACGGCCGATACGCTCCGGCTCGCCGAGGGGTTCGTTCGCGCGAAGGCGATCGGCCCGATCCCGGTCAAGGGGATGCGCGAGCCGGTCGAGATCTACGAGCTGACCGGCGCGTCGGGCCTGCGGACGCGCATGCAGGCCGCGGCGGCGCGCGGCCTCACGCGCTTCGTCGGCCGCCGGGCCGAGCTGGCGGTCCTCTACGAGCAGGCGCTGTCGGCCTTGCAGCACCTGCGCGCGAGTCGGGAGGTCGCGGAGCAGACCATCGACCTGCACCTCGAGCTGCGAAACGCCCTGCACTCCATTCGATCTCCTCCGGAAGGCCGAGGCGCTGGCCGCGGCGCTCGGCGACCAGCGCCGGCTGGGGCGGACCTACAGCGTCCTGGCCCAGTCCTTCCGGCTCAAGGGCGACTACCCTCGGGCGATCGAGGCGGGCGAGCGCGCGGTCGCCATCGCGAGGGCGTGCGACGACCTCGGCGTCGACGTCACGGCGACCTGCCACCTCGGCCAGGCGCACTACGGCCTGGGGGCCTGCGACCGCGCGATCGAGCACCAGCAGGGCAACGTCGACCGGCTCGGCGGCGCGCTGGTCCACGAGCACCTCGGGATGGCGGGGCTGCCGGCCGTCTTCTCGCGCGGGCGGCTCGTCGAGGCGATGGCCGAGCTGGGGCGCTTCCGGGAGGCGATCCCGGTCTGGCGGGAGGCGATGGCGATCGCCGACGCGGCCCAGCACCCCCTCAGCCAGGCGTTCGCGGAGTACTGCGGCGGCTACGTCTTCCTCCGGACGGGCGACCTGGAGCGGGCGGCCGGGCGGCGAACATCCTCCTCCACCTGCCGTTTGCCGCGGCGTTCCTCGGGGCGGCGTACGGGCGCCTGGGACGGCATCCCGAGGCGATCGCGCTGCTCGAGGAGGCGATCGAGACGGCGACGGCGACCCGGGTCGTGGCGAGCCGGTCGTGGCTGCTCACCCTGCTCGGCGAGGGCTACGTGCTCGCGGGACGCCTGGTCGACGCGCGGGCCGTGGCGGACCAGGCGCTCGCGCTCGCCGGGCCACGAACGAGCGGGGCTTCGAGGCGTGGGCGCTTTGCCTGGCCGCCGCCGACGCCATCGGCATGCGGCCGCTGGCCTCGCACTGCCACGCCGGGCTCGGGCGGCTCCATCGCCGGGCCGGCGACGCGGTCCAGGCCGAGCGGCACGTCGCGCTCGCGAGCGCGCTGCTCCGCGACATGGGGATCGAACTCCGCAGCGGATAGAATAGGGGCCGGGCCGTCACCCGGAGGGACCCCGTGTTCCCGTACCACGACGAGAACGAGACGCTGCACACGCCGTACGTCACCTGGGCGCTCATCGGGCTCAACGTCGTCTCGTGGCTGTTCGTGCAGGGGGCCGGGGCGGCGCTGCCGCTGGCGCGATCGGTGTGCAACCTCGGCCTCATCCCCGGAGAGCTGACCGGCACGCTGCCGCCCGGCACGTCCTTCCCGATGGGCCAGGGGCTCGTGTGCCTCACCGACCCGGGCCGGCAGGTCTCCCACGTCTTCACCTCGATGTTCCTGCACGGCTCGTGGCTTCACCTCATCGGCAACATGTGGTTCCTCTGGCTCTTCGGCAACAACATCGAGGACTCGATGGGCCGGGGCCGCTTCGTCGTCTTCTACCTCGTCTGCGGCGTCGCGGCGGCGCTCGCGCAGGTGGCGCTCAACCCCTCCTCCGGGGTCCCGATGGTCGGGGCGTCCGGCGCGATCAGCGGGGTCATGGGCGCCTATCTCGTCCTCTACCCGCGGGTCCGGGTGTTCGCCATGATCCCGATCGGCTTCTTCCTCACGTCCGTCGCGCTGCCCGCCTGGACGATGCTCCTCTACTGGTTCGTGATCCAGTTGATCAGCGGTGCGACCGCCCTCGGCGGGGCGGAGGGGGGCGGGGTGGCCTTCTGGGCGCACGTCGGCGGCTTCGTCGTGGGGGCGGTGGTGGTCAAGCCGTTCGCCCGGTCCGACTACGTGACCGCGCACCGCGCCGCCCACTGGCGGCCGCAGCGCATCTGGCGGAGCTGACGGGCGTCGGCCCGTCGTCGCTCCGGAGCCGTCCGAGGCCGACCGGCCCGGACGGCCGGGAGGGGCCCGGGAAGCCGCCGCTCAGCTCCGGCGGGCCAGGCCGTCGAGCGCCGACTGCGACAGCTCGAGGCCCGTGGGGACGGGCATCAGGAGCGGCTGCGTCATCGCCTTGAAGCGACGGCCGCAGGCGTCGCAGCGCTCGGCGGCTCGCGAGACGGGCTTCGAGCAGAGCGGGCAGGGACGCTCGTCGCGGCGCCGGCGGAAGAGACGCATGCATCACCTCCTCGAGGTTCCACAGGGAGCGCGCTTCTAACCCGGAACGCGCGCGACGTCAAGCGTCGCGGACGCCGATGGCGCGCGCCGCGCGCACGTGAGCCCTTGCACAGGCCGCCTGACCCCTACGACGCCTGCCGGTCGAACGGGGCCGCTCGAGGGGCCGTCGGCGGCGCCGATGCGGAACGCGTCCCCGGCAGGGAAACGAGCCGATCGACACCGGCGTCTCGGTGCCCCGGCGGACCCCGGGGAGGCAACGGCCGTTCCGGTTGCCGAAGCACGGCCGCGCTAGGATGGCGCCATGGCGCGAGCGGCCGATCCCCTCCTGCGCGTCGAAGGGCTCACGAAGCGCTTCGGCGGCCTCCTCGCGAACGATCGCATCGACCTCACGGTCGGGCGCGGGGAGATCGTCGGCCTGATCGGCCCGAACGGCGCCGGCAAGACCACGGTCTTCAACGGCGTGACCGGGCAGTTCCCGGTGGACGCCGGCCGGGTGGTCTTCGACGGGCAGGACCTCACCAATCGCCCCCCGGAGGCGGTCGCGCGGGCCGGCATCGCGCGGACCTTCCAGCTCGTCAAGGTCTTCAAGGAGATGACGGCGCTCGAGAACGTCATGGTGGGGGCCTTCCTGCGCACCCGGTCGCGCCGCGAGGCGGCCGCACGGGCGGCGGCGGCGCTGGAGACGTGCGGGCTCGCGGGCCGCGCCGCGGTGGAGGCGGGAGGCCTCACGGTCGCCGAGCAGAAGCGGGTCGAGATCGCCCGGGCCCTGGCGACCGACCCGAAGCTCGTCATCCTCGACGAGGCGCTCTCCGGGCTCACGCCGGCCGAGACGCAGGCGGCGCTCGCGGTGCTCCGGTCGCTCAGGGCGAGAGGGCTCGCGCTCCTCGTGGTCGAGCACGTGATGGAGGTGATCATGCCGCTCAGCGACCGCGTGGTCGTCCTCGACGCCGGACAGCGGATCGCCGAGGGGCCGCCCGACGCGATCGCTCGCGACCCGCGGGTGATCGAGGCGTACCTTGGCGGCTAGCGCGCTGCTCGCGGTCGAGGACCTCACGGCCGGCTACGGCGGGCTGCCGGCGCTGCGCGGCCTGTCGCTCGAGGTGCGGGCCGGCGAGATCGTGGCGCTCGTCGGCGCGAACGGGGCGGGCAAGTCGACCCTCCTCAAGACGATCGCGGGTCTGCTCGCGCCCGAGTCCGGGCGGATCACCTTCGAGGGGCGGCGCCTCGACGGCCGGCCGGCGCACGCCGTCGTGCGGGAGGGCGTCGCGCTGGTGCCCGAGGGGCGGCGGCTCTTCGCGAAGCTCACGGTGCGCGAGAACCTCCTGCTCGGCGCCTACGTGCAGTCCGACGAGCGGACGCGCCGGCAGGCGCTCGACGAGGTGCTCGCGCTCTTCCCCATCCTCGCCGAGCGCGCGATGCAGACGGCCGGCACGATGTCGGGCGGCGAGCAGCAGATGCTCGCCATCGCGCGGGGGCTCATGAGCCGGCCGCGCCTGCTCCTCCTCGACGAGCCGTCCCTCGGCATCATGCCCCGGCTCGTCTCCCGGATCTACGAGACGCTCGCGGCGGTCAACCGGCAGGGGCTCACGGTCCTCCTGGTCGAGCAGAACGTCCACGCGGCGCTGGCGCTGGCGGCCCGCGCCTACGTGATCCAGACGGGCCGCATCGTCCTCGACGGGCCGGCCCAGGAGCTGCTCGGCACGGAGGTGGTCCGCCGGGCCTTCCTCGGGCTCTGATCCGCGCGCCTGTTGACAGGAGCCGAGCCCCTCGGCCAAGATGGGCGAGATAGAAAGGCGTTCTGTTCCAGGACCGTCCGTTCCGGATCAGGAAGGAGAAGGCTCCCATGCGCCGCCTGACGCTCGTCGCCCTGCTCTTCACGCTCCTCTGCGGACCGGGCCTCGCTCGCGCCGCGGCGGCCGCCGAGGTCGTGATCGGCGCCGTGTACCCGCTCTCGGGCAACCTCGCGAAGACCGGCCTCGACATCAAGGACGCCATCGAGCTGGCCGCGGAGCTGGTGAACGAGGACGTCGACCTGGCCGTGCCGCTGGGGAAGGGGAAGGGGCTGCCGAACCTGGGCGGCGCCACCATCCGCGTCGTGTTCGCCGATCACCAGTCGGCGCCCGAGAAGGGGCTCGCCGAGGCGGAGCGGCTGATCAGCCAGGAGAAGGTGGTCGCGCTCCTCGGCTCCTACAACTCCAACGTCACCGCGACGGCGAGCCAGGCCGCCGAGCGGCTGCGAATCCCGTTCCTCAACCCCGAGTCGACCTCGCCGCTCCTCACCGCGCGCGGGTTCCGCTGGTTCTTCCGCACCACGCCGACCGACGACGAGTTCAGCGAGAACTTCTTCAAGTTCCTGAACGACATGAAGACGCGCGGCCGGCCGGTTTCGACGGTGGCGCTCCTCTACGAGAACACGCTCTTCGGCACCGACGTGAGCAAGTTCGAGAAGAAGTACGCGCAGCAGTACGGCTACCGGATCGTCGCCGACATCGCGTACGACGCCAAGTCGACCAACCTGAACAGCGAGATCCAGCGGCTCAAGGCGGCCCGGCCCGACGTGCTGCTCCAGGCCTCGTACACGAACGACGCCATCCTGTCCACGAAGACCATGAAGGAGTTCGACTTCCGGCCTCAGGGCATCCTGGCGATGGACGCGGGCCACTCGTCGTCGGAGTTCCTGCCGGCGATGGGCAAGGACGCCGAGGGGATCCTCGTTCGCGAGGTCTGGGCGCTCGACCTCGGCGCGAAGAAGCCGATCATCCGGCAGGTGAACGAGCTGTTCCGGAAGAAGACGCAGCAGACGCGCGGCCAGGCGATTGACATGGACGGCACCAGCGCGCGCGCCTTCGTGGGGATGCTCGTGCTCGCCGACGCCATCAACCGCGCCGGCTCGACCGATCCGGAGAAGATCCGGGCCGCGCTCGAGGCGACGAACCTGCCGGCCGACCAGCTCATCATGCCGTGGGCGGGGGTGCGCTTCGACCCGAAGACCCACCAGAACGCGCTCGGCAACGGCATCATCGTGCAGATCCAGGAGGGGACGTACCGGACGGTGTACCCGTTCGACGTCGCGGCCGCGGAGGTGCGCTGGCCGCTGCCGGCCTGGGGGCGCTAGCCCGAAGCCGGGGGGACGCCGGTGTCGGCCGAGGTCGTCGCGCAGGCGCTGGTCTCCGGCGTCCTCATCGGGTTCGTCTTCGCGCTCATCGCAGCCGGCCTGTCGCTGATCTTCGGGGTGATGGACATCGTGAACTTCGCCCACGGCGAGTTCCTGATGCTCTCCATGTACCTGTCCTACTTCCTCTACACGGGGCTCGGGTGGGACCCGGTCGCGGCCCTTCCGATCAACGCCGCGGCGCTCTTCGTCCTCGGCGTGGCGGTCTACGCCCTGCTCATCAGGCGGGTCCTCAAGGCGCCGATGCTGGCCCAGATCTTCGCCACGTTCGGCCTCGGCGTCTTCCTCCAGAACCTGGCGATCTGGCTCTGGCTGCCGGACTTCCGCACCGTCGGGGACACCTGGCTCACCGGGCGGGTGGAGGTCCTCGGCCTCTTCGTGAGCCGGCCGCAGCTCGCGGCGGCGGTCGGCGCGATCCTCACGACCGGCGGGCTCTTCTGGCTCCTGACGCGCACCGAGGTGGGCCGGGCGCTCCTCGCCACGGCCGAGGACCGCCAGGCGGCCGCCCTCATGGGCATCGACCCGGACCGCATGTTCGCCCTCGCCTGGGGGCTCGGCGCCGCGTGCGTGGGGGTGGCGGGCGCGCTCCTGTCGACCTTCTACTACATCTTCCCGCAGGTCGGCGTCGTCTTCGGGCTCGTCGCCTACGTGGCCGTGGCGCTCGGCGGCTTCGGGTCGGTCGCCGGCGCGTTCGTCGGCGGCATCATCATCGGCGCCGTGGAGTCGCTGGCCGGCGTCTTCATCGCGCCGGCGATCAAGAACGTCTTCGTGTTCGCGATCTACCTGGTCGTGGTGCTCGTGAGGCCGCGCGGGCTCTTCGGGAAGTCGTGAAGCGCGCGCCCGTCATCGCGGTAGGGGCGGTGCTCGCGCTCCTCGTCCTCTACCCGCTCGTAGTCCGGGACCCCTTCCGGCAGCACATCGTGATCCTCGTCATGCTGTTCGGCCTCCTCGGGACCGCCTGGAACCTCCTCGGCGGCTTCACCGGCCAGGTCTCCCTCGGCCACGCCGTGTTCTTCGGCACGGGCGCCTACACCTCGACGCTCCTCCTCCAACACCTCGGCCTCTCGCCCTGGCTCGGCATGGCGGCCGGCGCGGCGGCTGCCGTGCTCCTGTCGGTCGCCATCGGGTGGCCCTGCTTCCGGCTGTCGGGGCACTACTTCGCCATCGCGACGATCGCCGTCGGCGAGATCGTGCAGATCCTCGTGACCAACTGGGAGTTCGCGGGCGGCGCCGTGGGGCTCTTCCTGCCGATCGGCGACGAGGGGCTCGGCGCGCTCCAGTTCCACACGAGCAAGCTGCCCTACTACTACGTGCTGCTCGGACTGCTGGTCGTCGCCGTGGCGCTCGCGGCGTGGCTGCGGCGAACCCGTCCCGGCTACTACTGGCGCGCCATCAAGGAGGACCAGGCGGCGGCGCGCAGCCTCGGGGTGCCGGCCACGCGGTACAAGCAGCTCGCCATGGCGCTCTCCGCAGCGCTCACCGCCTGCGCGGGCACCTTCTACGCGCAGTACATCCTCTTCATCGATCCGGGCTCGGTCCTGCCCCTGAGCCTGTCGATCCAGGTCTGCCTGGTCGCGGTCCTCGGCGGCGCGGGGACCGTGGCCGGCCCGCTCGTCGGCGCCGCGGTGCTGATCCCGCTCTCCGAGTTCACCCGAGCGTACCTCGGCGGCAGCGGCAAGGCGCTCGACCTGGTCGTCTACGGGCTCCTCATCATGGTGATCGCCGCGTACGAGCCGGGAGGGCTCGTGGGGCTCGCCCGGCGGCTCGCGGCCGGCCGGTCGGCCCGCTCGGCCCGCCGCGGGGCGGCGCGCGGCGCGTAGCGGCGTCCCTCAGCGGCCGAAGTAGCGGGCGTTGATCTCGGCGTAGGCGCGCCAGTGGGGCGGCAGCAGATAGGCCGGGTAGATGGCGTTCACGGGGCAGATCAACTCGCACGCGCCGCAGTCGATGCAGGCCGCGGGGTCGATGTAGTACTGCGGGTCGCGCGGCGTCGAGTGGATGCAGTCGACAGGGCAGACGTCCAGACAGGCCGCGTCCTTGACGCCCACGCAGGGCTGCGCGATGACGAAGGTCATCGCCCTTAGCGCAGATCCTCCTCGTCGTCCTCGCCGAGGCGGCGGCGAGCCTCCTCCACGAGTTCCGGCTCCCTGACGGCCACGCGGCCGTCGACCACGATCTCGACCGGCCAGGCCTCGCCGGAGGCGAGCTGTGCCGTCGCCACGTCGATGGCGTCGTCGACCGTCTTGCAGGACAACTCGTCCGGCTCGTCTCCCCGGCGGTAGCGGAGTCGCACGTCGGGCATGGCCCGATTGTAGACCATGTCGGGCCGGCCCGCAGGGGGGCGCCGATCGGGCCGGCGGCCGGCCCGGTCCCCGCCGGTCACGTGGCGGATGTCACCGACGCCAGGAGGCCGCTCACCCCGTTCCAGGTGATCTGGATCCCGATGCAGACCAGGATGAAGGCCGACAGGCGCATGAAGACGCTCATGCCGGTCTCCCCCAGGAGGGCGCCGAGGCGATTGGCCGAGCGGAAGCTCACCAGGATGGTGCCGGCGACCAGGGCGATCCCGATGATCGCCCCGAGGTCCTGCGCGAGCTCGATCCGCAGCGGGGCCCGCGTGGCCCGGCTGTCGGTGCCGAGCGTGACCGCCACGGCGATCGACCCGGGCCCGACCGTGAGCGGCATGGTGAGCGGGTAGAAGGCCCGGCCGAGCACCGCGCGATCGGCCTCTCGCTCGGCGGTCGCCCGCCGCGCGGCGTCGAGCGTCTCCTGCGTGAGGAGGCGCCAACCGCTCGCCGTCACGATGAGTCCGCCCGCCACCTGGACGGCCGGCACCTGGAGCCCGAAGAAGGCGAGCACGTAGGAGCCGGCGAAGAAGGAGACGAGCAGGAGGACGAAGCCGTTCGTGGCGACCGCTCTCGCGAGGACGCGCCGGGTGTCGGGCGTGGCATCGGCGGTCATGGTCGCGAAGATCGGCGCCATGCCGAGCGGGTTCACGATGGGGAAGAGGGCCGCGAACACGAGGAGGACGGCCGTCGCGCCCTCGGCGATCATCGGTCGAGGTCGGAACGGCCGCGCGAGGTGATCACGACGATCCGGCCGCGGTCGCTCACGAAGGTCGTCAGCAGCCAGCTCACGACGCTCACGAGGAGCGCGCCGAAGACCGCGGCCCAGAAGCCCCTGACCTCGAAGCCCTCCACGACGAGCGAGGCGAGCCAGAGGCAGAGGCCGTTCAGCACGAGCAGGAAGAGACCGAGCGTCAGGATCGTCGCCGGCAGCGTGAGGACGATCAGGATCGGGCGGACGACGGCGTTGACGAGGCCGAGCACGAGGCCCGCGCCGAGGGCGGCCAGGAGGCCGCTGATCTCGATCCCCGGCAGGATCGCCGCGATGAAGTAGATCGCGATGGCGTTGATGACGACCCGCAGCAGGAACCCCACGTGCACCTCCTGGTTGCTCGGCTGATTATGCCTCGGCCGGGGCGGCGGTCTATCATGACCGGCATGCTCCTCGACGCCCTCGTCCTCGCCGTGCTCTTCGTGCCCGCCTGGCTCGGGACCTGCTGGCTCCTGGCCGGGGCGGGAGGCTGGCAACGGATGGCCGAGCACTACGCCCAGGGCGACCGGCCGTTCTCGGGCACGGTGCGGCGCTTCCAGCGCCTGAGCCTCGGGGGGCTGGCGAATTACGGGAGGTGCCTGGTGGCCGGCTCCGGTCCCGAGGGGATACGCCTCGCGGTCGTCAGGCTCGTCGCCGTGGCGCACCCGCCGCTCCTCGTGCCCTGGGACGACGTGGTGCCGCCGACCATCCGCGGGGTCGGCCCGCTCGCCGTGGCGGAGTTCCGCTTCGCGCGCACGCCGGACGTGCCGGTTCGCGTCCGCCCGGCGCTCGCGAGGTGGCTCCTTTCCGTCCCGCCAGAAAACCGCTTGACACGGTCGGCGTAAACCCTTAAGAACATTAGGGATCGGTCCGCGCCCACAAGGGCGCTCTCGCTCGGGGGCCTACATGAACAAGTCGGAGCTTGTGGAGGTGCTCGCGGCCCGGGCGGAGCTTCCGCTCAACAAGGCGGAGGAGGTCGTCAACGCCATCTTCGACGCGATGACGGAGGCCCTCGTCAGGAACCGGCGCATCGAGATCCGGGGGTTCGGGTCGTTCGTCAACAAGCGCTACGAGCCGTACGTCGGCCGCAACCCCAAGACCGGCGCGGCCATCGAGGTCAAGGCGAAGACGATCCCCTTCTTCAAGGTCGGCAAGGAGCTGAAGGAGCGCGTGAACGACGGTAAGGCCCCCGACGGGGCCGGCGACGCCGACGAAGAGTAATCGCACGCCCACCCGCTTCCTCTCCCGAGGCTGATTCGGGTCGCATGGCCTGATCCTGGGCCGAGGAGAGGAAAGTGATTACCCTCCCGTTTCGGGCCAGCTTGTCCCCCCCGGGGAAATCTGATACTCTCTCCCCCGATTCCTGGGAGGGAAGGCCGCACATGACTCGCCTGCCGCCCATCCTCGTGGTGGACGACGAAGAGAACATCCGCCAGTACCTGAAGTCGCTCCTCACGCTCAAGGGATTCGACGTCGTCCTTGCCCAGGACGGTGAGGAGGCGCTGCAGCGCCTCTCGGAGGGGGCGACCTTCTCGCTGATCATCCTCGACATCATGCTCCCGAAGATGGACGGGCTCGAGGTGCTCGGCCGCATCCGGAAGATCGCGCGGCAGACCCCGGTCATCATGCTGACCGGGGTGGGAGAGACCGGCACCATCGTCAAGGCCATGAAGCTCGGCGCCTCCGACTACCTCACCAAGCCGTTCGAGGAGGAGGAGCTGGACTTCGCCATGAACTCCGTCCTCGAGAAGAACAAGCTCGTCCAGGAGCTGAAGAGCCTCAAGACCCAGCTCGACGTCAAGCGGAAGGAGGGGTACTTCCTCTCCGTCTCCGACAAGATGAACAAGGTCAAGGACATCATCGAGCAGGTCGCGCCGACCGACGTGACCGTCCTCATCCGCGGCGAGAGCGGCGTCGGCAAGGAGATCGTCTCCCGGTCGATCCACTTCAACTCGCTCCGCGCGAAAAAGCCGTTCATCAAGGTGAACTGCGCCGCGCTGCCGGAGGAGCTGCTCGAGAGCGAGCTGTTCGGCTTCGAGAAGGGGGCCTTCACCGGCGCCTTCAAGCAGAAGCCGGGCAAGTTCGAGCTGGCCAACGAGGGGACCATCTTCCTCGACGAGATCGCCGAGATGTCGCCGCCGCTCCAGGCGAAGCTCCTGCAGGTCCTCCAGGACGGGGAGTTCTCGCGGCTCGGCGGCAAGCGCGACATCCAGGTCGACGTGCGGGTCGTCGCGGCGACGAACAAGGACCTCGAGCTGATGGTGAAGGAGGGGCGGTTCCGCGAGGACCTGTACTATCGGCTCAACGTCGTCAGCATCTACGTCCCGGCGCTGCGCGAGCGCAAGGAGGAGATCCCGATCCTCTGCGAGTACTTCCTCGAGAAGTACAACAAGAAGTTCAACAAGAACATCGCGCAGGTGCCCGAGAACCTCATGGGCCTCTTCATGACGCACGAGTGGCCCGGCAACGTGCGCGAGCTCGAGAACATGATCAAGCGCATCGTCGTCCTCGAGGACCAGGCGTCCGTCGTGGCCGAGCTGAACGCCTCGATCAACGCGGCGCGTCAGGCGGCGGCCGCCGCCTCGGCGAGCGCCGGCGCTCCCGTGCCGGCGGCCCCGGTCCCGGCGGTCGGCGTGGCGGTCGACGGCCAGGGGCGCCCCGCCGGACCGCAGGCGATCTCGCTCAAGGAGATCACGAAGAAGGCGGCGCTCGAGGCCGAGAAGGAGATCATCCAGCGCGTCCTCAACCAGACCAACTGGAACCGGAAGAAGGCCGCCAAGATCCTGAACATCTCCTACAAGGCGCTCCTCTACAAGATCAAGGAAAGCGGGATCGTGAACGGCGGGCGATAGGAGTCAGGAGGGGGACTCCGCGCTGTCTCTCATCGACGCTCCGCCCCCCTCCTGACAACCTCCCCATTCTCTCAATCGCTCCGGCCGGAGCAAGTCCGGCCTTCGCTCCAGAGGCGCCGCCGGTGTCTCCGTGGCCGACGCTCCGCCCCCCTCCTGACAACCTCCCCATTCCCACGAAGCCGAAGGCTTCGCGGGGCGATCAGGCAACCGATGGCCCGCCCCCCTCCTGACGACTCGACGCCGGAACCGCTTCCCGGTTCTGCGACCGGCTGCCTGCCGCGGCAAATCTTTTCCCTCGGCAGGGCAATCCTCACGACAGCCCGATCGACGCGACCGCGTGCTCGGCCCCGCGTCAAGCGGCCAATCGCCGCATCCGACGAGGGCGGGCGCGTTTGCCTTGCGCGCCGTCACGGCCGCCGCGGGGCGAGATCCCCTTGGCACATCGCTTGCTCAACGTCACGCGGAACGTAGGCCGCTTGTCCGGTCTGCTGGCGAACCACACCTCGACGGGGCGACCTCCGGGCAAGCGGCGCCTCACGTGCAAGGGGGGGAATTGGCCGAGAAGACCCGAGTGCTCGTCGTGGACGACGAGCCGTCCATGTGCAACTACCTGCGGACGCTGCTCGCCCAGTACGGGTTCCACTGCATCAGCGTCCAGAACGGAGACGACGCCGTCCGCCAGGTGCAGGCGTTCAAGCCGACCGTGGTCGTGCTGGACGTGCTCATGCCGGGCAAGGACGGCCTGCGTACGCTCGAGGAGATCAAGGCGGTCCGGCCGGACGTGTCGGTGATCATGCTGTCGGCGCACGGCCGGGCGCAGACGATCGTCAAGGCGATGAAGCTCGGGGCGAACGACTTCCTCAACAAGCCGTTCGACCCGGAGGAGCTGAACTTCACGATCACGAAGGTCCTCGACCGGCTCGAGCTGGCGTCCGAGGTCCGCTCGCTCAAGGAGCAGATCCAGGAGCAGACGAGCTACCAGTTGCTCTTCGGCGAGAACGAGCGGATGCACCACGTCCGTCAGATGATCGACCAGGTGGCGAAGACGGACGTGACCGTCCTCATCCGGGGCGAGAGCGGGACCGGGAAGGAGGTGGTCGCCCGGACCCTCTTCCAGGAGTCCCACCGGCGGGACAAGCCGTTCGTCAAGATCAACTGCGCGGCGCTCCCCGAGCAGCTCCTCGAGAGCGAGCTGTTCGGCTACGAGCGGGGCGCGTTCACCGGGGCGAACCTCCGCAAGCAGGGGAAGTTCGAGCTGGCCAACCACGGCACGATCTTCCTCGACGAGATCAGCGAGATGCACCCCGCGCTGCAGGCGAAGCTCCTGCAGGTCCTCCAGGACGGGGAGTTCTCGCGCCTCGGCGGCGAGGGGGACGTCTCGGTGGACGTTCGGGTGCTGGCCGCCACCAACCGCGACCTCCAGAAGGCGGTCCGCGAGGGGCACTTTCGCGAGGACCTCTACTACCGGCTGAACGTGGTCAGCGTCACGCTGCCGCCCCTGCGCGAGCGGCGCGACGAGATCCCGCTGCTGGTGGACCACTTCCTGACCCGCTACTCGCGGCAGTACAACCGGCCCTATCGTCCGCTCACCGAGGAGACGATGCGGCGGTTCATGACCTACCACTGGCCGGGCAACGTGCGCGAGCTCGAGAACATGATCAAGCGAGCGGTGGTCCTCGGCAACGAGTCGGCCATCCACACGGAGTTCGCCCTGCGCAGCCGCGAGATCGAGCCCGAGGCGCAGGCGGTCGCGGCGGCCGCCAGCGTGGCGGCCGAAACGCCGATCGAGGCCGACGGCGATCGGCCGGTGTCGCTGAAGGACGTCGGCCGGGAAGCCGCGCGCAAGGCGGAGCGGGAGGTCATCTCGCAGGTGCTCAACTGGACGCGGTGGAACCGGAAAGAGGCCGCGGAGATCCTCCAGATCTCCTACAAGGCGCTCCTCTACAAGATCAAGGAGAACGAACTCGACCGGCACCCGGCCTGACGAAACGACCGACCGCGGGGGGCCGTCGGGGCGTGCGGCGGCCGCCTCACGGACGCGGGAGCCCGGAGTCGATGCCGGCGGCGAGCCGGTGGAGGCGCGTGACGATGCGGCAGCCAAGGTGGCACGTATCCCTCGTTCTCGCGGCAGTCGTCGTCCCCGCGCTCGCGGGGTGCGGGACGACCGGACCGGCCGGCGCCGACCGCGGGACCGTCGGCGCCGCCGTCCCGGCGACCGCGGCGGCGCTCGACGAATACCGCATCGGCCCGGCCGACGTCCTGCACATCACCGTCTGGCGCAACGAGCAGCTCTCCGGTGAGGTGCCGGTCCGCCCCGACGGCAAGATCTCGCTTCCGCTCCTCAACGACATCCAGGCGGCCGGCCTCACGGCGGTCGAGCTGCGCGACGAGATCGCCAGGCGGTTGAAGGAGTACGTCACCGCGCCGGCCGTGACGGTGGCGGTCAAGGAGATCAACAGCCTCAAGGTCAACGTCCTCGGCCAGGTGCAGAAGCCCGGCGTGATCGAGGTGAAGCGGCGCGTCTCGGTGCTCGAGGCGATCGCGCTCGCCGGCGGCCTGACGCCCTTCGCGGCCCCCAACCGGATGGTCGTGCTCCGCAAGGGACCCGACGGGCGGCTCATGCGGATCGGCATCCGCTACAACGACCTGCTCGCGGGCGACGACCGGCAGAACATCCTCCTGCAGCGCGACGACACCATCATGGTGCCGCAGAGCCTGTTCTAGCCATGGCGGCGCGGATGACGAGACGGATGGCGGGGTGCGTGGCCGCCGGCCTCGCGCTCCCGGCGGGCGCCGCGGCCCTGACGCTGGCCCTGGCCACGCGCGCGGCCGCCCAGCAGCGGTTCGAGCTGGTCCCGTCGGTCGGCTTGAGCGAGACCTTCAGCGACAACGTCGACTTCGTCCCCGAGAACGAGCGCAGCGGGTTCACGTCGAACGTGACGCCTGGCATTCGGGCCGGCGTGGTCGGCGGGAAGCTCGAGGGGACCGCCCAGTACGCCGTGAACTTCCGGTTCGAGCACTTCCGCGAGGGCGAGAGCCCGGGGGTGGACCACAATGCGAGCGCCCGGCTCGACTACATGGCGACCCCACGCTGGAGGCTCTTCCTCCGGGAGGACTTCCGGCTCTCGCCCGACCCGACCCAGGACCTCGTCTTCGTGACCCCGCAGGGGCAGACGTTTCGCAGCTTCGAGGAAGCGGCGCGGACCCCCGGCGTGGACGTCCTGGACCTCCGGTCGCTCCTCGTCCGGGAGGACGAGATCAGGAATCAGCTCCGGGTCGGGACGGACTACGACCTCACGCCGCGCTGGGCCGTCGGGGCCGAGGCCCTCTGGATCGTCAACGAGTCGCTCGACGACCTCTTCGTGGAGGACGAGCAGACGTACGCCGGCCGGCTCTCGACGGACTACCGCCTGACCCCGGCGGACGACCTCGAGCTGGGGCTGCGGTACGACCTGACGCTGTTCGAGGTGACCCCCGACGCGACCGTCGTGCGCGCGGACCTCTCGTGGGAGCGGCGCATCTCGGAGGTCCTCCGGCTCGCCCTCACGGCCGGCTATGCCGCGGTCCGCACGCGCGACGGCGGCGACGAGGGGGGCGACGAGGTTGGCGACGAGGACCTCGGATACGGCGGGGCGACGCTGCGCGGAGACCTGGCGCAGGGACAGTGGCAACTGCGGATCGCGCGGGAGATCGGGACGGGCGACGGGTCGGGCGACGTCTCCACGCGCGACGTGCTGGAGGCGTCGATCAGCCGGACGCTGAGCCCGGGACTGTCGGCCGGGGGGGCGCTCGCGTTCCTGCGCACCAGGTCGGTGCGCGGCCTGGGGACGGATTCCGACACGGTCCAGGGGACCGTCAGCCTCTCGTGGCGGTTCATCCGGTGGGCGTCGGCGCTCGTGTCGTACCGGTACCGGTACGAGGACCAGGTCGACGGCCGGTCGGGTATCGACGAGAACAGCGCCCTCGTCGGGATCGAGGTCCTCTGGCCGATCCGGGAGATGGCCGGTCTCGCCCCGTGACGTCCTTCGAGGCGGCGACAGTCGCCGGGGGAGTGTGATGGAGACCATTCGGCAGGCGTTCGGGATGGCGGAGATCCGGGCGTTGATCGCCCGGCGGTGGTGGCTCTTCCTGATCCCGTTCCTCGTGATCGTGCTCGGCTCGGCGCTGGTCGCCTGGTGGCTGCCCGACGTGTACCGGGCCGAGACGGTGATCCTCGTCGACCCGGCCAAGATCCCCGAGCGGTACATCGCCCCCATCTCGAACATCGAGGTCAAGGACCGCCTGACGACGCTCTCCCAGCAGGTCATGAGCCGGACCCGGCTCGAGCAGGTCATCCGCACGCTCGGCCTCTGGCGCGAGGACTGGGACGACCCGGCGGCGATGGAGCGGCGCGTGAACGGGCTCCGCCAGCACATCGACGTGCGGGTGTCGGGGAGCGACTCCTTCGTGATCGGGTTCGAGGGGCGCGAGCCGCGGCTGGTCCAGCAGATCACCAACCAGCTCGCCTCCCTCTTCATCGCCGAGAACTCGAAGATCCGGGCGCAGCGGGCCGAGGGAACCGCCCAGTTCATCGACCAGCAGCGGCGGGAAATGGAGGAGCAGCTCGCGGCCAAGGAGGCGGAGATCCGCGCCTATCGCGAGGCGCACCTCGGCGAGCTGCCGGAGCAGAAGGAGGCGAACCTCCGGGCGCTCGACCAGCTCGAGCAGCGACTCGCGGCCAACCGCGAGGCGACGCTCCGGCTCACGGAGCGGCGCGGCCTCGTGCAGCAGCAGATGGCCTCGCTTCGCGCCCGGGCGGCCGAGCCGGAGGCGGTCTCGCCGCTTCGGGCCGAGCTCGTCAGGCTCCACGCGGAGCTGCAGGCGCTCGAGACCCAGTTCACCAGCCGGCACCCGGACGTCGTCATGACGCGGCGCCGGATCAAGGAGATCGAGGCCCAGATGCGGAACGGCGGGGGCCAGGTCTCGCTGCCGCCCGCGCCGGCCGCGGAGCTCGCCCGCGACCCGATGTACGTCGCGCTGCAGCGCGAGTTCGATCAGATCCGCGTCGACCTCGCCAGCCGGGCGGCAGAGCGGCAGGAACTCGAGCGCCAGATCCAGGAGGCGCGTGCCCTCGTGGCCGCCATGCCGCGGCGCGAGCAGGAGTACGCGACGCTCACACGTGACTACGAGAACCTCAAGGCCACCTACCAGTCGCTGCTCGGCAAGCAGATCCAGGCGGGCATGGCCGAGGACCTCGAGCGCAAGCAGGCCGGGGAGACCTTCACGGTGCTCGACCCCGCCGACGTCCCGAAGCGGCCGGTCAAGCCGGACCGGCTCAAGATCCTCCTCGTCGGCCTGGTGCTCGGTCTCGGGGCCGGTGCGGGCGGCGTCTATCTCGGCGAGACGCTCGACCAGTCGGTGCGCACGGTGGAGGAGTTGAAGCAGGCGTACGGCCTGCCGGTACTCGGCGCGATCCCGGACCTCGCGCACGAGGAGGCCAGGGCGCGGCGGCGGGCCAGGCGCGGTCAGCCGGTACGGGCGCCGCAGGCCGCCCGGCTCTAGGAGCGACGGCTCGTGTACCTCCGGTTCTTCGGGTTCGCGGAGCGGCCGTTCAACGTCACGCCCGATCCGCGCTTCCTCTACCTCTCGGCGCACCACCAGGAGGCGCTCGCCATCCTCACCTACGGGGTCCGGGAGCGGAAGGGCTTCCTCGTGCTGACGGGCGAGGTCGGGTCGGGCAAGACGACGCTGCTCCACACGCTCCTCGACCGGCTCGACCCCAACGTCCGGGCGGCGTACCTGTTCAACACGAGCCTCTCGCAGGCCGACCTGATGCGCGCCGTCGTGGAGGACTTCGGCGTCCCGACCACCTCGACGTCGGTCGGCGACCTCGTGGCCGAGCTGAACGCCTGGCTCATCGACCGGCTTGCCCGCGGGGAGAACTCCGTCCTCATCATCGACGAGGCCCAGAACCTCTCGCGCGAGCTGCTCGAGTCGGTCCGGCTCCTGTCGAACCTCGAGACGTCCAAGGAGAAGCTGCTCCAGCTCGTCCTGGTCGGTCAGCCCGAGCTGAACCTCACGCTGAACCACCCGAGCCTCCGGCAGCTCAAGCAGCGCATCAGCCTCCGGTACCACATCCCGCCGCTGACGCGCACCGAGACGCTGGATTACATCGTGCAGCGGCTCAGGATCGCGGGGGCGACCGGTCGGATCTTCACGGATCGAGCGCTCGACGAGATCTACTACTACTCGCGGGGCATCCCGCGACTCATCAACATCCTGGCCGACAACGCGCTCCTGACCGCGTACGCGAAGGAGCAACGCCTGGTCGACGACGGGGCGGTGATCGAGGCGGTCCGCGACCTGGAGCCGACCGGGGAGACCGGGTTCCGGGACCTCGCGGCGGCCGAGGCCGTCGACGGCGACGCGGTCATGCGCAGGGAGCCCGAAGCCGCACCGGCCTGGGCGGACGACGCGGTCATGCGCAAGGAGCCCGAAGCCGCGCCGGCCTGGGCGGGCGGCGCGACCGGCGCGCCGGGGCCGCGCGCGGGGCGTCACGGGTGGCGCCGGCTCGTCGGCGGCCTCGTCGTGGCGGCCGTGCTGGCCGGTCTCGTCGCCGTCGCGGCCGGCGACCTCGGGCCGCGCATCGTCGCGCACGTGGACCGGTGGGTGAGCGGCGAGCGACCGGTCTCGGGCGCCGCGGCCGGCGACAGGGGAGGTGCACGGTGAGCAAGGTTCACGAGGCGCTGAGGCGGGCCGAGCGCGAGCGGGAGGAGGCGCGCCGATCCGGCGACCTGCCGGCCGTCGCCGAGCCGGAGCGCCCCGCCGCGGCGACCCGGGCTGCCGAGCCGGCGGACGGCGCGACGCGGACCCGGGCCGCCGAGCCGGCGAGCGCGCCGGCGCGAGCGAGCCCCGTGCCGTCGCCGGCCCCCCCGGAGCCGACAGCGGACCGGAGGTCGGCCGCGACCGCGGAGCCGGCCGCGCAGGCGAGGACGACCACGACCGCGGAGCCGGCCGGCCGCGTGAAGTCGGCCGCGGCCGCGGAGCCGCGCGTGCGCGCCCCGTCGGTCCCGCTGCCCGAGCGGACCGCCCCGCCCGACCTGCGTCTCGACGACGCGCTCGTGGCCTTCACCAAGCCGCGTTCGCTCGCGGCCGAGCAGTTCCGGGCGATCCGGCAGCAGCTCGCCGTGTACGCGCGCGAAGTGCCCATGCGCACGATCGTGGTCACGAGCCCGCTGGCCGGCGAGGGCAAGACGACCACGGCGTCGAACCTCGCCATCGCGCTCGGCCAGGAGCTCGGCCGCCGGATCTGCCTGGTGGACTGCGACCTGCGGAGCCCGGGCATCGGCGCGCTCTTCGGCCTTCCGTCGCGGGACGGCCTGGCCGACGTCCTGCGCCGCCGCGCGGGCCTGGACTCGGTCCTGGTATCCACGCCGGTGAACGACCTGTGGGTCGTGCCGGCTGGGCACCTGCCGCCGAATCCCGCGGAGCTGCTCGCGTCGAACGGGATGCGGGAGGTCGTGGAGACGCTGGCGGCGCGCTTCGACCTGGTGGTCCTCGACACGCCGCCGGTGATCCCGGTCCCCGATCCGGCGATCCTGAGCGGGCTCGCGGACGGCGTCGTCCTCGTCCTCCAGGCGGGACACACGCCGAGACGCCTTCTCGATCGCACGCTCGATCGGCTGCACGGCGCGGTGCTGCTCGGCTTCGTCCTCAACCGGACGGACGAGTTCCGCTACTACGCCGACTACTACCAGTACGACTACGGCGCCTGACGCGTAGGGTATCGCGTCCGGCCAGACCGGCGCCGGGGGTGGAGGAGGGCCAGCCCCGGCACCGTCGAGGGGGTCATGCTCGCCCTCCTGCGTCACTCGATCCGTCGGCTCGTCTTCATCGTCGTCGAGGACCTCCTGCTTCTCGCCGCGATCCTCGTTGCGGTCGTCCTGACGTTCGGCGGGGCGGAGCGAGGCGGCCTGCCGGGCGGCGCCGCGACGGGCGTCCTCCTCGCGAAGGGCTTCGTGGTGGCGGCCGTCTGCCAGATCTGCCTCTACTACAACGACCTGTACGACTTCCGCGTCGCGAGGCCGGGGCCCGACCTCCTGCGGCGAATCCTCGAGTCGCTCGCGGCCACGTCGATCGTGGTCGCGATCCTCTACCTCGCCTTCCCCGGGCTGATCATCGCCCGTGGCGTGTTCCTCACCGCCATCGGCCTCGGCGCGGCGCTCCTGATCCTCTGGCGCCTCCTCTACGATCGCATGCTCCGGGTCGACGGCTTCCACGAGCGGGTCCTGGTGCTCGGTACCGGCCCGCACGCGCAGGCCGTCTCGGCCGAGGTCCGGTCGCAGCCGGCCCTCGGCTTCCGGATCGTGGGGCACATCGCGGACGGGCCGGGTCAATCGGCGGCCGTCGAGGGGCGGGCGCCGGTGCTCGGGGGGGATGACTCGCTCCTCGACGTGGTGCGGCGAGAGCGCGTGCAGCGCGTGGTCGTGGCGCTCTCCGAGGCCCGGGGCCGGCTGCCGGTCGACGCGCTGCTCGCGGTGCGGATGGCCGGCGTGAAGGTCGAGGAGGGCACGTCGTTCTACGAGCGGGTCTCCGGGAAGATCCTGCTCGAGAACCTGAAGCCCTCGTTCCTGATCTTCTCCGACGGCTTCCGCAAGTCGCTCTTCACGCGAGTCGTGAAGCGCCTCACCGGGATCGTGATCTCGGTGGTCGGGCTGGTCCTCTCGGCGCCGGTCACCCTGATCGTGGCGGCGCTGATCCGGCTCGACTCTCCCGGTCCGGTCTTCTTCGCGCAGGAGCGGGTCGGCCAGGACGGCAAGCTCTTCACGCTCTACAAGTTCCGCTCGATGCGCACCGACGCGGAGGCGGACGGGCGCCCGGTCTGGGCCGAGGAGAACGACCCGCGGGTCACCCGGATCGGCGCCTTCCTCCGCAAGACGCGCATCGACGAGATCCCGCAGCTCTGGAACGTGCTGCGGGGCGACATGAGCATCGTCGGCCCGAGGCCGGAGCGCCCGTACTTCGTCGAGCAGCTCCGGAAGGTCATCCCGTACTACGACCAGCGCCACACGGTGAAGCCGGGGCTCACCGGGTGGGCCCAGGTGCGCTACCCGTACGGCGCCTCCGTGCAGGACGCGGTCGAGAAGCTGCAGTACGACCTCTTCTACATCAAGCACATGTCGCTCGCGCTCGACCTGTCGATCCTGTTCGAGACGATCAAGGTGATCCTCTTCGGTCGCGGGCGGTGATGGGGCACGCCTCTTGCTGGCCCGTCCGGCAAGGGAGGGGGGCAGGATGCGTCGAGTCGTCCGCCGTATGAAGCGGCTGTTCAACTGGGACGTCGTCATCCGCCTCGCGCTGGTGCCCGCCGTCGGGTACGTGCTCGCCGGAGCGGCCCTCGGCGCGAGCCGAAAGGCGGCGCGCGAGGCGGCCATGGCGGCGGTGGACGCCGCCGCGTTCCTCGGCCGCTAGCGGGGACGACCACCCGAGAGAGGCGTCATGGCGGAGATCGTCTTCTGGGTTTCCCTCGGGGGCGTCTTCGGCACCTACGTTGGGTATCCGCTCGCCCTCTGGGCATGGGCCCGCCTTGCTCCGCGGCCGGTGTCACGCGGGCCGGTCCTGCCGACCGTCTCGGTCGTGCTCGCCGTCAGGGACGAGGCCGACCGGATCGGGCCGCGGCTCGCCGACCTGCTCGCCCTCGACTACCCCGCGGACCGGCTCTCCGTGATCGTGGTCTCCGACGGCTCGACCGACGGCACGCCGGAGCGCGCCCGGGAGGCGGCCGCGGGCGACCCGCGCGTCACGGTGATCGCGCTCGAGCGCCCGACCGGCAAGGCGGCCGCCCTCAACGCCGGCGTGGCGGCGGCGCGCGGCGAGATCGTCCTCTTCGCCGACGCGCGACAGCGCTTCCGCCGGTCGGCGGTCCGACTCCTCGTGGAGAACTTCGCCGACCCGAGCGTGGGGGTCGCGAGCGGCCGCCTCGTGCTCGAGGACACCGACGGGGGCGAGGTCGCCGAGGGCCTCTCGCTCTACTGGCGCTACGAGCTGTGGCTGCGCGCACGCGAGAGCGCGGTCGGCTCCACCCTCGGCGCGACCGGCGCCATCTACGCCATCCGGCGCCGGCTCTACCAGCCGATCGCGCCCGACACGATCCTCGACGACGTCGCCATCCCGATGCTGGCCGTCCTCGCCGGCGCGCGCAGCGTCCTCGACGAGCGGGCGATCGCGGTCGACCGGGTGGCGCCGAGCGGGAACCACGAGCTGCCGCGAAAGGTCCGGACGCTCTACGGCAACTACCAGCTCCTCGCACGCTACCCCGCGCTCCTCACCCGGCGCAACCCCGTCCTCGGCCGGTTCCTGGCGCACAAGGTGGCGCGGCTCGCCGTGCCGGCCTGGCTCGCACTGGTCGCCGTCTCCACCGTCTTCCTCGACGGCGCCTACGCCGTCTTCGGCCTCCTGCACTGGGCGGCGTACGGCGTGGCCCTCGTCGGATCCGCGGCCGACGGCCGCCCCGGCCGGCGGCGCGGTCTCGCGGCGCGCGTGGCGGGCGCCGCCTACGTCTTCGTCCTCCTCAACTGGGCGGCCTGCGTCGCCCTCGTCCGTTTCCTGCGAGGCGATCGCGCCGTCTGGATCCGCACACGCGCCTGAGCGCGGCACGGTACTTGCTCGCAGCAGCGCTCATGTCGACCCCCAACGTGAGCGTCGTCATTCCTGCCTACAACGCTGCGCGGCACGTCGCCGGCGCGATCGAGAGCGCGCTCGCGCAGAGCGGCGCGGACGTGGAGGTGATCGTCGTCGACGACGGGTCGCAGGACGATACGGCGGACGTCGCCGGGGCCGTCTCGCCCCGGGTGCGCGTGCTGCGGTGCGGCAACGGCGGCCCGGGCGCCGCGCGCAACGCGGGCATCGCCGCGGCCCGGGCGCCGCTCGTCGCCTTCCTCGACGCCGACGACCGCTGGCGCGCGGGCGGGCTGGCGCCGAGGCTCGCGGCCCTCGACGCCGAGCCGTCCGCCGTGCTCGTGCACGCCCTCGTGACGTTCGTCGACGCGGAGGGGCGCGAGATCCCGTTCGACCCGCTCGCGTACCGGGTGCCGGCCGCGGCGCGGCGCGGGCGGGTGCTGCGCGCCCTCTTCTGGCACAACTTCGTCCACACCTCCACCGTCGTGGCGCGCCGCGCCGCGCTCGAGGCCGTGGGCGGCTTCGACGAGCGGCGCGAGGTCATCGAGGACTACGACCTGTGGCTCAGGCTCGCCGCGCGCGGCAGCTTCGCCTTCGTGCCGGAGGTCGCGGCCGTCTACCTGTGGCACGCGGAGAGCCTCGGGCGCACGAACGTGGAGCGGAGCTTCCTGGGGCAGGTCGCGCCGCTCGAGGGCGCGCTCGCCCGCGGGGGGCTCGCGCGGACCGCCGTCGGACGCGCGTGGCTCAGACGCCGCCGCCTCGCCCTGCTGCACGCGGACCACGCGGACGACCTGCTGCGGTTCCGGGGCGACGCGGCCGGCGCCGCGGCCGCCCTGAGGCGGTCGCTCGCGCTGCAGCCGCTCGCGCCCCGCCGGGCCGCGGTGCTCCTCGCGGCGCAGGTCGGGCCGGGGGCGGTGGAGCGGGCGCGCCGCGTCCTCAGGGCCGTGCGCGGGCTCGGCCCGCGACGCCGCCCGAGGCGGGCGTGAGCGCAACGGGGAGGCCGGCGGCGGCGCCGCGCCGGCGACGGGGGCGTGCGTGAAGCTGCCGCGGTGGCTCACGAAGGCCCTGCGCGACGCCGACGACGCGATCGACACGCTGCGAGCCCGGCCGAAGCGAATCCTCTTCGACGCCAGGACGCCGATGAACTACGTCATGTGGCGTCCGGTCGCCTCGCGGCTGGCCGCGGACGCCAGGATCGAGCAGTGGCACATGGCGGGCGAGGAGCCGGGCCGTCCGTACGCGCTCTACGAGCAGGTCGGTGTCCGTCACCGCATCATCTCCCGCCTCGAGGCGCAGCTCATGCGCTTCGACCTCTACGTGTGCGCCGACTTCGTCGCGACCTGGCTCAAGCGCCGCGTCCGGCGGGTGCACATCTTCCACGGCGTCGCGGGGAAGTACGGCCTCGACACGCCCGACCCCTCCATCGGGCGCTTCGACGCGTACTTCTTCGTCAACCGCGACCGCCTGCGGCGCTACCGCGCCGCCGGGCTGGCCGATCGACGCAACGCCTACCTCATCGGGATGCCGAAGGTGGACCGGCTGGTGGACGGGTCGCTCACGCGCGAGGCGGCGCGTGCGGCGCTCGGGCTCGCCGGGCCGCGTCCGGCCGTGCTCTACGCGCCGACCTGGTCGCCGCAGTCGTCTCTCGCCCGGAAGGGAGAGGCGCTCCTCGACGCGCTGGGCAGGCTGGACGCCGATGTGGTGGTCAAGTTGCACGACCGGGCGTTCGACCCGAGACCGGCGTACTCGTCCGGGGTCCACTGGCCGGCGAGGCTCGCCGCCCTCGAGGCGGCGGGTCGGGTGCGGCTCGTGCGCGACCCGGACGCGACGACGGCGTTGTCCGCGGCCGACTGCCTCGTCACCGATCACTCGTCGATCGGCTTCGAGTACCTCCTCCTCGACCGGCCGCTCGTCGTCGTCGACGAGCCCGATCTGCTCCGCGCCGCCCGGGTCACCGGCGACCACGTGACCTGGCTGCGCGAAGCGGCCACGACGGTCCGCACCGCCGAGGAGGCGGCGGCCGCGGTCAGGGCCGGCCTCGCCGACCCGACGGCGCGGCGGGCCGACAGGCGCCGGGTCGCCCGGCGCCTCTTCTACCGCCCGGGGACCGCCACGGATCGGGCCGTGGCGGCGATCTACCGGCTGCTCGAGCTCGCGCCGCCTCCGGCGGCGTTCACCAAGGAGTCCAACACCGATGGCCGAATCCTCCTGCGCCGTGATCCTCGCGGCAGGCGTGAGCCGGCGACTCATGCCTCTCACGCGTGACATCCCGAAGTGTCTGCTCGTCCTCGGCGGCCGCACGCTGCTGGAGCGCCAGCTCACCCTTCTCGCCGACCTCGGCATCGAGGAGGTGGTGGTGGTGACCGGACACGGCGCCGACGCGGTTCGCGCCGCGTGCGCCGGCCGGGCGCGCTGCGTGCATAACCCGCACTTCGAGGTGACGAACAGTCTCTACAGCCTGGCGCTGGCGGAGGACGCGATGCCGGAGGGACCGATGCTGCTGCTCAACAGCGACGTCCTGATCCACCCGACGCTGGTCGAGCGCCTGCTCGCCGATCCCTCCGACAACGCGCTCCTCGTCGACCTCGAGTCGCGGCTCGACGACGAGGCGATGAAGGTCTCGGTCACGGCAGGCCGGCTCGTGGCCATCGACAAGCGCCTCGACCGGTCGATCACCGACGGCGAGAACGTGGGGGTCGTCAAGTTCGGTCGGGAGGGACGCCGGGCGCTCTTCCGGGCGGCGCGAGGGCTCCTGTCGGAGGGCCGGCTGTCGGCCTGGGCCCCCGCGGCCTACCAGGAGATCCTCGCGGAGACGCCGATCGCCGCGATCCCGACCGACGGGATGCCGTGGATCGAGATCGACTTTCCGGAGGACCTCGCGCGCGCGGCGCGAGACGTCGTGCCGCGGATCGACGGCGTCGCCGGCCCCGGGCAGGCCCGGGACCGCGCCGGCAAGGGGGCCCTGCGCGCGAGCGCCCACATGGAGGCGAGGCCGTGACGGCGTCCGGCTCCGGGACGGCGGGGCCCGTGACGGCCTGAGCCGAGGAGTCGCGGGGAGGGACGCATGATCGGGATCGAAGCGCTCAAGCTGCGCGTGCGGCGGCGGGAGACGCCGACCGCCCGGGCGCTCTACCGGCTGGCGAAGGCCTATCGGTCGGCTCGCCTGCCGGTGGTCCGTCCGCTCCACCTGGCGCTCTACTACGAGCGCGAGGCGCGCCTGAGCCTCTGGCGGACGTTGCTCAAGGCGGTCTATCACGAGCCGCTCTTCCGGGCGCGATGCGAGCGAGTGGGGGAGCGGCTGCGGCTGACCAACGGGATCCCGTACATCGAGGGGCACCTCGTGATCCGGCTCGGCGACGACGTCGCGATCGACGGCGTCTCGTCGCTCATCGCCGCCAAGGTGCACGACCGGCCGGTCTTCGAGGTGGGCGACCGGGTCTTCCTGGGGCACCAGCTCACGGTGAGCGTCGCCGAGCGGGTGACGATCGGCTCCGACGTGCTCGTGTCCGACCGGGTCATGATCGCCGACAACGACGGCCACCCGCTCGACCCGGTGCGCCGCGCCGCGGGTCACCCGGTCACGGCCGCGGACGTGCGGCCGGTCCGGATCGAGGACGGCGCCTGGATCGGGACGCGCGCCGTCGTCCTCAAGGGCGTGACCGTCGGCCGGGGAGCCGTGGTCGCCTCGGGGAGCGTCGTCACCCGGGACGTCCCGCCCTACAGCGTCGTCGCCGGCAACCCGGCACGGGTGGTGAGGCCGGACTGCCGCGACACGGCATCGCCGGAGGGGTGCGCCCCGCACGGCGCGGCCGGGTCGGCGGGGGAGGCGCCGTGAGCATCCGGGTGAGGCTCATCGAGCGAGGCCGGGCGCCGTCCGGCGACCGGCCCGCCGGCGCCGCGCCGAGGCGGCTCGACGGCGCGAGGCCCCGCCGGACGACCGACGGCAACCGGCCGGCCCGCCTCGGCGCCCCGGCCGCGCCGGCGGCGGCGATCGAGCCGGCGCCGGCCGCACGCCTCGCGGCGGGGCGCTCGTCGAGCGCGGCGTTCGGGGCGCTCGCGCTCTTCCTCGTGGTGCTCTACACGCGTCCGCAGGACCTCGTGCCGTCGCTCGCCGTGCTTCACCTCGCGTTCGCGCTGGGGCTCGCCGCCGCCCTCTTCCACGCGACCGACACGTTGCGGCGGGGCGAGCCGATCGTCCGCGCCGGGCGGGAGGTCTGGCTCGTCGGCGCGCTGCTCGCGCTCGGGGCCGCGTCGATCCCGTTCGGCCTCTGGCCCGGCGGCAGCTTCGCGGTCTTCACCGACCAGCTCGTCAAGGTGGCGCTGGCCTTCGTCCTCGTCGCCCACGTCGTCGACACGCCGGCGCGCGCCCGCGTGCTGGTCTCCGTGCTGGCGGCCGCCGGCGTCTACCTCGCCGCGGGCGCCCTCTACCTTGTCGCGAGCGGCGAGGCGAGCCGGTACGGCGGCCGCGCCGAGGGCATCGTCGGCGGCATGTTCGGCGACCCGAACGACCTGGCCCTCTCGCTGGTCGCGTTGATGGGGCTCGCCGGCTTCGAGGCGATCGGCAGCCGCAGCCGGGCGCTGCGGCTCCTCTACGTCGGCGCGATCGGCGTCATGCTGGCCGGCGTGCTGTCCACGTTCTCGCGCGGCGGCCTCCTGGCGCTCCTGGCCGCGGCCGCGGTCGGGCTCGGCCGGGTCGCCCGGCACGGCCGCGGGCTCGCCCTGGCCGGCCTCGTGCTCCTGGCCGGGGTCGCCGTCGCCGTCGCCCCCTCCGGCTATTCCGAGCGCGCGTCGTCCATCGTCACCGGGGAGGACAACGGCTCGATCGAGGCGCGGCTGACGACGCTGCGCCACGGCGTCGCCATCCTCCTCGAGCATCCGGTCGTCGGCGTCGGCCTCGGCAACTTCCGCATCGCCGAGGGGGAGCGGCACGGCTTCGTCGGCAAGTGGAACGAGGCGCACAACGCCTTCATTCAGATCGGCGCCGAGATCGGCTGGGCCGGGCTCGCGGTCTACGTCGCGCTGGCGCTGGCCGCAGTCGGCAACGCGCGAGCCGCCGCGCGGCGGTCGCGCGACCCCGGGCTCGTCGGCACGGCGCACGGCCTCGAGACGGCGCTCGTCGGCTTCCTCGTCGGCGCGATGTTCCTGTCGCAGGCCTACACCTGGCACTTCTACATCCTGCTCGGCCTCTCCGTCGCGCTGCGGCGGATGGCCGACGCCGAGGCCCCCGGCGGCGCCCCCCGGGCCGAGCCGGCAGAGGGCGCGCCCGCGGGCCCCGTGCGGCTCTCGCGGTGGTCCGCCCGGCCGGCCGGTCGCGCGGCCCCGCGGGGTGCCGCGGAGGCGGGGCGATGACGGAGGCGACACCGTGACCTGGACCATCCTCATCTGCACGCGTGACCGGGCCGGGCTCCTCGCCGAGACGCTCGACTCCCTGCGCCGGCTCGCCGACCCCGGCGAGCCCTACGAGGTGGTCGTCGTCGACAACGGCTCCACCGACGACACCCGCGCCGTCGTCGAGCGGGCCGCTGCCGGGAGTCCGGTGGCGTTGCGCTACGTCTACGAGCCGAGGGGGGGGCTGTCGGCGGCCCGCAACCGGGGGCTCCGGGAGGCGCGAGGCGACCGGATCGCCTTCACCGACGACGACGTGCTCGTCGACGCCGGCTGGCTGGCGGCCTTCGCCCGCGCCTTCGCGGCCCGGCCGGTCGACTTCCTCGGCGGTCGGGTCGTGCCCAGGTGGGGCGCCGAACGCCCCGGCTGGCTGCCGGCCGGTCGCACCCGCGGGGAGATCTGGGGCGCGATCGCCCTCTTCGACTACGGCGACGAGCCGCGGCCGCTCGGCAAGCCGCTCGGCGCGAACATGGCCTTCCGGCGGGCGCCGCTCCTCGAGGCCGGCGGCTTCCGCGAGGACCTCGGCCGCGACAGGGCGTCGCTCAAGGGGCAGGAGGTGCCCGAGCTCCTCGAGCGCCTGAAGGCGGCGAGCGGCCGGGGCGGCTGGTACGTGCCCGACGCCGTGGTGCAGCACTGGATCCCGCCCGACCGGCTCACGAAGGGCTACTTCCGGCGCTGGTTCTACTGGAAGGGCATCTCGCGCGCGGCGGTCAAGGACCGGGTCCACGTGCGGGGCGCCTGGCTCCCCGCGTCGCAGGTGCGGCGAATCGCCGGCCTGCCGCGCGGTCTCTATCGAGACGTCCTCGAAGCGGCCGGTCGCCTCGCGGTGCGGGCGGTCCGCGGCGACCGGGCCGGCGCCTTCGAGGCCGAGGCCAGACTCTGGTACGCGGCCGGCTACGCACGGGCCACCTGGTTCGGCGACCCGTCGCCGACCGGGGCGAGCGCCCGGGCGGCCGCCCCGGGGACGCCGGGGCCGGCGGCCGCGGCGACGCGCGACTCGTGAGCAACGCCCGCACGCTCGGTCGCAACACCGCGGCGCGGTACGGCGCGCTGGCGGTCGACACCCTCGTCGGCCTGGTGCTCCTGCCCTACAACCTGGGGCACCTCGGCGCGGAGGACTACGGGCTCTGGATCCTCTCGGCCACGGTCGCCCGGTACGTGTCGTTCCTCGACCTCGGCTTCGGGGGCGGCCTCGTACGCTTCGTCGCCGAGTGCCGCGCGACGGGCGACGGCCGCCGGCTCTCGGAGATCGCGAGCACCGTCTTCGCGGCCTTCTCGGTCGCCGGGGTGGCGGCGCTCGCGATCATGGGCGGCGTCGCGCTCGCCTACGACCGGCTCTTCGCCGTCGGGCCGGCCCAGGCCGAGGTGGGGCGTACGGTGCTCCTCGTCGTGGCCGCCCGGCTGGCCCTCGGCCTCCCGCTGTCGGTCTTCGGCGCGGTGATCAACGGCGCGCAGCGCTACGCGATGAACAACGCCGTGGCGATCGTGACCGCGCTGGCCGCCGCGGCCGCCAACGTGATCGCCATCGAGCGAGACGGCGGCGTCCTCGCCGTCGTCGTCGCCACGACGGCCGTCCACCTGGCGGCCTACGTCGCCTACGTGGTGAACGCCTACCGGGTGCAGCCCGACCTCGAGATCTCGCCGCGCCTCGCCAGCCTGGCGAGGCTGCGCGAGGTCGGCGCGTTCAGCGGCTACCTGCTGGTCCTCGACTGGTCGCACAAGGTGAACTACTCGCTCGACACCTTCGTCATCGGCTGGGCGCTCGGCCCCGGCGCGGTCTCGCTCTTCACGCCGTCGGTCCGCGTCGCGCAGACCATGCGCGACCTGACGGCGCAGTTCCACGGCGTGCTCTTCCCGGCGGTCGTCGACCTCGGCACGCGCGGCGACCATCGGCGGCTCGTGACGCTCCTGCTCGAGGGGACGAGGCTGTCGACCGCCCTCGCCCTGGCGGTCGGGGTCGGCGTGATCGTCCTGGCCGAGCCGCTGCTCGTCTCGTGGGTCGGCCCGAGCGTGGCGTCGAGCGCGCCGGTCCTCCAGATCCTCGCCCTCTCCATGCTGGTCCGCGTCGTCCAGGCGACCGGCGCGACCATCCTCAAGGGGGCGGGCGGGCACCGGTACCTCGCGGCGAACAACGCCGCCGTCGCCGCCTGCAACCTCGCCCTGTCGGTCGCGCTCGTGGGACGGCTCGGGATCCTCGGCGTCGCGCTCGGCACGGCGGTCCCGGTGTCGGTGGGGTCCTTCTTCGTGGTGCCGCGGGCCTGCCGCCGCCTGGGCGTGCCGGCCTCGCGGTTCTGGCGGGAGGCGATCTGGCCGGTGCTCTGGCCGGCCCTGCCCGCCGCGGCGGCGCTCTGGGTCCTGCGCGAGACGCTCGAGCCGAACCACCTCGTCACCGTGCTCGCCTCCGGCGGCGCGGCGGCCGCGCTCTACCTGGGCCTCGTGTACGGGTTCGGCCTCACGCCGGACGCGCGAGCCACGCTCCAGGCGCGGCTCAGGGCGGCCGTCGCGTGACCGGCTGGCGCGCCGTCCGGCACCGCGTCGTCGAGGCGGTCCGCGACCTCGACGACGCCTGGCACGCGCGCGTGGCGCGCCGGCGCCGCGTCCTCTTCGAGGCGCGCACGCCGGTGAACTTCGCCTGTCTCGCGCCGATCCACGAGCGGCTCGCGGCCGACCCGCGCGTCGAGTGCTGGTACACGGCCACCGAGGGCGACGTGCCGGCCGACCGCCTCTACGGCGCCTTCGGCATCACCGAGCGGGTCGTGCCGCAGGCGAGGGCCGAGTGGCTCAAGGTCGACCTCTACCTGAACAGCGACTTCGCCCGGATGGCGCGCCTTCGGCGCCGGGCCGCGCACGTGCACTTCTTCCACGGGGTCGCCGGCAAGTACGACCTGGACGGGACGACGACGCCGGTCAGGGACATGAGCCACTTCGACACGCTCGAGCGCTTCGACCGGATCGCCTTCGCCAACGAGGACCGCCTCCGCAAGTGGCGGGCCGTGGGGCTCCTCCGCCCGGACGACCCCCGGCCCGTCCTGATCGGCTACCCGAAGGTGGACGGCCTGGTGACGGGGCGCTGGCCGCGAGCGGCCACGCTCGCGCGCCTGGGCCTCGACCCGGCCAGGCCGGTGCTCCTCTACGCGCCGACCTGGTCGGCCGCCGCGTCGCTCCACGTCTTC
Source organism: Thermodesulfobacteriota bacterium (assembly GCA_036381125.1). Taxonomy (GTDB): domain Bacteria; phylum DASVDK01; class DASVDK01; order DASVDK01; family DASVDK01; genus DASVDK01. The sequence continues at coordinate 4,073 of DASVDK010000379.1, read as the reverse complement.
GGCGGCGAGGCGATCGTGGCGGCGCTCCGGCGGACCGGTCACCAGGTGGTCGTCAAGCTGCACGACCGGGCGTACGACCGGCGGGAGCGCTACTCCGCCGGCATCGACTGGGCCGAGCGGCTCCGGCCGCTCGAGGCCGACCCGGCGGTGAAGATCGTGACCTGGCCCGACGCGACGCCGCTGCTGGCCGCGGCCGACCTCCTGGTCTCCGACCACTCCTCGATCGCGTTCGAGTACCTGCTCGTCGACCGGCCGCTCGTCGTCTTCGACCTGCCCGACCTGATCGTCCGGGCGCGCGTCAACGCCGACCAGGCGCGGTGGATCCGCGAGGCGGCCGACGTGGTCGCGGCGCCGGACGAGCTTGCGGCCGCGGTCCGACGGGGCCTCGCCGACCCCTCGGCGCGGGCGGCCGAGCGCCGCGCGGTGGCGCGGCGGCTCTTCTACCGCCCCGGCACCGCCACCGACCGCGCCGTCGCCCTCTGCTACGAGCTGATGCGCCTGCCGGCCGCGGCGGCGACCGGCGCACGACGGCCGGCCGACGCCGACGAGCGGGGCGCCGTGACCCTGGGAAGCCGACCGTGACGATCCCGCGCGCCTCCGTCGTCGTCTGCACCTACAACCGCGCCGGCCGCCTCGCCGACGCGCTCGCCTCGATCGATCGGCTCGACGACCCGGGGCTGCCGTACGAGGTGGTGGTGGTGGACAACGGCTCGACGGACGACACCCCCGCGCTCCTGCGCGACTGGGTCGCGCGGGCCCGCCCCGGCGGCCCGGTGCGCCGGACGCTCCGCGAGCCGCGCTCCGGCAAGTCGTTCGCCCTGAACCTCGCCGTCGCGTCCACGACGAGCGAGTGGGTGGCGCTCACGGACGACGACGTCCTCGTCGCGCCCGACTGGCTCGCCGTGGCGGCCAGGAGCCTCGCCGAGCGCCCCGACGTCGACTACCTCGGCGGCAAGGTCCTCCCGCTCTGGGAGACCGAGCCGCCCGCCTGGTTCTCCATGGCGGAGCGCGACCTCTTCGGGACGATCGCCATCCTCGACTACGGCGACGAGGGCTTCGACTTCGAGGGGAAGGTGCCGCTCGGCGCCAACATCGTCTACCGCCGCCGCGCCTTCGAGCGGGCCGGGCTCTTCCGGACCGACCTCGGCCGCGACCACTCGACGCTGCGCGGGCAGGAGTTCCCGGAGCACCTCCTGCGGCTCGAGGCGGCGGGAGGGCGGGGGCGGTACGTGCCCGGCCTCGTGGTGCACCACCACGTCCCGGCCTGGCGGCTCACGAAGCGGTACTACCGCGAGTGGTTCTACTGGAAGGGGATCTCGCGCGCGCTGGTGACCGAGACCGCACCGGTCGACGAGCTCGGCGTCGACTACCGCCTGGTCCCACGCATCGCCGGCGTGCCGCGCTTCATGCTGCGCCAGGCGGTCGGCACCGCCCTCGACATGGCGGGGCGCATGCTCCGGGGCGACCTCCCCGGCGCCTTCGTCCGCGAGGCGTGGCTCTGCTACCTCTACGGGTTCGCCCGGCAGTCGTGGCGCATCTGGCGCGACAACGGGCACCGGAGGCGGGACGCGTGAGGCGGACCTGGCTCGTGGCGCTCGCCCTCCTCTGGGCCACCCTGTCGTCGTCCGGCCGGCCGGCCGGATCGGCCGGGTCGGCCGAGGCGACGCTCGTCCTCGGCACCGGCGCGGACTTCGAGGCGCCGTCGGCCGCCTCGCCCCTGGTCCTCGCGGACGACGGCGAGGGCCGGCACGGCTGGTCGCGGCACACGACGGGGTACGAGTGCCCGAACCACGAGGACGGCTGGTACCCGTACGCCGCCGAGTCCGACCTCCCGGAGGGCGGCCGCGGCTGCCTGCGCTGGCGCGCCATCAAGCCGATCTACGTGGCCGAGGTGCGGCTGGCGCCGACGGCCCCCTGGCGCAGCCTCACGATCCGCTACAAGGACAACCTCTTCCCGCCGAGCATCGACCGCTACCGTCCCAAGCCGGCCGTCACGGCGGCGGTCTGGGACGGAGGGGCGTTCAGGACGGTCGCCGCGCTCGAGTCGCGCCGCGACCATGCCTGGAAGTCGGTGGTCGTGCCGCTCGACCGCGCCAGGCCGACCGAGAAGGGGTACCTCGCGGTGCGGCTCGGCGGCGGGACCTGGGGACGCAACGAGTTCTACGGCTCCGCCCTGGTGCACCGCCTCGTCGCCTCCACCGAGCCGGCGTCGGCCGTGGAGCCGGAGGCGCCCCGCCCCGGCTTCTGGCCGGACGTGCCGGAGCGGCCGCAGCGTCGCTTCGGCGAGCGGGGGTTCCACCGGCCGGACGGTCGGCCGGCCTTCCCGATCGCCGCGACGGTCCCGATGCTCGACTACCACCCCGACCAGTTCGAGAACCTCGCATGGGCCGGCTTCGACACCGCCTTCGCCGTGGTGAGCGGGGAGGGGGCCGGCTGGGCGGCCTGGACGAGCCGGCGGAGCGAGCCGACGCGGCGGGGCGACGTCTACCTGGGGCTGCCCGAGAAGCTCGAGGCGTACCGCCGCGCGGGGCTCGACGTGGTGGTCTGGAACCAGACCGACACGCGGAGGTGGTGGGTGCGCCACTGGGGCCGCAAGGGGAAGGGGGGCGTCGACCCCTGGTTCCTCGCCAGGCCCTACCGCCGCCTCTACGACGGCACCGCGCAGGGCGTGGTGCGCGTCTGGCGCCAGGCGCTCCGCGACTACTCGCACCACCCGTCGGTTGTCGGCTGGTACCTCAAGGACGAGTTCGACCACGACGACGACACCTGGGGCAGCCCCGAGGAGACCGTCCGCCAGCTCTACGCCCTCGTCGCGCGCGAGGCGCCGAGCCTGGCGACCTTCGTGGGGGCGATGGCCTGGAAGCCGGGGATGCTCGAGGCGGCGAGCGACCTCGGCGACATCGTGGCGTTCGACCGCTACCCGTCGGGCGACCCCGGGTCGCCTCGGGGCGAGACCGCGCAGTGGGCGGAGGCGGCGCGGCGGGCGGTCGATCCGGGGCAGATGTGGGTCTCCATCGCGGCGCTCTCGCGGGCCTACCGCGAGAAGGACTTCCGCGACCCGGCGAGGTGGGAGCCGATCGAGACCGGCGTGCGGTTCCAGTACTACCTCGCCCTCGTCCACGGCGCGCAGATGGTCTGGACCTTCGGCGACGTGGGGCCGCGCGGCCGCTACGGCGAGCGGGGACTCGCCTGGTGGATGGCGCTGCGCCGGGCCAACCGCGAGGTGGCCGCGCTCGGCCTGCCGCTGCTGCACGCCGGCGCCGGCCGGACGCTCGGCCGCAGCGTGGCGGCGAGCGAGCCGTCGCGCGACGCGCCCTACCCGCTCGAGGCGTCGGCCGAGGGGGACGGCACGAGCGGCCACCCGCAGGTCTCGACCCTCTACCGGGAGGCGCACGACGGCACGCGGGTGCTCCTCGCGCTCAACGAGTGGAGCCGGCCGGCCTCGCAGGTGCCGCTGCGGATCGAGGGCCTGCGCGCGGGGCGCTGCGTGACGGTGCTCTTCGAGGGGCGGTCGGCCTGCGCGCCTCGGGAGGGGGTCCTCGTCGACGACTTCGAGCCCTACGCCCGCCACGTCTACCTGGTGCGGCCCCCCTCGGTCTCCGGCAAAGGCTCCCCCCGGCGGTGAGCCGCGCGCCCACCCGGGCCGGACCCGCCGCTCGGCCCGGCCGCGGCTCGCCGCCGGCAACCGCGGCGGGAGTCGCGCCGGCACTGCGGCGCGCTTGCCTGACCGGCAGGCGAGCGACTGCCAGGACTCTCGGCATTTCGAGGAGTTAGGCCACTTCACGTCTTGACCCTCGGAAAGCGGCGTGGTACGGTCCCCCGGCTTCCGGGAGCCAGGACACACCGCGGCCGGTGTGATTTGCCGGCTCCCTCGAGATCCGCATCATGTCGTCCGCACACCTGGTCGCCCGTCTCCTCGCCGTGGCCCGCAGCGGGGCGATCGCCGTCGACGCCGCCGGCCGTGTGACCCTGCTCAACGATGCGGCCCGGGATCTCCTCGGCCTGCCATCCGGCGACCACACGGGCCGTCCCCTGGCGGCGGTCCTGGAGCCGTGCCCCTCGCTCGCGCGGCT
>DASVDK010000378.1:0-7177 GCA_036381125.1 Thermodesulfobacteriota bacterium | reverse complement strand
CGCGCCGGCGCCGCCGCGATCGCGGCGAGGATGGCGTCGGTGTCGTCGGTGACGCCATCGGCTGTGGCGCCAAAGCGCGGCTCGCGGACGTTCACGACGCTCGCCGGCAGCCGCGCCGGCACCCCATTCGCCCCGGCGACGATGAGGTCGCCGGCGGTCGTCATGGGGTTCGTGACCTTGGCCGCGAGGTCGCCTTCAAGGTTCGCGATCTTGCTCTGCGCGATCGCCGCGTCGGCGGCGACCTTGGCGTCGGTCACGGCGCCGCCCGCGAGCTTGGCCGTCGTGATCGAGTCGTTCTGAATCTTGGCGCTCGTGACCGTGTTGTCGCCGAGCTGCGTCTCGGTGATGGTGCCGGACTCGAGCGCGCTGCCCGGGATGACGCCCGGCTTCCACTGGCCGGTCGTGAGATCGACGAGCCGGCCCCAGAAGGCGCGCAGGATCGCGCCCCAGGTGTTCCGGTCCCCCTGATCGGCCGGGTAGCGCTGGGTGGGAAGCGCCACCGCTTACCCCTTCGCGCCCCGCCGATACCCGCCGCGGGGCCCGAGCTTCCCCGCGCGGGCCATCGAGTACGCGATCGCGACCGCCTGCTTCTGGGGCTTCCCCTCATGGACGAGCCGCTTCACCTTGTTGCTGATGCGCTTGGCTTTCGGGTCGGCCATACCTACTCTTTCGTGCCTCCTTGACGAGCGACCATCGGCCTGCCTACGGTGCGAGGCGGGAGGTGCCCATGCGCGCCCTTCTCCTCCTCGCCATGCTCCCCCTCGTGACCGGTTGCGCGACGACGCGGTGGAATGCCTTGCAGGCCGATCTCACGACGTGGTGGGCGAGCTGCCACGCCGAGGCGCCGGCCGCCACCACGGCGCTGGCCCGCGAGCGCTACTGCGTGGACGGCGCCCGCGCCCGCTGGCACGCGGCCGGCGTGACGATCCCGACCGATGTCGCGGCCTTCTATGCCTTCCGGCTCGCCACGGCCGAGGCCGTCGATCACGGGCGGCTCACCCCGCTGGACGCCGACGCCCGGATCGCCGACTACCGCCGGCGCCTGGCCGATGCCTGGGACGCGCGACAGGCGCGCGAGCGCCCCCGCCGAGTGGACTGCACGACGCGCGTCGTGGGCGGCGTCGCCTACACCGACTGCCAGTAGACTCACCGCGGCGCCTCCTGGTTTGCCCCGTTTGCCGCCGGCGGGGCCAGGACACGCTCGGCCAGGGCGAACCCGTAGAGTCGGCGCAACGCCTCCTCAGCCTCGAGCCCCCCTCGGGCCGCCTGCGCGAATTCCGGAGACGCGAGGTAGGCCACGAGGCGGGGGTTCGTGAGCGCCTTGGCGATCTGCTGCGGGACGACGAGGAGGCCCCCCACGGTGCCGAGCGCCCCAGGCACCCCGCCCAGCGCTCCCGCGCCGCCGGTGAGGAGGAGTTGGATCGCGAGCCCTTGCGGGGTGCTCGATGTGAACCCGACTGCGCCGAGCCGTTCGCCCGCCTGCAGGGCCTTCGACACCGTCACGATGTTCCGGAGTGCCTGCTGCTCGACCGGGGAGAGGAGTTCGGCGACTGTTTCTGACCCGAGCCGCGCGAGGCGCCGTTCGAGATCGGCCCCGGAGAGGATCGGCACCGACAGGCCTCGCGCCTCGCGCACGGCTCCCCCTTCGGCGGCCGGCGCGAAGATGCCCTCGAAGATGTGCCGGCGCACGAGGTTCCAGGCTTCGACATCCGCGGGATCGGGTAGGCGTCCCGCCGGCAGTCGCCCGAGGATGGCCACTTTCGCCCGCTGCACGCCCGTGGGTCCGCCGGCGAGGTCGAGTTGCCGGATCACGTCCTCGGGGTCGGTCTGGAGAATCCGCGCGAGGGGCGAGTCAGCAAAGATCGCCCTCCGGTTCTCGGCGAAGGTGCGCGCCTGCTGGTAGGCGACTTGGAGATCGCGTCGCCCCGACATCGCCACCGCGCGGTCCATGTCGTCGCTCACCGCGGCGAAGAGCGCCTTCGCCTGCGCGCTCGGCATCCGCGTGAGCAGCTCCCCGCGCTCGATCGCGTCCCCAAACGCTTGCTGCCAGACGCGCGCTTGCCGGAGCGGTACGGCGTCTCGGGCTTTGGTGATCTGCGTGGCGAGGGCGACGACCGGGGCATTGCGCTGGGCCGGGAGCCGTGCCTGCTGCTCGGCCAGAATCTCGGCCGCCTTCGCCTTCAAGGACTCGATCGGGACCAGGACCGGCGCGTCGCCGCCCTGCGCGAGTCGGGCGGCCTCGTTGAAGAGGCCGTTTTCGACCTGCCGGGTCCGCTCGACTGTGCGCCGGATCGCCTCGGTCGCCTTCGCACCCGTCTGCGTGGCGCTGGTGGCCTCGGGGCCGCCGAGAGTGGCGAGGAAGTCATCCGCGGCCTTCGAGAGCGCAGTCGCCTGCCGGGCCTTCGCCTCCGCCAGGACGCTGCCGCCGAGCGGGGTCTGCATGACGGCGCTTTCGAGCGCGGCGGGGCCCCGGCTCGCCGTGATGTCAGTAACCTTGAGGGGGACATTCAGGCTCTCGGCCGCGCGCCGCACCTCAGCCGCGTCAGGCCGCAAGGCCGGCCGCAGCATGCGGTTGAGAAGGCGCCCGCCGAAATTCACGGCGCCACGAACGGCCGAAACCCCGAGTGGCACGAGGGTGGCGATTTCGCCCGTGCGGCGCGCGCCGGCCTCCGACAGGCCCGCTCCGCGGGCTGCCGTCTCGACCGGAGCCTGGATCGGCACGGCGAGGGGACTTGCGATGCCACCCACCACCTCGGCCGCCCCGACCCCGGCCTGGGCCACTTCAGCGAGCGGCGAGCGCGGCGATTCCCCCCGGAGGGCGCGCTGTGCGACACCGACGGGGGATGCCTCCACGAGGGCCGCCCCGCCGCGCAGGATCGCCTGCCCGCCTTCCTCCAGGATGCGCCCCGCGCGACGGGCCGTGTCCGCGAACGCTCCGCCCACCTGGGCCGGCAGCGACGGGGGGGTGGGGGGCTGATCGAGGTGCCGGAGGAGGTCGGGATCAGTCACCGGCCGCCCGGCGCCACGATTCAGGGCGTCAATGACGGCAGGATCGCTCACGGGCTGCGCCATGTCACCGCCCCTCCGGCGTCACGTCGAACCACTGGCCGTTACGGCGCTCGTAGATGCGGCCATTCAGCTCCCGACGCTCGGCCCCGCCGGTAGACAACGCCGGCGGCTCCGGCGTGGGCGGCAGTTGCCCCGCGGGCGTCGTGGCGAGGCGCTGGCGCTCGGCCGCGAGTTGCCGAATCTGCCGCTGGAGGCCGCGCAAGCGGACCTTGAACACGTCGAATGGCAGATTCAGGCCGGGCACCGTGTCACGTAGCCGCTTCGCCTCGGCCTCGTTGATCTGCTTGCCAGAGAGCATGTAGGTGATCTGCGCGTTGATGGCGTTGACGATGCGCCGCGCCTCGATCTGTTGCGGCGTGAGGCTGCCCTCGACCGTCGCCTCCAGAATCCCCGCGCCGCGGCCCGCGACGGGACCGACCACCGCCTCGATCCCTGGCACGAGCGAATTCAGATCCTCGACGAGCGCGTCGAGACTGTTGATCTGCGTCAGCGCTTCCTGCACGCTGGCCGGCAGACCGCCGCCGCGGAGCGCGCCCGTCGCGGTCGCTTCGGCCCGCTGGCCGGCCACCTGGGTGTAGCGGGCGAGTGCGGCCTCGGCCTCCCGGTCGCCCTGCGAGGCGCGAAGGGCCAGCGTCGGGAGGTCGGCCCCCTGGAGTTGCAGCCGGCGCAAGGCCGCCTCGGCCTGTTCGGGCGTGATCGTCGGGTGCGCGACCGTCCCCGCCGCAATGGCGGCGAGTTGTGGGATGGAGACCGACTCCGGCGACTGCGCCGCCTGCACGCTCTTGACGAGATCGGTGTTCTCCGTGGCAAACGTGGTCGGCAGCGTCCCCTTCGCGATCGCGAGCGAGAGTTGCCCGATCGTCTCCGGGCGGCCGGCGGCGAGCCGGTAGTAGCCCTGGAGCACCTCGGGCGGCACCTGGAGGCCGAGATTCGTCGCCACGTCCTGGAGATGGGCCGCACCGGCCGCCGCGTCATTCCCGAAGGTCTTGATGGCGAAGGCCAGGGTATCCTGGAAGAACTTGGCGCGGTCCCGAAGCTCCTTCTGCTGCTCCTGGACCGCCTTGATGCGCTCCAGCGTGAGCTTCTGCTCCTCCGTCCCGAGCTTGCGGGCCGTCTGCCGGACCGCGGCCTGCCGCGCCGCGACCGCCGCCCCGGCCCCAAGCCCCACGGGGCGGCCGAAGAGCTTCGAGAGCAGCGCCGCGCCGACGCCCTGCTGGATGGGGGGGACGAGCGCCTCGGCCTCGGCGAGGCGCCGCTGCTCGGCTCGCACCTCGGCCGAGGGCCGTGCCGATGGCCGGTTCACAGCGAACGACGGGCCTTCGACCAGATCGCCAATGGTGCCCGTTGTGCTCGCGCTCGGCACGATGTCGCGGTCGAGCCGCGGCGCCGGGGCGGCGGGCGGTTCGAGGAAGTCGTAGCCGAGCGTCGGCGGGGTCGGCGGCTGCCGGAACGCCTCCGGCGGGGCCGCCCGCAGGAGCGCCTCTTCCTCGGCGAGGCGCTGGGCGCGGTACTGGTCGAGACGGTTGGCCGGCGTCGCCATGAGCCTAGCTGCCCCCACCGAACGGGTTCACGAAGCTCGTCTTGAACGTGTCGGGGCTCGCGAACTTGCTGAGGTTCTGCCCCAGGCCCGCCGCGAAGTTGGACGAGAAGATCTCCCCGAATCCCGGCCGGCGCGCGGCCTGCTCGGCCTGGAAGGTCCCGATCCGCCCCGCCTGGTAGCGCGAGAGGGGCTGGCCGTAGAGCTCCGCCGCCGTGAAGCGGCCCTGGGGGAGGAGCGAGAAGCGGTTCAGGCGATTCGCGAGCGCGGCATCCTGGCCGGCCCGACGATTGAGCGAGAGCCCCTCGAACATCGAGAGCGCGTTGCGCGCATTCTCGGCGCGCGTCGCCGCCACGTCGGTGCCGAACCGGCTGAGGAGCTCCAGGCCGGGCGAGGAGGTCTCGCCCCCGGGCCCGAGTTGCCGCAGGAGGCGTTCGTTGAGGAGGTTCCGCTCCTTGGCGATCGCGCGCTCGAGGAAGGGGTCCGCGTCCATCTCGCCGCGGGCGAGCCGGAGGCTCCGCGCCTGAAGGGCCCGGAGAATCTCATTCCCCTGGCCGAGCGCCGCGTCCGGCGCGGCCGTGAACTGGCCCGTCTTGGGGTCGAACGTGAGGCCCAGCTCGGCCATGACCACGGGGTCGAGGCCCCGGAGGAACTGCGTCCCTTCGCGGAGGAGCGCCGCCTCGTCGCGGAGGAGGGCCGCCTCCTCCGGCCCCGGCTGGGGCACCCGCGGCTGACTACCCGACATGCGTCACCTCCTGGGGGGCCGCCCCGATGCGCTTGAGGAGCCACAGGCGGCGGGCGTGCTTCGCGTAGACCTGGGCGCCGAGCCGTTCGAGCATCGCGAGCCGGCCTCGGTCCTTCTCGCCGCACGCCATGACGTACCGGGTCGCCCCGTGGGCCGCGAGGAACGCTTCAGCGGCCTCGAGGAGCCGGAACGCGGTCAGCGTCTTGCGGTACGGCTTGGCGACGACGAGGGGGCCGAGTTGGATCGCGTCCCCCTCGAAGTCGAGCCCACAGCAGCCGATGATCTCGCCGGCCTCGTCGGCCACGAGCATGACCGACGGCGGCCGCGTCCACGTGAGGCGGGCCGAGCGCACGAGCGCGACCACCTGGGGCAGTTCGTCCGGGTGCATGAGGCGGTAGGTGCGGGGCATCATTACCACTCGATCTCGACGTAGCCATCGGCCCCGTCGCCGCCCTTGCCCCCGCCGCCCCCGGGCACGCCGCCCCCGCCGCCCCCACCCCCGCCGCCGCCGCCGCCGGGACCGACCGCGTTCTGGCCGGCCGCGCCAGACGTGTTCGGGCCGCCTCCGCTGCCGCGATAGCCGCCGGGCCCGAGGCCCGCGCCGCCGTGTCCGCCCGCGCCGCCGGTCGAGGCGCCCGGCGAACCCGACCCCGACGCACCGTCGCCCGCGAGGGAGTTGCCATGCGTCGCCGAGGTCGCCGCGCCGCCCAGGCCGCCATCGCCGGGATCACTGGACTGCCCGCGCACGCCGCCTTGCCCGGGAGACCCGCCCGGGGCGACAAGCGTGTCGAACGTGGACTGCCCCCCGGCCGTACCGGCGTTGCCGTTCGTGTCCGTGCCGACCGCCGCCCCGCCAGTCCCCTTGGCGCCGACTTCGCCCGAATAGGTGACGCCGGGCGTCACGGCATACCGGACGCGCAGCCGCAGGAACCCAGCTGCGCCGCCCCCACCCCCGCCGCCGCCCTCCCCCACCGACGCGGAGCGCCCCCCGCCGCCCGAGCCCGCGCCCGCGCCGGCGCCCTGGAGCGTGACGAACACCTCCGTGACATCTTCGGGCGCCGTCCAACTGAAGGGCCCCGGCGTGACGAACACTGCACGCCCGCGCGCCGTCGCGTCAAAGTGCGCCCACCGAATGGCCCGCTTCGGGAGCTTCGGGGTGCCGAGGAGCGTGCGCCGACTCATGCCGCGATCCGGTTGACGAAGCCGTAGACGCCGACCACGTTCGCCGCGTCGGCGAAGGCCCGCACCTCGGCCGCGTTCTGGAGGAGGAGGCCCGGCACCACGAGCACGAGCCCATCCTCAGGCTGAATCGTCTGCTCGATGAGGTTGTCGGGCGCCGTGGTCCCGCCGAATTCGAGCGTGAGCTTGCGGGCCGTCGTGTCGGTATTGACCGCGTAGAGGTACACCTCATCGAGGTCGGTCGTGCCCGTGACGGCCGTATGGATCAAGGTCCCGGGCGTCCCCGTCGCGGCCACCGTGATGGCCTTCCCGTCCGTGGACCCCGAGAGCTTCCGTTTCGTGTAGGTCGCCATCGCTTACGCTCCAAAGACTTCGGCGTAGACCGGATCGCCCTGCGCCGGCGCGTCCTGATACCACTGGGTCGCCCCCGGCTTGAGGAGCCGGATCACGTGCCGGATGATGTGGAGTTCCTCTTCGAGCGTCACCGGCAGCGCTTCCGACCCGACGGCTCCCGGGTCCTTGGTCGTCCGGAAGGCCGTGACATCCGTCGAGGCGTCATCGATCGAGGTCGGCCGGTTCTCGGTCGCGTGCTGGATCTGATCGGCCATGTACTTGGCCGCCGTGATGACCTCGCCGTCGACGCGGGT
>DASVDK010000377.1:0-7232 GCA_036381125.1 Thermodesulfobacteriota bacterium | reverse complement strand
TCCATGTGCAGGATTGCCCAGGGCGCAGGCTAGCAACGGCGTTCCGGGAGTGTCAAACCGCGGCGCTTTACACGCGACGCGCCGTCGTGCTATAAACCAGCGATATTCAAAGGGTTGGTAACGAGCTGGTGAGCAGTCCAGAGGTGGCGGCGGGGGGTGAGGGGCCGCGAACGGCGGTCGGCCTCGCCCAGATCCGCCCGCGGCTCGGCGACCTTCGATCCATCCCGGATCGGATCGACCGGGCCATCGGCGACGGGGTGTCGGCCGGAGTCGACCTGCTGATCGTCCCCGAACTCGCCCTCACCGGCTACTTCCCGAAGGACGCGGTCCCGGAAGTAGCGCTCTCGCTGGACGCCCCCGAGATCCTGGAGCTCCGGAGACTGTCGGGTCGGAGCGGATCTCGCTCGTGGTCGGTTTCGTCGAGGCGAGCGACGGCGCTCGCTTCTACAACGCGGCGATCTACCTCGAGGGCGGGGAGATCCTCCACCGCCATCGCAAGGTCTACCTGCCGGCGTACGGGCTCCTCGACGAGTACCGGTACTTCGCGCGGGGAGACCGGTTCCGGGCCTTCGATACCCGTTTCGGACGGGTGGGGCTCGCGATCTGCGAGGATCTCTGGCACCCCTCCGCGCCGTACCTCCTGGCCATGGACGGCGCGCAGACGCTCCTCTGCGTCTCGAACAGCCCCTTGCGGGGGGTCTCGCAGCCAGAGGGGCCGGATGCGATGTTGACCTGGGAGCGGCTCCTCCGCGCGTACGCCCAGCTCTTCGGACAGCACGTCCTCGACGCCCATCGCGTCGGCTTCGAGGACGGCGTCGACTTCCGGGGCGGCTCCATGGTCACCGGGCCCTCCGGGCGGCTCATCGCCCGGGCAGGTCCGCTCGAGGAGACGGTCCCGACCGCCCGGATCGACCCGGGCGACGTGAGGCGGGAGCGGACGAGCAGGCCGCTCCTGCGCGACGAGGACGTGGAGCCTACGCTCGCCGAACTCACGCGCATCGGGACCGCACGCCGTGGCTGAGGGCGCGCGCCGCCGGCGAAGCGAGCCGGGGGTGCCGGCAGCCGCCCACCGACCGGGCGAGGCCGAGCTGGTGCTGGACGCCGGGCTCGCCTCGCGGGTGCTCACCGAGTTCATTCGCGAAGAGGTCACGAAGGTCGGCCCCGAGCGGGTCGCCGTCGGCCCGTCGGGGGGGATCGGCTCCCCCCCGGCGGCCGCGCCGGCGGCCCGGGCACTCGGGAGCCGGAACGTCACCGCGCTCGCCATGCCCAACCGGACGAGCGGTCCGGAGCGTCTGCGGCACGCGCGCGAGGTGACCGAACAGCTCAACCTGGAAGTTCGAACGATCGAGATCGCGCCGATGATCGACGCGTACCTCCGGCACGACGAGCCGGACGCGGACGCGGTGCGGCGCGGCAACGAGACGGCCCGCGAGCGGATGGCGGTCCTCCACCACGACTCCGCCGAGCCGCGGGCCCTGGTGCTCGAAACGGGCAACGAGATCATCGAGAAGACGCCGTCCGCCGACCTCTGGGCCGGCCAGTCCGACGAGGGGGACCGCCTCCTCTTCTTCCTGGTCGACCGGCGATACCGTCGCGACGAGTGCGTCGCGCCGGGCTTCGCCCCCGCGCGCGCGGACACGGTCCGCGCGCGCGTGCAGGGCTCGCCGTTCACACGCCGCCTTCCCGTGATCGCGAAGCTCTCGCATCGGACGATCGATCGCGACTTCCGCCACGCACGGGATTGGGGCACATGAGCGACGATCAGAAGCGAGACGACGAGGCGCGGCCGGACGAGCCGACGCCGGACACGGGTCACACGCCGCCCGACACCGCGGCGGAGGGGACGCAGGGGACGACGCCGGAGGCGATGCGGCCGGCGGCAGCCGCCCGGCCGCGGCCCCTGCCGCCCACCTGGATGGACCTGTCTCCCGAAGAGGTCGAGCGGCTGACGAAGCAGGTCGAGCGGGCCTTCTCGTCCGAGCCGTTCACTCCGCTCGTCCAGGCCGGCGGCAGGGGGACGGGCCGTCCGGGCGAGGCCGGCGGCCGGGAGCGGACCGACGAGGCCGCGCGCGGCGAGGAGCGGCGACCGCAGGACGAGCCTGCGCCCGACGCCGCGACCGCCGAGGCGGCGGCGCCCGGCGAGCCCGACCAGGAGGCATCGGAGGAACGGCCGACCGCCGAGGGGCGGGAAGGGCGCCGCCGGCGCCGCGGCTCCCGCGGCCGGGGGCGGCGCCGGCGCCGGGAGGTCGAGCTGCCGGCGGTGAACGAGCTGGAGCTGACGGGCGATGCGGAGGTCGCCTTCGCGGAGGCGGCCGTCCCTCCGGCGATTCCGGCCGAGCCCGCCAGCGAGGCCGCAGCCGCGAGCGAGGCGGCGGCGGTCGTCGAGGCGGCGGCCGAGGCCGACGAGGAGGCCGCGGAGGCCGGCGAGAGCCGACGGGCCCGGCGGCGCCGCGGGCGTCGCGGTCGTGACCGGGAGGCGCGGCGCGCCGGGGCCGACGAGGGACGCCCGGTCGCGGAGGGTGCGGCGGACGCCCCGGCCGTCGAGGACGAGCCGGAGCTGCGCGTCCTCGAGGAGGCGCTCAGGGCCGGCCAGCCGCGCAGCGCCGCCGACATCGGCGCCTTCGACGAGCGCGAGCAGGCCCTCCTCAAGGACGCCTGGCCCGACGCGCCGGTGCGGGAGGGCCAGGGGCCGATGCGGCGCCGCAGCCAGCACGGGCTCTCCATGGAGGAGGCCTTCGAGGCGCGGCGCGAGAAGATGGCCGAGGAGCGGCGGGCGCGCAAGGGGACGCTCTACGTCGTTGCCACGCCGATCGGCAACCTCGAGGACATCACGTTCCGGGCGGTGCGCGTCCTCAAGGAGGTGAAGCTCATCGCCGCCGAGGACACCCGCCAGACGGCGAAGCTGCTCAACCACTATCAGATCCGCACGCCGCTCACCTCCTTCTTCGAGCACAACGAGCAGCTCAAGATCGAGCCGCTCCTCAGGCGGCTCGAGGACGGGCAGGCGATCGCCCTGGTGTCGGACGCCGGGACGCCGGGGATCTCCGACCCGGGCTACAGCCTGGTCAAGGCGGCCGTCGAGCGGGGCGCCAACGTCGTGGCCGTGCCGGGGGCCTGCGCGGCGGTGGCCGCGCTCTCCGCCTCCGGCCTGCCGACCGACGCCTGGGCGTTCGTCGGCTTCCTCCCGCAGAAGGACAAGAGGCGCAAGGAGCTGCTCGAGTCGCTCAAGCTCGACCGCCGCACGCTCGTCTTCTACGAGGCGCCCGGGCGCGCGTACGAGACGATCCAGGAGCTGTGCGACGTCCTCGGCAACCGCGACATGGTCATGTTCCGCGAGATGACCAAGATGCACGAGGAGGCGATCCGCGGGAAGTTCAGCAAGGTGCTGGCCGAGTACCGCGGCAAGGAGATCAAGGGGGAGGTGGTCCTCGTGGTGGCGGGCTGGCAGGGCAAGCTCGCCGACCGCGAGGGGCTGTCGATCCTCGACCGCCTGCGGCTCTACAAGCAGGAGTCGGGGCTGCCCCTCGCCGACGTCGTGCGGCTCGTCGCGCGCGAGACGGGGACGCCCAAGTCCGAGGTCTACCGCGAGAGCCTCAAGCTCGTCGGCGTCGACCCGGAGAAGATCCGGGCCGCGGCCTCGCCGGCGCGGCCGCCGCAGCCGCAGGAGGCCGGTCGGCTCCCGGCCGGCGAGCCGGCACAGGCCGAGGCCGCAGGCGAGGCGGCGTCCGAGCCGCCCGCTGCTGCCGCACCGGAGGGGCTCGAGGCGCCGCGGCCGGACGCGCGGGAGGAGGTCGAGGCGAATGGCCCGAACGGCGTCCGGCCCCCCGTCGTCTTCACCGACACGGTGGCCGCTGCCGAGCCCGACCTGGTGGCCGAGCCGGACGCACGGCACCGGATGTCCGAGGAGGCGCAGCCCGACGCGCCCGACGTTCGCGGTCCCGACGCTCAGGCCGAGCCGGCGTCCGGCGGGGCCTCCACGGTGCCGGGCGTCGACATCGTCGAGGGGCGGCCCGGCGGCAGCCCGCAGGTCCCGCTCGCGCCGACCCAGGAGTAGAGCCCGCCTGCAGGGGGTGGGGGCCAGGCCTTTCCATGTTCCGCCGGCGTGCCGCCGCACGGCCGCACTCGCGCGGTGAGGGGGACGACGCTGCCGTGGGCCGCGGCGCGTCACGGCGATCGGTCCCGGCAGGTCCCCTCGGGTCCCGGCGGCGCCGGCTCCCGCCCGGCTACCTGGCCACCGAGAAGTCGGTGAACTCGCCGGCGTAGGGCTCCTCGGCGGTGGTCACGCCGGCGACGCGCGCGTGGCGGGGGCCCCGGCGCAGCCAGTCGAGCATCTGCTCCACCGCCGCCGCCTCGCCTTCGACGACCGCCTCGACGTCGCCGTCGGGGAGGTTGCGAACGTACCCCCGCACGCCGAGGGCGCGCGCCGTCTCGACCGCCGACCAGCGGAAGCCGACCCCCTGCACCCGGCCGCGCACCCGCGCCCGCACCCGTCTCACGCGTCGCCGTCCACGAGGCGGAGGAACTCCGCCTCGGAGAGGATGCGCACCCCGAGCGCTCGCGCCTTCTCCGCCTTCGAGCCGGGGTCGGCGCCGACGACGACGTAGTCGGTCTTCTTGCTCACGCTCTCGACGACCCTCGCCCCCTCGTCGCGCGCGCGCGCCTGCGCGGCCTCCCTCGTCATGTGCTCGAGCGTCCCGGTGAAGACGATCGACTTGCCGGCGAGCCGGCCGCCGCGCGCGGCCGCCGGCGCCGGCGGGACGGGGGCGACGCCGGCCGCGAGCAGCCGCTTCACCTCGCCGCGGTTGCGCGGCTCCCTGAAGAACTCGTGCACGCTGGCCGCGACCTCCGGCCCGATGCCGCGGATGCGCTGCAGGTCGTCGGTCGACGCGTCCATGAGCGCGTCGAGGGAACCCATGGCCTCCACCAGGAGGCGCGCCACGGTCTCGCCGACGTGCCGGATGCCCAGGGCGAAGACGAACCGGTCGAGTGGGCGCGCCTTGCTCTGCTCGATGTTGCGCAGGATGTTGCCCGCCGACCTGTCGGCCATCCGCTCCATCTCGAGGAGGTCCGCCTTCGTGAGGTGGTAGAGGTCGGAGGGCCGCTTGACCTTGCCCGACTCCACCAGGCGCGTGACGAGCTTGTCGCCGAGGCCGTCGATGTCCATCGCCCGCTTCGACGCGAAGTGGCGGATCCCCTCCCGCATCTGCGCGGGGCAGACGAGTCCGCCCACGCAGCGAGCGACCGCCTCGCCGTTCTGGCGCACGACCTCCGACCCGCACTCGGGGCAGCGCGAGGGGAGCCGATAGGGGCGCTCCTCGCCCGTGCGCCGCTCGGTCACGACCTTCACGACCTCGGGGATCACGTCGCCCGCCCGCTGGACGACCACCCAGTCGCCGATGCGGATGTCCTTCTTGTCGATCTCGTCCTGGTTGTGGAGGGTGGCGCGCGACACCTCGACGCCCGAGAGCCGCACCGGCTCCATGATCGCGACCGGCGTCAGCGCGCCGGTGCGCCCGACCTGGGCGACGATGTCGAGGATGCGCGTCGTCCCCTGGCGCGGCTCGAACTTGAAGGCGAGCGCCCAGCGGGGGCTCCTCGAGATCTCGCCGAGGCGGCGCTGCAGGTCGAAGCGGTTCACCTTGATCACGATCCCGTCGATCTCGTAGGGGAGCGAGTCGCGCATCGCGGCCACGCGCCGGTGATAGTCGAGGATCGCCTCGATGCCGTCGCACCGCTCGACGATCGGCGCCGTCTTGAGGCCCCACTCGGGCAGCAGGGCGAGGAGGTCCGTCTGGGTGGCGACGGGGAGGCCCTCGGGGCGCGCGACGCCGTAGCAGAAGAGGTCGAGCCGGCGGCTCGCCGTGATCCGCGGGTCGAGCTGGCGCAGGGAGCCGGCGGCGGCGTTGCGCGGGTTCGCGAAGAGCGGCTCGCCGGCCTCGAGCCGCCGCGCGTTCAGCTCCTCGAAGTCCTTGATGCGCATGAAGACCTCCGCCCGGACCTCGAGGCGCTCGGGCCAGGCGCGGTCGGGGCTCCGAGGCTCCCGCAGCCGGATCGGCAACGCCCGCACGGTGCGGAGGTTGCGGGTGATGTCCTCCCCGGTGACGCCGTCGCCCCGCGTCGAGCCGAGGGTGAAGGCGCCGCGCTCGTAGACCAGCTCCACCGCGAGGCCGTCGGTCTTGGGCTCAGCGGAGTACTCGACGCGCGCCGCCTCGTCGAGCCCGAGGAGCCTCTTGACGCGCCGGTCGAACTCGCGGACCTCCTCGACGTCGAAGGCGTTGGCCAGGGAGAGCATGGGCACGCCATGCCGGGCAGGCTCGAAGCGTTCGGACGGCCGGGCGCCCACGCGCTGCGTCGGGGAGTCCGGGTCGGCCAGCTCCGGATGCTCCCGCTCGATCGTCTCGAGCTCGCGCAGGAGGCGATCGTATTCCGCGTCGCTGATCTCGGGGTCGTCGAGAACGTAGTATCGGTAGTTGTGGTAGTCGAGGGCTTTGCGCAGCTCCGCCGTGCGCTCGCGCAGGCGGGCCAGGTCGGACGAGGTCCGGGGCATGGGGGCCTCTCGCGCAGCTTGACAGCGGCGGGGGGTTCGCCGATACTGCCCGCCTTTCGACGGGACGGCCGATGATAGCACACCGACTCGCCGCAGCCGCCGCAGTCGTCCTCCTCGCGTTGCCGGCCAGCGCCCGCGCGGCCGAGCCCCGGTCCGCCGCGCCGAGCCCCTCGGTGGGCCCGCTCACATCCGACGCGGCCGTCACGCTCCTCGATCGGCTCTCCGCGGCCGCACGCGCGCTCGCGGCCGGCGACGGCGAGACGGCCCTCTCGGCGCTCGACGCCCTCGACGCGGCGCCCTCCGATCCGGCGCTGGCGTCGGGGACGCTCGCGGGGCGCGTGGACCTGCTGCGCGGCATGGCGTACCTCGCGGCCGGCCGGCCGGCCGACGCGCTCGAGCCGCTCGACCGCGCGGCCCGGCGGCTGCCGCAGCTCGCCGACCTCGCCCGGTTCCGGCGCGCGGACGCGCTGCGCCGCGCGGGAGACCCGGCCGCTGCCGCGCAGGGCTACGAGGGGGTGCTGCGCGACTTTCCCGATAGCCCCTGGGCGCCGGAGGCGCGCGCGGCGCTCGGGGGCGCGAAGGCCGAGGCGGGCGACCTGGAGGGCGCGGTCCAGGCCGATCGCGCCGCGCTGGCGGCGGGGTTGCCGGACGACCTGGCGGACCTCGTGCGGCTTCGGCTCGGCGA
>DASVDK010000376.1:0-27720 GCA_036381125.1 Thermodesulfobacteriota bacterium | reverse complement strand
GGGCGACGAGGGGCACCGCCATGCAGGACACGAGACCGAGCCGCCTGAGGAGGTCGAGCTGCCGCGCGTCCTGGCTCACCGACTCCATCCAGGCGTCGGTCACGTCGAGCACCAGCTCCGGCTTGCCGCTGCGGAAGGCCGCGACGGCCGGCTGCGGGCCGTGGATCCCGTCGGACCCGGCGTGGAGCGCCTCGAGGAGCGCCTCGCGCGCCGGGTCGACGTGCGCGACCGCGAACGGCCACGTGGCGTGATCGCCGTCCGCGAGGCCCACCAGGCACCCGTCGGCCAGCACGGGCACGACCAGGCGCGCCAGGGCGCGCAGCGTCGCCTCGTAGTCGAGGGAGGCGCCGATCTGGGTGCTCACGCCCGCGAGGAACGCCAGGCGGTCGCGCGCGGCACGGGCCTCGGCGACCGCCCGGCTCTCCCGGTCGCGCGCCGCCTCGAGCCGCGCCGCCATCGCGTTCACGTGATCGGCGAGCTGGCCGATCTCGTTTCGGGCGTTCACCCTGACGCGGTGCGACAGGTCGCCGCGGCTGAGGGCGGTGACGCCCTCCGACAGGGCGCGGATGGGCGCCGAGAGGCGGTCGGCCGTCACCAGCGCGAGCGAGACGCCGAGCAGCAGGATGAGGGCCACGGCCACGAGCGCGAACCGGCGGTCCTCCGTGGCGCTCGCCAGGGCGGTCTCGACCGGCTGGACCACGCCCGCCGCCCAGCCGATGCTGGCGATGGGCACCATGGCCCCGAGGACGGCCGTGCCGTCCACCGGGCTCGTGAAGCTGGCGCTCACGGCGCGTCGCCCGGCCAGGGCGTCCGCGACGACGGGGACGAGCGAGTAGTCGCGCTGCTCCCAGGCGAGCTTCGGGTGGCCGTCGTGGACGACCGCGCGTCCGGACCGGTCGACGACGAGCGCGTGCGCGTCCTTGCGCAGCGACGGCCGCACCTCGCGCACGAGGCGGTCGATCGCCGGCCGGACGGTGACGACGCCGAGCAGCCGGCCGTCGGGCGAGCGGGCGGCGGCCGCCACGACGATGTCGAGCGATCCGGTCGCCTGGCCGACGAGCAGGTCGCTCACGACGAGCGGCGCGCCGTCGACGATCTGCCGGAAGTACGCGCGCTCGGCGACGGCCGCGCCGACCGACTCGCGCGGCTCGGCCTCGACGATGGCGCCGTTCGGCAAGATGGCCGCCAGGCTGACGATCTCGGGGTGCGTGCGCCGGACGGTGACGAGCAGGCGGCGGCGCTCCTCGCTCGACAGCGGCCCGCCGAACACCGCCTGGGCGGTGGTCTGCGCGATGACGCTGTAGCGATCGATGAAGATCTCGGTCGCGGTCGCGAGGCTCTCGGCCATCTCCTCGTTCCTGGCGAGGGCCTCGGCCTCCGCGCGCGCGTACGCGCGTACGACGTGGAACACCTCGGACAGCGCCACGGCGAGGACCACCACCAGGAAGACCGCGGCGAGCGACGCCCGCCAGGTGCGCCACCACGGGACGGCGCGAACTGTCGGCAGGTCTCCGTCCGTGGTCGCGGTCGGCTGCACGTAGAAGGTCCCCAGGAGGCCGGAAACGGAGCGAGCGCTCGGCACGCGCGGGCGTCCCGATCGCTGGAGGAGTCTAGAGCATCGGTCCCCACGGCAGCAAGCGAGAGGAGGGTCCGTACGCGATCCATCGCCGGCGTGGCCTGCAGGCGCCGCCCTCCTTGATCGCCCGGGTACAATGACCGCCATGCTCGATCTCGCCTCGGCCCTCAACCCCGAGCAACGCGCCGCCGTGGAGGCCACGGAGGGGCCGCTCCTCATCCTTGCCGGCGCGGGTTCGGGCAAGACGCGCGTCCTCACCTACCGCATCGCCCACATCATCCGGTCTGGGCTGGCGCGCCCCGACGAGGTGCTGGCGCTCACGTTCACCAACAAGGCCGCGGGCGAGATGCGCGAGCGCCTCTCGGGGCTCCTCGGGCCCGAGGCGAGCCGGGTCTGGATGGGCACCTTCCACTCGGCGTGCCTGCGGATCCTGCGCGAGAGCGCCGAGCGGGTCGGGCTGCCGCGCACGTTCACCGTCTACGACGAGGCCGATCAGGCGGCGGTCCTGCGCGACGCCTGCCGGGAGCTGAACATCAACGAGAAGCTCTTCCCGTTGCGCCAGATCGCCGCGCGCATCGACCAGGCGAAGAACGAGGGGCTCTCCCCGCGCGCCTTCGCCGCGCGGCCGCACGACTTCATCGACGAGAAGGTCGCGAAGGTCTACGCCAGGTACCAGCAGATGCTCGCCGCCAACGGCGCCATGGACTTCGGCGACCTCCTCCTCCTCGCCCTCGAGGCGCTCGAGCGCCACCCCGACCTGGCGGCGCGCTACCAGCGGCGGGCGCGCTACGTCCACGTGGACGAGTACCAGGACACCAACCGCGTCCAGTACCGCCTGGTCCGCCTGCTCGCCGCGGCCGCCGGCAACCTCTGCGTCGTGGGCGACGACGACCAGTGCCTGCCGCCCGACACGCCGGTCCTCGGGGCCGACGGTCGGCCGCGCGCGATCCGCGACGTCCACCCGGGCGACGCCGTGCGCGTGGCCGCGGGGGGCGACGGCACGGGGGTTGCCGTGGTCGACCACCGGTTCGTCCGGTCGCACGACGGCGCGCTCGTGAGCATCGCCACGCGGGGAGGCCGCTACCTGCGGGGCACGCCGAACCACCTGGTCTTCACGACCCGCCCCCCGGTCTACGTCGGCGTGCAGGCCGCCCCCGCGCGATCGCCCGGCCTCGAGCCCCGGGGCGGGTACGGGGAGCCGTCGCCCATCCCGAACCTCTGGGTGATCCCGCTGGCCGCCGTGCAGGTCGGCGTGCCGCTCGCCGCCTGCGATGCCGACGGGCGCATCGTCGAGGACACGGTCGAGAGCCGCACGGTCGAGGGCTACGACGGAGAGGTCGTGGACCTCTCGGTGCCCGGGGCGCGCAACTACGTGGCCGGCGGGCTGGTCGTGCACAACTCGATCTACCGCTGGCGCGGCGCCGACATCCGGAACATCCTCGACTTCGAGCGCGACTACCCGGGCGCCGCCGTCGTGAAGCTCGAGCAGAACTACCGGTCCACGCAGGCCATCCTCGACGCGGCCGGCGCCGTCGTGGAGCACAACCGCGGGCGCAAGGGCAAGCGCCTCTGGACGGCGCAGGCCGGAGGCGAGCCGCCTCGCCACTACGAGGCGGCCGACGAGGCGGACGAGGCCGCCTACGTCGTCCGGACGATCCTCGAGGAGACGCGCGCCAGAGGCCTCAGGCTCGAGGACGCCGCGGTCTTCTACCGGGTGAACGCGCAGTCGCGCGCCCTCGAGGAGGAGCTGCGCCGCCGCAAGGTGCCGTACGTCATCATCGGCGGCGTCCGGTTCTACGACCGGGCCGAGGTGAAGGACCTCCTCGCCTACCTCAAGGTCCTCGTGAACCCGGCCGACTCCGTGTCCCTCCTTCGCATCGTCAACACCCCGCCGCGCGGCATCGGCAAGACGACGCTCGACCGGCTCGTCCGGGCGGCCGAGGCCTCGGGGGGCACCCTCTGGGGCGCGATCGTCGCGGCCGCGCGGGGCGAGGACGGGCAGGGCCAGGGGGGACCGCCGGCCCTGGGGACGGCAGCTCGCAAGGCGCTCGCGGAGTTCGTCGACCTGCGCGAGCGGCTCGCCGAGAAGGCGCGTAGCGCGTCCGCGGCCGACGTCCTCGAGGCGGTGGCGACCGAGAGCGGCTACGTGGCCGCGCTCGAGGCCGAGCAGTCGGTCGAGGCGCAGGGACGGCTCGAGAACGTGCGCGAGCTGATCGCGGGCGCGCGGCAGGCGGCCGAGCGCGGGCAGGGCGCATCGGTGGAGGCCTTCCTCGACGCGGCCGCGCTCGCCACCTCGGCCGACACCGCGACGCCCACCGGCGGCGATCCGGCCATGCCGGCCGGCGTGCTGGCCCTCATGACCATGCACAACGCCAAGGGCCTCGAGTTCCCCCTGGTCTTCCTCGTGGGGCTCGAGGAGGGGCTCTTCCCCCACTCGCGCAGCCTCGAGAGCCACGAGGAGCTCGAGGAGGAGCGGCGCCTCTGCTACGTCGGGATGACGCGCGCGCGGCAGCTCCTCGTCCTCACGAGCGCCCGGCGCCGGCGGCTCTACGGCGGCGAGCCGGCGCCCACCATCCCCTCGCGTTTCCTCACCGAGATCCCGCCGCGGCTCCTCGTGCGCGAGCGCGCCGAGCTGCCCCGGTTCGGGGCCGCGCCGCGCGGCCCGGTGTCGGCGCCGATCATCCGGGGCCTGCGGGGCTTCGCGCCTCGCGTGGTGCGCGACGACATCGAGTACGACGACCCGCCGTGGGACGACGACGCGCCGGTCGACGTCGGGTCGCCGGGCCTGCGCAAGGGGACCCGCGTCCACCACACCACCTTCGGCGACGGCGTCGTGGAGGCGACCGACGGGTCGCGCGTCGTCGTCCGGTTCGCGAAGGCCGGCGTGCGCACCCTCGCGGCCGGTCACCCGAGCCTGCGCGTCGTCGAGGCATGACGGGCCGACGGGCACCGACCGTGTCGGGTCGGGAGTCCGCGGGACGCACGGAGACGCTCGCCGCCGACATGGCGTACACGCACCTCGCGAAGTCTCCGCCGGGATGGGCCACGGCCTGTGTCCTCCTCTCGGCGCTCGGCTTCGGGTCGCTCGCGCTCTGGGCGAAGCTCGGCTTCCGGGCGGGCCTCGACCCGCTCTCGCTCCTCGCGGCCCGCTTCGGCCTGGCCGCGCCGATCCTGCTCGTCGCCTGCGCGGTGCGCGACCGCGCGGCGCTCGCGCGGCCGCCGCGCGAGGTGGCGCGCCTCCTGGCGATGGGCGCCGCGGGATACGGGACCCCGTCGCTCCTCGCCTTCCTCGCCCTGCGCATCACCGACGGCGCGGTCTTCTCGGCCCTCTACTTCACCTTCCCGCTCTGGGTCGCGCTCGGCACGTCGCTCCTGTTCCGCGAGCCGCTCGGCGCCCGGCGGGCGGCGGCCCTCGCGCTGGCCGTGGGCGGCGCGGCCCTGGCCGCCGGCCTCCTCGACGGCGCTCGGGGGGGGCGCCCGCCGGCCGGGCTGCTCCTCTCCCTCGGCGCGGCGCTGTCCTACTCGACCTACGTGCTGGCCGGCCAGCGGGTCCTCGCGCGGACCGATCCGCTCGCGGTGGCCGGCTACTCGATGCTCGGCTGCGCCCTCCTGTTCCTGGTCCTGCGCCTCGCGGCGGGCGGCTCGCCGCCGCCCCTCCTGCCGCTCCTGCAGGCGGCCGGTCTCATGTCGGTGGCCGCCACGGCGGCGCCGCTCGCCCTGCTCATGATCGGCATGCGCCGGCTCGGCGCGGCGCGCACGGCGGTCGTGGGCGCCGCCGAACCGGTCTTCACCGCCGGCCTCCTCGCGCTGACGCTCGGCGAGCGGGTGTCGGCCAGCCAGGCGCTCGGCATCCTGGCGATCGTCGCCGGGGTGGCGCTCGTCTCGGCCGCGCGCCCCGCCGCCCCGGCCGGCGCCCCCAATTGCCCTTAAGCTCCCGACCCTGCTATACTTTCTGACTTTTCGAGCAACGCCCTCCGCGGAGCGGCATCGAGCCGGCCGAGCAGAGCGGTCCGTCGGGCGAGAGGGTGACGGCGAGGGGGTCGCGCATGGCCGACGAGGACGCACGCTGGGGCGTGGCATCGTTGCAGCGGCGCCAGCACCCGCGCCTCGACGTGTCGCTGCCGGTCGAGTACGTCGTCCTGCCGGGCGGTGACCCCCGGACGACGGCGCTCAGGACGCTCGGCGGCGGAGGGCTGCTCCTCGTGCTGCCGGCGCCGCTCGAGGTCGGCACGCCCCTCTCGTTGACCGTCTACCTCCCGGACGACCGCGCGCTGTCGACCGCGGGCCGCCGCGCGCCGCGCGGCGTGCGCGCGGACGCGGTGGTGGTCTGGGCCGACCTGACGACGCAGGGGGTGCCCGACGAGTACCGCTGCGGCGTCGCGTTCACGCAGATCGCCGACGCCGACCGCCGGGCGATTCTCGACTTCATCGCCCAGAACCGGAGGTCGTGAGTGAGCACCGACTGGGAAGCCACCTTGATCCACGTCTCGAGCCTCGCGCGCATCCACCTGCCGCCCACCGAGCGGGCGGCCCTGGCCGGTCAGCTTGCCCGCATCCTCGAGTACGTCGACCAGATGAAGGCGCTCGACACCACCGGCGTGCCGCCCACGATGACCGCGGTGCCGGGCGCCACCCCGATGCGGGACGACGAGCCGCGCCCCTGCCTCTCCCGCGAGGAGGCGCTCTCGAACGCGCCGGATGCGTCGGGGCCGGTCTTCCGGGTGCCGAAGGTGATCGAATGAGCCTCGCCGACCTGTCGCTGGCGCAGGCGGCCGACCGGCTCGCCCGGCGCGAGGTGACCGCGCGCGCGCTCACCGAGGCGCTCCTCGAGCGCATCCGCGCGGTCGAGCCGACCGTGCACGCCTACCTGACGGTCACGGCCGACTCCGCGCTGGCCGAGGCCGAGGCGGTCGACCGCGACCGGGCCGCGGGCCGCACGCTGCCCCCCCTGGCCGGCGTCCCGGTGGCCGTGAAGGACCTCTTCTGCACGAAGGGGGTCCGCACGACCTGCGGATCGAAGATCCTCGAGCGCTACGTCCCGGTGTACGACGCGACGGTCGTGACGCGCCTCAGGGCGGCGCGCGCCGTGCTCCTCGGCAAGCTCAACATGGACGAGTTCGCCATGGGGTCGTCGACGGAGAACTCGGCGTTCGGCCCCACCCGGAACCCCTGGGACCCCGAGCGGGCGCCGGGCGGCTCCTCCGGCGGCTCGGCCGCCGCCGTGGCCGCTGGCGAAGCGTGCGGCACCCTCGGCACCGACACGGGCGGCTCCATCCGGCAGCCGGCGGCCCTCTGCGGCGTGACCGGGCTCAAGCCGACCTACGGTCGGGTCTCCCGGTACGGGATGATCGCCTTCGCCTCGTCGCTCGACCAGGCCGGCCCCTTCGGCGCCGGCGCCCTCGACTGCGCGTACCTGCTCGACGCCATCGCGGGGCACGACCCGCTCGACTCGACCTCGGTCGACCGGCCGGTGCCGAACACGGTCGAGGCGCTCGTCCGCGCCGGTCGGGGCGGGGCGAAGGGGCTCAGGATCGGCCTGCCGAGGGAGTTCTTCGGCGAGGGGCTCGACCCGGAGGTGGCCCGCCTCGTCCGCGAGGCGGGGAAGGTCCTCGAGTCGCTCGGGGCGACCCTCGTCGACGTGTCGCTGCCGACGTCGATGCAGGGCATCTGCGCCTACTACATCGTGGCGCCGGCCGAGGCGTCGTCGAACCTCGCCCGATACGACGGCGTGCGCTACGGCTACCGCACGCCCGCCCCGGAGAACCTCCTCGACATGTACGAGCGGACGCGGGCGGAGGGCTTCGGCGCGGAGGTGAAGCGGCGCATCCTGATCGGCACCTACGCGCTCTCCTCCGGCTACTACGACGCCTACTACCTCAAGGCCTCGCAGGTCCGCACCCTGATCGCCCGCGACTTCGAGCAGGCGTTCGCGAAGGCCGACCTGCTCCTCACGCCGACGGCGCCGACGCCGGCGTTCCGCCTCGGCGAGAAGACGGGCGACCCGCTCACGATGTACCTGAACGACGTGTACACGATCCCGGTGAACCTGGCGGGCCTGCCCGGCCTCTCGATGCCCTGCGGCTTCTCGGGGGGGCTCCCCGTGGGCGCACAGCTCGTCGCCCCGGCCTTCGAGGAGCCGCGGCTGCTGCGCGCCGCGCACGCCTATCAGCTCGAGACGGACCACCACGCCAGGCGTCCGCCGTCGAGGCGCTGACGTGGGCGCCGTGCTCGTCACCGGCGGGGCCGGCTTCATCGGCAGCCACGTCGTGGAGCGCCTGCTCGCGGCCGGGCGGCGCGTGGTGGTCGTCGACAACTTCGACGACTTCTACGACCCGGCCGTCAAGCGGCGCAACATCCGCCGGGCCGCCGCGCATCCGGCCTGCACGATCGTCGAGGCGGACATCCGCGACGAGGCGGCCATGCACGACCTGGCGGCGCGGCACGGCGTCGACGCGATCATCCACCTGGCGGCGCGGGCCGGCGTGCGCCCCTCGATCGAGGAGCCGCTCCTCTACCAGTCGGTCAACGGTCTGGGCACCACGGTGGTGCTCGAGGTGGCGCGCCGCCGCGGCGTGAAGAACCTCCTCTTCGGCTCGTCCTCGTCGGTGTACGGGGAGTCGGGCGAGGTGCCGTTCCGCGAGGACATGCGGGTCGATCGGCCGGTGTCCCCCTACGCGGCCACCAAGAAGGCCAACGAGGAGCTCTGCTTCACGTACCACCACCTCTACGGCCTGCCGGTGACCTGCCTGCGGTTCTTCACGGTCTACGGCCCCAGGCAGCGGCCCGAGATGGCCATCCACAAGTTCGCGCGGGCGATCAGGGAGGGACGCCCGGTCACGCTCTACGGCGACGGCTCGTCGCGGCGCGACTACACCTACGTCGACGACATCGTCGACGGCGTCGTGGCCGCGCTCGACCGGCCGCAGCCCTACGAGATCGTGAACCTCGGCGGCTCGCGCACCACGTCGCTCGCCGACCTGGTGGCGATGCTCGAGCAGCAGCTCGGCCGGGCGGCCCTCGTCGAGCGGCTCCCGGCCCAGCCGGGCGACGTCACCATCACCTGTGCCGACGTGAGCCGGGCGCACCGGCTCTTCGGCTACACGCCGCGGGTGCCGATCGAGGAAGGCCTCGCCCGGTTCGCCCGCTGGCTCGAGGACCCGTCCTGACATGGTGTACGAAGCGATCATCGGACTCGAAGTCCACGTGCAGCTCAAGACCCGGACGAAGATCTGGTGCGGGTGCCCCACGACGTTCGGCGCCCCGCCCAACACGCAGGTCTGCCCCGTGTGCCTCGGGCTTCCGGGCGTCCTGCCGGTGCTCAACCGCCGGGTGGTCGAGCTGGCCATGCGGGTGGGGCTCGCGCTCCACTGCGAGATCGCCCCGGTCTCGCGGTTCGCGCGGAAGCACTACTTCTACCCGGACATGCCGAAGAACTACCAGATCTCGCAGTACGAGCTGCCGATCTGCCGCAACGGGTGGATCGAGGTGGACGGCAAGCGCATCGGCATCACCCGCGCGCACATCGAGGAGGACGTCGGCAAGAGCAGCCACGAGTGGCCCGGCCTCTCCGGTCCCTACTCCTACGTCGACTTCAACCGGGCCGGCGTGCCGCTGCTCGAGATCGTCTCCGAGCCGGACCTGCGCAGCGCCGAGGAGGCCTCCGCCTACCTGCGGCGGCTGCGGGAGTTGCTCCGCTACCTCGACGTCTCGGACGCGAACATGGAGGAGGGCAACTTCCGCTGCGACGCGAACGTCTCGGTCCGGCCGAAGGGGTCCGAGGGGTTCGGCACGAAGGTGGAGATCAAGAACCTCAACTCCTTCCGCTTCGTCCAGGAGGCGCTCGCCTACGAGGTGGTGCGGCAGTCGAAGGCGGTCGACGCGGGCGAGCGGATCGTGCAGGAGACGCGCCTCTACGATCCCGACCGGGGCGTGACGCAGGCGATGCGCAGCAAGGAGAGCGCGCACGATTACCGGTACTTCCCCGACCCGGACCTCCTGCCGCTCGAGGTGTCGGCCGCCTGGATCGACGAGGTGCGGCGCGCCATGCCGGAGCTGCCCGACGAGAAGCGCGACCGCTTCGTGCGCGACTACGGCCTGCCCCCCTACGACGCCGGAGTCCTCACCGCGTCGCGCGGCCTGGCCGACTACTTCGAGGCCGCGGCGCGGGCCTACGCGGCGACGCGAGACGGCAAGGGGGCCGACGCGGCGCTCTACAAGGAGACCAGCAACTGGGTCATGGGGGAGGTCCTCCGCAAGCTCAAGGAGGACGGCCGCGACGCCGCCGACCTGAAGGACCTCGCGGCGGTGCCGCTCCCCCCGGAGCGGCTGGCGGCGCTCCTGGCGCTGATCGACGGCGGCACCATCAACCGCAACACGGCCAAGGCGGTCTTCGAGGAGATGTACGCCACGGGGGCCGCCCCCGAGGCGATCGTCGAGGCGAAGGGCCTCGCGCAGGTGTCGGACACCGCCGCGCTCGAGAAGACCATCGCCGATATCCTCGCCGCGAACCCCGAGCAGGTGGCCGGCTATCGCGCCGGCAAGGAGAAGCTCTTCGGCTTCTTCGTCGGGCAGGTCATGCGAGCGACGCAGGGACGCGCCAACCCGAAGGTGGTGAACGACCTCCTGCGCAAGGCGCTCGCGGGAGGTGGGTAGCGCATGCCCCGCTGGCTCCGCTGGACCCTTGCCTCGCTGGTCGCCGTCGTCGTCCTCGTCGTCGTCGTCCTGGCCCTCCTGCCGACGTTCATCGACGTGAACCGGTACCGCGACCGGGTCGTCGCGGAGGTCGAGCGCGCCCTCGGCCGACAGATCACCCTCGACCGCCTGTCGCTGTCGTTCCTGCCGACCCCGACGCTCGGCCTCGAGGGCCTGGTCGTCGGCGTGCCCGGCGCGCCGGCCGAGGGGCGCATCCCCCCGGGCGAGCGGTTCGTGGCGCTCGACCGGCTCGAGCTGAAGCTCCGCCTCCTGCCGCTCCTCTCCCGGCGGATCGACGTGTCGCGACTGGTGCTCGAGCGGCCGGAGATCGTCGTCGAGCGCGACGCGAAGGGGGTGCTCTCCATCGCCGACCTCCTGGGCGCGCCCGCGCAGGCGCCGGCGGGCCCCGGGCCCGCGCCGTCGCCGCAGCCGGGCGGGGCCTCGCCGCTCGCCGCGCTCCTCGTGCAGCGGATCGAGATCCGGCAGGGGGCGCTCACCTTCCGCGACCGGGCCGTGGTGCCGGGCAAGGAGGTGACCACGAGCGTCGCCGACCTCGACGCCGCGCTGCGCGACCTCTCGCTCGACCGGCCGATCGGCGTGAGCCTGCAGGCGACCTTCCTCTCGCGCACCCCGCAGAACGTCTCCCTCTCGGGGACGCTGGGGCCGCTCGGGCCGGATGCCGACCTGCTGGCCGCGCCGGCCGACCTCTCGGCGGCCCTGATCGATCTCGACCTCGATCAGGTCGCGGCCTACGCGGGCGCCCGCAGCGGCGCGGCGGCCTCGCCGCTCACGCTCGGCGGGACGGGGAGCGTCAAGGCGGCGGTGACCGGGCCGCTCGGCGCGCCGGCGCTCGACCTCGCCGTCGATCTCACCCCGGCCGGCGTCGCCTACGGCGCCGCCTTCGCGAAGCAGCCGGGGGTGCCGCTCACGCTCTCGGCGAAGACCACGAGCGCGCAGGCGGGGTCCGGCACGCCGGTCATCCAGGTGAACCCGCTGGTCCTGACGCTCCACACGCTCGTCCTGACCGCCACCGGGACCGTGGCGAACCCGACGAGCCCCGCCGTCGACCTCCAGGTCACGTCGAACGAGGCGCGGCTCGCCGGCTGGGACGCGCTCGTGCCGGCGCTCGCCGGCGTCGGCCTCGGCGGCCGCGCCGCGCTCGACGCCACGGTACGCGGCCAGACGTCGGGCGGCGCCCAGCCGCTCGACGTCGCCGGAACGCTCAGGCTGATGGACCTCGACGTGAAGCACCAGGCCCTCCCCGAGCCGATCACGAACGGCGAGGCGACGGTGAGGTTCACCGGGAAGGGGGCGTCGATCGAGCCGCTCCGCGTGACGATCGGGCAGTCGACGCTGACGCTGCGCGCCGAGGTGCCCGACTACTCGCGCCGGTACGTGCGGTTCAGCCTCGAGTCGCCGCGCCTCGACCTCGACCCGCTCGTCGCCGGCGCGGCCGCGACGAGCGGCGAGCCGGGCGCGGCCGCGTCGCCGGCGGCGTCGCCCGCCGCGCCCAGGCGCTCGCCGGCGCGCGGGCCGGCGGGGACGCGGTCCAGCTCGGGCGAGGCGGTCGCGGGGCTCTCCGCCGACGGCACGGTGCAGGTCCGGCAGGGGACCCTCAAGGGGGTCGAGTTCACCGACCTGCGGGGGGACCTCAAGCTGCGCGACCGGGTCTTCACGCTCGAGAACCTGACGTTCGGCCTCTACGGCGGCACGTACACCGGCAGCGGCGTGGCCGATCTGCGCGGCCGCGTGCCGTCGGTGACGTTCGCCTCGCGGCTGGCGAACGTCAAGGCGAACGACATCCTCTCGGCCAACACGTCGCTGAAGGGGGTCGTCTTCGGTCTCCTGTCGGCGAACCTCGACATCGAAGGCGCGGGGACCGACGCGGCGACGTTCCTCCAGTCGCTCACGGGGGAGGGGAAGTTCTCGCTCACCGACGGGCGCCTGGCCACCATCGACGTGCTCGACCGGCTCCGGGCCCTCGTGACGCTCGCGAAGGAGGGCCAGGCCCCTCCAGCGGCGTCCGGCCAGTCGAAGGGGACGGCGTTCAAGTCGCTCGCCGGCCGGGTGCGGATCGACGACGGCAAGTTCATCACGCCCGACCTCGACCTCTCCGCCGCCGACTTCGCGCTCTCGGGCAGCGGCGCGCTCGGCTTCGACCAGACGCTCGCCTACCGGATGCGCGCCAGCATCCCCGGCGGCCTCGCGCGCCAGCTCCTCGGCCGGGACCTCTCGCGGCTGCTCGCCGCCGACCAGTCGGGCCGCGTGGACATCCCGTTCACGCTCGGCGGCACGCTCGCCTCGCCGACCTTCGGCCTCTCGGGCCGCTTCATCGAGGAGCGCCTCAAGGCGAAGCTCGGGCGGGAGGTGGACGAGAACCTCCAGCGGGGGCTCGAGCGGCTCCTGCGAGGCCGCGGAGCCGGCGGCGGCCGGCCGCCGCAGGGCGAGGGGGGCGCCGCGGGCGAGGCGGCGCCGGGGGCGAGCCCCGCGCCGAAGTCGGATCCGCGGCAACTCCTCAAGGACCTCTTCAGGTAGACACGCCGCCGGGCCTCCGGGGAGGCCGCGGCGCTCGGAGACGCAGGGCGGGAGGGAGATGGTCACCGCGATCGAGTGGACGGGGGAGCGGCTTCGGCTCCTCGACCAGACACGGCTTCCGGCCGAGACCCGCTGGGTCGAGGCGCGGACGGCCGACGAGGTGGCCGACGCCATCCGGACGATGGTGGTCCGGGGGGCGCCGGCGATCGGCGTGGCGGCGGCGTTCGGCGTGGCGCTCTGGGCGCGGGGGCTCGCCGGCGCCGGCGCGCCTCGGCTCGACGCGGCGGCCTTCGTCGCGGCCTTCGAGCCGGTGCGCGCGCGCCTGGCCGCCACGCGCCCTACCGCGGTGAACCTCTTCTGGGCCCTCGATCGGATGGCCCGCGTCGTGCGCGAGGCGGCGCCGCTCGCGCCCGGCGGCCGCGCCGACCGCCTCGCGGCCGAGGCGAGGGCGATCCTCGACGAGGACCTCGAGGCCAACCGGCGCATGGGCCGCCTCGGCGCCGAGCTGATCCCCGACGGCGCCCGGATCCTCACGCACTGCAACGCCGGCGCCCTGGCCACGGCCGGCTACGGCACCGCGCTCGGCGTCATCCGGGCCGCGCGGGAGGCGGGCAAGCGGATCGAGGTCCTGGCCGACGAGACCCGGCCGTTCCTGCAGGGCGCCCGCCTCACGACCTGGGAACTCCGCGAGGACGGCATCCCGGTGACGCTGGTGACCGACAACATGGCGGGCCATCTCATGCAGCGCCGGCGGGTCGACCTCGTCATCGTCGGCGCCGACCGGATCGCCGCCAACGGCGACGTGGCGAACAAGATCGGCACGTACGGGCTCGCCGTGCTCGCGAAGGAGCACGGGCTCCCCTTCTACGTGGCCGCTCCGGTCTCCACCTTCGACCTCTCGCTCGTCTCGGGCGAGGAGATCCCCATCGAGGAGCGCGATCCGCGCGAGGTGACGACGCTCGCCGGCCGGGCGATCGCGCCCGAGGGGGTGCCGGCCCTGCACCCCGCGTTCGACGTGACGCCGGCCAGGCTCGTCACCGCCATCATCACGGAGGCCGGCATCGCGAGGCCGCCCACCCGGGAACGGCTCAGGGAGCTGGCCGCGTCGGCGGGCACGACCGCCGCCTGATGGCTCTCCCCGCGCCGCTCGCCGCCCGCCTCCCCGAGGCGGCCGATCCGGCCGCGGCCGAGGTGGCGGTCTCGCGCGTCGTGGAGGCGCTCTCGCCCGGGACGCTCGAGGCGGTCCTCGCGGCGCCCGAGGGGCCCCGGGCGCTGGTCACGCTCTGCGGCGCGTCCCCGTTCCTCGCCGACCGGCTCTGCGCGGACGTCTCGCTCGTCGAGTGGCTGCTCCTCGCGGAGGGGCCGGGCCGGCCCGCGGCGCTCGCGCGGCAGCCGGAGGCGGCGGAGATGCTTGGGCCGCTCCTCGCCGAACTGGGCCTCCCCGCGGCAGGCAACGGGGGGGCGTCCACGCCGCCGTCGGCCGAGGTGCTGATGGCCGCGCTGCGACGCCTCAAGCGCCGCGAGATCCTGCGGATCGCGGCACGGGACCTGCTCGGCATGACCGACCTCGCCTCGACCGCGGCCGCGCTCGCGGACCTGGCCGAGGCGGCGCTCGAGGGGGCCTGCGGCGGCGTCCACGCGCGGCTCGCGGCGACGCACGGCGCGCCCGAGGCGGAGTTCGCGGTGCTCGGCATGGGCAAGCTCGGCGGCCGCGAGCTGAACTTCTCCTCCGACGTCGACCTGATCTACATCGCCTCGAGCTTCGACGGCGAGACGCCGGGGCCGAAGCGGATCCCCTACGAGCTGTACTTCACCCGCCTGGCCGAGGGGGTCACCCGCGCGATGAGCGCCGTGACCGCGGACGGCTTCGTCTTCCGCGTGGACCTCCGGCTCCGGCCCGAGGGGGGCGTGGGGGGCCTCGTGGTGCCGCTGCGGCAGGCCGAGCTCTACTACGAGGCCTGGGGGCAGACCTGGGAGCGCGCCGCCCTGATCAAGGCGAGGCCGGTGGCCGGCTCGCGGGCCCTCGGCGAGGCGTTCCTCGCCATGGTGCGGCCCTTCGTCTACCGCCGGTACCTCGACTTCACCGCCATCGAGGAGATCCGCGCGCTCAAGCGGCGCATCGACGCCGAGGTGCGGCGCGGCGGGCAGGCCAGCTCCAACGTCAAGCTCGGCACGGGCGGGATCCGCGAGATCGAGTTCTTCGTCCAGGCGCTCCAGCTCATCCACGGCGGGCGGGTCCCGTCGGTGCAGCGCCGCGGCACGCTCGAGGCGCTCGAGGCGCTGGCGGCGCGCGGCCTCGTGCGCGAACGCGAGGCGGCCGCCCTCGCCGACGCCTACGTCTTCCTCCGGACGGTCGAGCACCGCATCCAGGTGGTGGCCGAGCGGCAGACCCACCTCCTCCCCGCCTCGCCGCACGAGGCCGCGCGCCTCGCGCGCGGCATGGGCTTCGGCACGCCCGAGGCCTTCCGCGAGCGGCTCGCCGAGGTGACCGCCACGGTTCGGGCCGCCTTCCGCAGCCTCTTCGAGGACGCCGGGGAGAGCGTCGAGGAGGCGGCCTGGCAGGAGCTGCTCTCCGGAGCGCTCACGGACGCGGAGGTGGAGGCGCGGCTCGCCGCGGCGGGCTTCGCCGAGCCGGCCGCGGCGCGCGAGAACCTGCGCCGGCTCCAGGAGGGGGCCGGCCGGGCGCGGGCGAGCGAGCGCAGCCGCCGGCGGCTCAGGCAGCTCGCGCCGCGGCTGCTCGCCGCCGTGGCCGCCTCGCCCGATCCCGACATGGCGCTCGCGAAGCTCGAGGCCTTCATCGCCGCGGTGGGGGCCCGCTCGACCTACTACGCGCTCCTCCAGGAGAACCCGGGCACGCTCGCGCTCCTCGTGAAGCTCTTCGGCACGAGCGAGTTCCTCGCCAACCTCCTCATCCAGCGGCCCGAGCTGCTCGACGCCCTGCTCGCGCCCGACGCGAACCCGCCCGTCAAGGCGCCCGACGCCATGGCGCAGGACCTCGCGCGCATCCTCGCCGACGCGGGCGACTACGAGGAGCAGCTCGACGCCCTGCGCCGCTTCCGGCACCTCGAGGTGCTCCGCATCGGCCTGGCGGACGTCGCCGGCGCCCTCGACACCTTCGAG
Organism: Thermodesulfobacteriota bacterium; assembly: GCA_036381125.1. Lineage (GTDB taxonomy): Bacteria > DASVDK01 > DASVDK01 > DASVDK01 > DASVDK01 > DASVDK01. The sequence continues at coordinate 11,798 of DASVDK010000376.1, read as the reverse complement.
GTGACGGCGCAGATGACGGCGCTCGCCGAGACCTGCCTCGGGGCGGCCATCGACCTCGCGGCCGAGGCGCTGGCGCCGCGGCACGGCCACCCGACGACCCCGTACGTCGTCCTCGGCCTCGGCAAGCTCGGCGGGCGCGAGATGAACTACGCCTCCGACATCGACCTCCTCCTCATCTACGGCGAGGTCGGCGAGAGCGTGGCGCCGCCCGGGGGCCGCCCCCTCACCCACCACGAGTACTTCGCCAAGCTCGTGCAGCGGACCGCCTCCGTCCTCGCCACGCCGACGCGCGAGGGGATCGCCTTCCACGTGGACATGCGGCTTCGGCCCTCGGGCAACCAGGGGCCGCTCGTCACCTCGCTGGCCAACTTCGAGCGCTACCACGCGGAGAGCGCGGCGCTCTGGGAGCGCCAGGCCCTCATCCGGGCGCGGCCGGTCGCGGGCGACGCGGCCCTCGCCCGGACGGTCGAGCGGATCGTGACGCGATTCGTGTACGAGCGGCCCCTGCCGCCGGACGCGGCCGCCGAGATCCACAGGCTCAGGACCCGCATGGAACGCGAATTGGCGAACGAGCGGCGCGGGCGCTACAACATCAAGCTCGGACGCGGCGGCCTCGTCGACATCGAGTTCCTGGTGCAGTACCTCCAGCTCGAGCGCGGCCGCGACCTCCCCGGGGTCCGCACCCCGAACACGCTCGAGGCCATCGATCGGCTCGAGCGCGCGGAGGTCCTGCCCGCGGCCGATGCGGCCACCCTCGCCGGGTCGTACCGCTTCCTGCGCCGGCTCGAGAACCGCCTCCGCATCGTCCAGGACCGGTCGATCAACGACCTGGTCGGCGAGGGCCCCGAGCTGGCCAAGCTGGCCAGGCGGCTCGATACGGGGGACGGCGGCGCCACGGGGAAGGATCTCATCGGCGAGTACCAGGCCCACACCGAGGCCGTTCGCGCGCTCTACACCCGATACCTGGGCGCGCCGGCCGACACGTAGGTCGAGGGAGCGGCGCCGGGAGGCGCCGCGCGAGGCGAGGCGCCACCGGACGTCGCGGTGCGGAGCGCCGCGGCGAGTGGAGGGCCGGCCGGGCCGGTCCGGAGCGGAACCCGGCGCCGAGCCGTTGGAGGCACGCGATGCAACAGGCGAAGGTGATCTGGATGGACGGCCGGCTCGTCCCCTGGGCGGACGCCCGGGTCCACGTCCTCACCCACACGCTCCACTACGGCCTCGGCGTCTTCGAGGGGATCCGGGCCTACCAGTGCGCCGACGGCGGATCGGCCGTCTTCCGCCTGAAGGAGCACATCGAGCGGTTCTTCGACTCGGCCCGCATCTGCCACATGCGGATCCCCTACACGCCGGAGGAGATCGAGAAGGCCTGCGTGGAGACGCTCAGGGCCAACGGCCTCGCCGCGGGCTACATCAGGCCGCTCGCCTTCATCGGCGACGGCGTGATGGGGCTGCACCCCAAGGACAACCCGGTGCGCGTCTCGGTGGCCGCCTGGGAGTGGGGCGCGTACCTCGGCGAGGAGGGGCTCAAGAACGGCATCCGGGTGAAGATCAGCTCGTTCGCGCGCCAGCACGTGAACACGCACATGAACAAGGCCAAGGTGTGCGGCCACTACGTGAACTCGATCCTCGCCAAGCTCGAGGTGACGCAGGCCGGCTACGACGAGGCGCTCCTGCTCGACACCGACGGCTACGTGGCCGAGGCGTCCGGCGAGAACTTCTTCATCGTCAAGCGCGGGCGCATCCTCACCGCCCCGCAGGCCACCGTCCTCGGCGGCATCACGCGCGACGCGGTCCTCGCGATCGCCCGGGACCGCGGCATCCCGGTCGAGGAGCGCCGCTTCGCGCGCGACGAGGTCTACATCGCCGACGAGGCGTTCTTCTCCGGCACGGCGGCGGAGATCACCCCCATCCGCGAGGTGGACGACCGGCCCATCGGCAAGGGGCGGCCCGGGCCGATCACGCAGGCCGTCCAGGCGGCCTTCTTCGACATCGTCAAGGGGAAGGACACCCGCTACGGCGAGTGGCTCACGAGGTACTGATGGAGCTGCCGGACGCGCTGCGCGAGGCGGTCGACCGCGCCCTCGAGGGGGTGCCGCTGCCGCCGCTCGCGCGCGCGGCGGCGGCGCTGTCCAGGCGCTACCGGGCGGAGGTGCGCGACGGGACGCCTCACGTCGCCGACGACCTGTCGGCGCGGGCCTACCTGGCGACGCGGCTGCCGGCCACCTACGCCGCCGTCCGCGCCAGCCTCGCCGCGGTGGCCGAGGCGCGGCCCGACTTCGCGCCGCGCACCGTCCTGGACGTCGGCGCCGGCCCCGGCTCGGCGCTCTGGGCCGCCGCCGCGTGCTGGCCCGGTCTCGAGGAGGCCGTCCTGATCGAGGGGAGCGCCGTCATGCGCGGCTTCGGCGAGCGGCTCTCGGCCGCGGCGCCGGTGGCGCGGGTCGCGTGGCGGCCGGACGACGCCGTGGCGGGGCTGCCCGACCTCGCGCCGCGCGACCTCGTGCTGCTGGCGTACGTGCTGGGTGAGCTGCCGCCGGAGGCGAGGGGCCGGCTGGTCGATCGCCTCTGGTCGCTCGCCGCCGACACGCTCCTGATCGTCGAGCCCGGCACGCCCGCCGGCTGGACGCGCGTCCTCGCCGCCCGCGACCGGCTGATCGCGGCAGGCGCGCACGTCCTCGCGCCCTGCCCGCATGCCGCCCGCTGTCCCGTCTCGCCGCCCGACTGGTGTCACTTCGCGCGCCGCGTCGCCCGCTCCCGCGTGCACCTGCGGGCCAAGGGGGCGGCAGCGCCCTGGGAGGACGAGAAGTACATCTACGTCGCCGTCTCGCGTCGGCCCGGCATCGTGCCGGAGGCGCGGATCGTCGCCCCGCGCCGCTCGGGCGGCGGCCACGTCCGGCTCAAGCTCTGCCGGCGCGACGGTGCGGCGGCGGAGCGGCTCGTCCGCCGGCGCGACGGCGACGCGTTCCGGACCGCGCGCCGCCTCGACTGGGGCGACGCCCTGTCGGTGAGGTGATCCGCATGCCCATCGGGGCTCACGTGTCGATCGCGGGCGGGGTCTACGAGGCCCCGCCCCGCGCACGGGCGGTCGGCTGCGAGGTCGCGCAGATCTTCACGAAGAACTCCAACCAGTGGGCGGCCAGGCCGCTCACGGCGGACGACGTCGCGCGCTTCAAGCAGAGCCAGGCCGACGCCGGGGTCCCGGTCCTCCTCGCCCACGACTCGTACCTGATCAACCTCTGCGCGCCCGAGGGGAGCGACCTGCTCGCCCGGTCGGAGGCCGCCTTCCGCGAGGAGATCGAGCGGTGCGAGGCGCTCGGCATCCCCTACCTGGTCACGCATCCCGGCGCGCACGGCGGCGCGGGCGAGGCGGAAGGGATCCGCCGCATGGCGGCGCTGATCGACCGCATCCACGACGCCACCCGCGGCTTCGCGACGAAGGTGCTCCTCGAGAACACCGCCGGGCAGGGGAGCGTCATCGGCTACCGGTTCGAGCAGCTCCGCGAGGTCCTCGACCGCGTCAAGGCGCCCGAGCGGCTCGGCGTCTGCCTCGACACGTGCCACGCGTTCGCGGCCGGCTACGACCTGCGCACGCCCGAGGGGTACGCGCGCGTCATGGACGAGTTCGACCACGTCGTCGGCCTCGATCGCCTCCGCGCCTTCCACCTGAACGACTCGAAGAAGGGGCTCGGCGCGCGCGTCGACCGGCACGAGCACATCGGCCGGGGCGAGCTCGGCCTCGAGGCGTTCCGCGCCCTGCTGAACGACGAGCGGGTCAAGGACCGCCCCATGGTCATCGAGACGGCCAAGGGCGAGGAGGGAGGCGTCGACCTGGACGTCATCAACCTGACGATGCTGCGGCGCCTGCGCGGGGAGCGGGTCCCCGATCCGAGGCCGGCGACCGGCACCGCGAAGGCCGCAGCCGCACCGGCGAGGTCGTCGAAGTCCGTGCAGGCGAAACCGGGTGCGAACAAGAAGCCGGCCGCCAAGACCGGACCAGGTCGCCGCGCGCGGTCGCCGCGGGATTGACCCGATCAGGGTTTCAGGTTATCTTCCTGTCATGAAGCGAAAGGTCAGCACGGTCCTCGACGAGGCCCTCTTCCGGCGAGTCAAGATCGAGTCCGCCCGGCAAGGACGGCAGATCAGCGAACTCGTCAGTGAGGCGTTGGAGGCCTACCTCCGCGAGCCGCCTCGACGAGAGGCGCCGCGGAGCATCGCTCGATCAAGCTTCGGCGCCATGAAGGCTCCGAAGTCGCTCGTGCGGTCCATCTTGGAGGACGAGGATGGACCCTTCGACACTTGACGCCATCCCGCCTGGGACCTCCGTCTTCATCGACTCGACCATCTTCGTCTACTCCTTCGCCGGCGAGTCGGCCCATTGCCTGGACTTCCTGGAGCGATGCGAGCGGCGCGACCTCGACGGCATCACCTCCGTCGTCGTGCTCGTCGAGGTCGCTCACCGCCTCATGATGCTCGAGGCGGTCCTGAAAGGGCTGGTCGCGCGGGGGAACGTCGCGCGCAAGCTTCGGGAGCGACCCGACATCGTCACGATGCTATCGGCCTACCGAGAGCACCTCGAGCAGATCCCGGCCATGAATATCGAGGTCCTGGCCCTGGAGCCGTCCGACGTCGCCCGCGCGAGCGAACTTCGGACGCGCTACGGGCTACTCGTGAACGACTCGCTCATCCTGGACGCGGCCTTGCGGCGCGGCGTCGACGTGCTCGCCACGGCCGACCGCGACTTCGAGCGCGTGACGGAGCTGCGTCTCTTCCGGCCCGGCGACCTCGACGCGTAAGGGTGCGAGCGCCCGCGAAAACGCTTGCCAACCGGCCCGATTTCCCGTACAAGCCCGGCTCCATGGCGCCCCGCGTCCTGGTCGTCGAAGACGATCCCGCCCGGCAAGCCGCGCTCCTGGCCGCGCTGGCGGCAGCGGGCTACACGACCCTTGGCGCCGCCTCGGCGCGCGAGGCGTACGCGCGCGTCCGGGCGGGCCAGGCCGACGGTCTCGTCGTCGACCACACCCTCCTCGACGCGCCGGGCCTGAAACTCTGTGCACGCCTGCGGCAGGACGGGATCGACGTGCCGCTCGTCCTCACCGCGGCGCCGCGCGACCGGACGCTCGAGGCGCGTGCCCGGGCGCAACTCGGCCTGGTCGGGTGGCTTCCGGCGGCCGCGGACCCGGCCGAGGTGGCGAAGGTGCTGGTCGGGGCGCTGCCCGTGGGCCCGGCGCCCTCCTGGCAGAGCGGCACGTTCGGCGCGTTCGGCCTCGCCGCGGTGCTCCTCGAGGTCTGGGCCGCCGGCGCGACCGGCGTCCTTCACGTCGGCCGCGGGGAGGAGCGCCGAGGCGTGCAGTTCCTCGCCGGCGACCCGGTGGGGCTCCTGCCGGCCGCGCCGCTCGCCCTTGTGGAGGCGCTCGCCGCCGACGGCCGCGTGACGGCCGAGGAGGTGGAGGCCTACCAGCATCGCCCCGAGCCCTCGCTCCTCGTCAAGATGGGGGTGGTCGATCCCGAGGAGCTGGCCGATCTCGCCCGGGAGCGGCTCGAGCAGGGGCTCGCGGCGCTCCTCGCCTGGGAGGGCGGCCGCTACGCCTTCAAGAGCGGCCCGGTCGTCCCCACGACCGTGCCGCCCCGTCTCGACCTGCCGCGCTGGCTCTTCGCGTGGGTGCGCGGCGCGCGGCCGCCCGGCTCCGGCGACAGCTTCGCCGACCGCTCGGCCGACCGCGTGATCGCGCCGACGGCGCTCTTCTTCGACGCGCTGCCCTTCCTCGACGCCGGCCCGTTCGACGTCCCGGTCCTCGCCGCCCTCGAGGAGACGCCGGTGGGCATCCCGATCGACGGCCTCCTCGCGTTGCCGCAGGACGACAGCGGGCAGGACGCGAGCCACGAACGGGCCGGCTGCCTCGACGCCCTGCACGTGCTCGGGCTCGTCGCGGTCGTCGACGCGCCGCGAGCCGAGCCGCTCCTGCCGCCCTACCCGCGCCGCGCCATCGCGCCGCGGCTCGCCCCCCAGACGCTCGAGAGCATCGTCGACGACAGCTTCGTCGACCTCTCGTCGGAGCTGGCGGGCGAGGTGGCGGGCGCGCTCGCGGGACTCGCCGCGGTGCCGGCCGCCGGCGCCGCGCCGGGCTCGCCCGGCGGTCATGCGCCCGCGCCGGACCTCGCCGAGCGCGAGGCCGAGCTCAGGGCCGAGCATGCCGCGCTCGCGTCGAGAAACTACTACGAGGTCTTCGGCCTCACGCAGAGTACGTACCGGTACGACGCGGTGAAGGAGGCGTACTTCTCCAAGCTGAAGCGGTTCAGCCCCGACTACTTCGTCCAGCACGGCGCGAGCGGCGAGATCGTCTCGATGGCGGAGGAGGTCACCGCGAAGCTGGCCACCGCGTACAACACGCTCTCGAACGTCGTCGCCAAGGAGAACTACGACCGGCTGCTCGGCGAGCGCGGCGTCCAGGCGACCGGCGACAAGGAGGAGGACTCGCTGCAGGCGGAGGTGCAGCGTCAGTCGGGCGAGGCGTTCCTCGCGCAGGGCGACTTCGAGGCGGCCGAGCGGGCGCTCACGTCCGCGCTGACGCTCATGCCGACGCCCGAAGCCGAGGCGCACCTCGCCTGGGCGATCTTCAAGAACCCGCGCAACGCCGGCAGCCGCAGCGCCGTCGACCGCGCCAAGGCGCTGCTCGCCAGGTCGCTCGCCGCGAAGCCGACGGCCGACGCCTTCGCGTATCGCGGCGTCATCTACGTCACCGAGGGCAAGCCGGGCCTCGCCGAGGTGGAGTTCCAGAAGGCGCTCCGCCTCGTGCCGAGACACCGCCTGGCTCTGCGGGAGCTCGCCGCGCTCGAGGAGCAGCGCGCCCAGGAGGAGAAGGGGTTCTTCCGCAGGTTGTTCAACTGACGCGGATCACCGTGGCGTGAGGCGCGGGGGACGGGTCGGCTGCGGCCCGTGGAGAACGCGCCTGGAAAACGGAAAGACCTGACCCCATGGAAAATGGAAAGACCTGACCCCCTGAAACGCTCGTGTCGGCGAGGCGGCGGGGCCACAGGTGGCACGTACGCCACACCCGCGGGAGCTCGGTGACGACATGCGTCACCGGCATGCCGCGGAGCGTCCACGCGATCCGGGCTCCGGACGACGGATTCGGGCGTGCGATCGCGCACCCCGCCCCCCCGATCGCACGGCATGCGTCTTGCTCACCGTCCGCGGCACGTGACACCAATCGGCACGCGACTTCATCTCGAGTGAGGAGAACCCGACGCCATGGATCGCACGACCGGGAAGACCGCCACGCCGCCCGCCGAGCCCGCTTCACGGCTGCCGCTCGATCTCGACGAGGACCCTGCCGACGAGTCGATTTACAGCCTGGGCTACCGGGCGCGCGGGGGCGCGGTCGTCGCGGACCACCGCCCCACCACCCCGGCCGAGCCGGCGACCCCGACGAACCCCGGCACGAGCCGAACCTAGTCCTTTGCACGCGCGGCGGGGCGCCTTGACCCCGCCGCGAGCCGGGCGCTAGAGTCGCGCCCCATGCCAGCCCCGGCCCTTGCCTACCTCGGCCTCGGTGCGAACCTCGGCGAGCGCGAGACGAGCCTCCGGGAGGCGCTCGCGCGCCTGCGGCCGCTCGGCCGCGTGGGCTCCGTGTCGCCGCTCTACGAGACCGAGCCCTGGGGGGTCGGCCCCCAGCCCCGCTTCCTGAACGCCGTCGCCCGCCTCGAGACCGCGCTCGGCCCTCGCGAGCTGCTCGCGCGGCTCAAGGGGATCGAGCGCGTCATGGGGCGCACGCCGCGCGAGCCCGGCGAGCCGCGCGTGATCGACCTCGACCTCCTCCTCCACGGCGAGGCCGTCCTCGACGAGCCGGACCTCGTCGTGCCGCACCCTCGCCTTCACCTGCGCGCCTTCGTCCTCGTGCCGCTCGCCGACCTCGCGGCGGACCTCGTCGTCCCGCGGCTCGGCCGCCCGGTGCGCGACCTGCTGGCCGCGCTGCCCGAGGGGGAGCGCGCCGGGGTGCGGCTCGTCGCGCGCGAGTGGACGGGGCTCGCGGTCGAGACGTTCGCCGACGCGGATGCGCTGGCCGAGGCCGCGGCCGAGCGGTTCTGCGCGCGGGTGGCGGCCCGGCCGGACCTGGTGGCGGCGCTGCCCACGGGGCGCACGCCCGACCCGCTCTACGCGCGCCTGCGCGCCCGGGCCGCCGCCGGCCGGCTCGACGCCTCCCGCGTGCGGGTCGTCGGCCTCGACGAGTACGTCGGCGTCGGCCGCGACGACCCGCGGTCCTTCGCCCACGAGCTGCGAGGCGAACTCCTCGACGCGCTCGGCGTGCCGCCGGAGCGGCGCCTCGCCTTCGACGGCGCCGCGGCCGACCTCGAGGCCGAGGTGCGGCGCGTCTCGGCGGCCCTCGCCGCGTGGGGCGGGATCGACCTCTGCCTGCTCGGCCTCGGACCCAACGGCCACGTCGCCTTCAACGAGCCGGGCGCGCCGCCGTCGGCGCCGGCGCGCGTCGTGCGCCTCGCCGAGGAGACCCGGCGCCGGAACTTCCCCGGCGACCCCGCCGCCCCGACGCACGCCCTCACGCTCGGCCTCGCCGAGATCCTCGGCGCGGCCGAGGTCTGGCTCCTCGTGTCGGGCCGGGACAAGCGCGAGACCCTGCGGGCCGTGCTCGAGGGACCGGCGACGCCGGCCGTGCCGGCGTCGTGGCTCCGCGATCACCCCTGCGCCGCCGTCCTGGCCGATCGCGAGGCCGCCGACTCGACGACCCGAGGGGCGCGTCCGCGCCGCCTTCGCTGAGATCGTCCTCGGCGGGTGGGTCGCCCGGTGAGGCGGTCTCGCGTCCCTACGCGCGCCTGGCCTTGCCCTTTGCCGTCCCGGCCGCCCGCTGGTAGCGCCCCATGATCTGCGCCTGGGCGAGGACGTGGTCGCGGATCGCGTCGAGCACCGTCCCCTTGGTGGCGCGGGGCGCGAGGTTCGCCGGACGGGAGAGGGCGTAGAGGGTGAAGTAGTAGCGGTGCGCCGGGCCGGGCGGCGGGCAGGGGCCGCCGTAGCCGACGTTGCCGAAGTCGTTGAGGCCCTGCTTCGCCTGCGTCGGCAGCGCCTCGTCGTTCGGGATCCCCTCCTCGAGCTCCCGCGCGCCGACCGGTATGTCGTAGAGGAGCCAGTGGGTGAACGTGCCGCTCGGCGCGTCGGGGTCGTCCACGACGAGCGCGAAGGCCTGGGTTCGATCGGGCGGGTCGGTCCAGTGGAGCGGCGGCGAGAGGTCCTCGCCGTCGCAGGTGTGGCGGATCGGGATCGGCTGGTCGTGGACGAACGCGGGGCTCGTGAGCGAGAACGCCATCGGTCTTTTCTCCGGTTACGCGTGCTCGTAGGTGAGGGCCTGCCCGTAGGCCGCCTGCGTGAAGTGGCGGATCGCGGCCTCGAGCGGCAGGCCGACCACCTCGATCCGCGAGAGGTCGGTCTCGCCGACGCCGAGCCGGCCGGCCTCCCAGATGTGGCGCACGGCCATCGGCCGGAAGCCGAGGAGGCGGGCCCCGACCACGTCCGCGGCGAGGGGGTCGCGGCTCGCGACGACGAGCCCGGTCTCGACCGTCTTGCCGCCGAGGGGGCCGGTGGCGATCATGGCCGGATGTCCGGCGATGATCCCGAGGTGGATGGGGAAGCGTCTCGCCATCGCGGCGATGAAGCCGTGCAGGTCCTCGAAGAACGCGTGCTCGTGCGCGTAGGAGCCTCGCGGGTGCCCGTACCAGTCGGCGGCCGGGTACGACATGGCGACGTTCTTGAGGCAGAGCGTGACGGTGGCCGAGTCGTGCATCTTGAGCTGCGCGAGGGAGACGAGCACCTCGTACTCGAGGACGCGCCGGTTCACCTTGACGGAGCGCTCGGGTCCGTGGTCGAGCGCGACCTCCTCGAAGGGGGGCCGGTTGTGGTCGACCACCTCGACGCCGTGTCGCCGGGCGGCGTCGAGCATGCCGCTCACCCGGAGGACGTCCTCGGTCTCGGCGGCGCCGGCGCCGCCCGAGACGACGAGCCGGCGCGGTCCGGCCTCGAGGAGGCTCGCGAGCACGGCGTCCAGGGTGTCGCCACGGGTCACGCCGGTCGTGTCGTCGGAGGTGGCCCAGGTGTCGTTGGGCTTGACCGCCACGTAGCGGTCCCGTACGAGGCCGGCGAGGTCGAGCGGCGCCAGGGCGGCGGTCACCGCCTCGGCGATCCGGTCGGCCCTGGCGATCGCGACGCGGGCAGGCATGCCCCCCGGCGTTGCCAGTTCCGTTCGCACGCCGCGTTGGACGCGCGCGGTGACGCGATTCGTCCACGTCCTGCGCGAATTTGTGCGGAGTCGGCGTGACGCAGCTCCGGAACCCATGCGATAACGGGCGCTTGGCGGTAGCTCGAGGGGTGGCACGGCGCTTGCTCGGAGGTGCGGCCGACCCGTCGCGCCGGGGCGACGGGCAGGTGGGAGGACGATCGATGGCTCGCCGTGCGGCTCTGGACGAGGTCGTGCACGAGATCGGGAGGCTGGAGGTGCCGTGGGACCTCGAGGCGGGCCGCCTCGACCCGGTCTTCGAGGTCACCGCCGAGGACGTCCGGGCCCTCACCGAGACCCTGGCCGAGCCCGACTGCTCGGCGACGCTCGCCGAGCTCGAGGCCGCCCTCGGCGGCCTGCGGATCGCCGTAGCCGGCCGCTGAGCCCGGCCGGTCGGCCCCCGCCGGACCTACCCCCACCGCGTCCGCCCGGTCGGCGGCGCGCCCGCGGCCCTGAGGATCGCGATCATCTCCCCGTGGACGCGGCCGTTCGACGCGGCGAGCGTCTGCATCCCGAGCCGATAGGGTCCGCCCGCCATGTCGGTGACCGTCGCGCCCGCCTCGTTCAGCATGACCAGGGCCGCCGCCACGTCCCACGGCTTCAGCTCGACCTCCCAGAAGGCGTCGAAGACCCCCGCGGCGACGTAGCAGAGGTCGAGCGCTGCCGTGCCGTCCCGGCGCAGGGCGAAGCTCGCCACCGTCATCCTCGCGAGCGGCCCGAGGACCGGCTCGGGCTCCTCGCGCAGCGCGTATGGGAAGCCGGTGATCACGAAGGCCCGATCGAGCGGCGCCACCGTCGAGACGTGCAGGGGGCGCGCCTCGCCGCCGAGCCGTACGCCGAAGGCGCCGACGCCCTTCACGCCCCAGTAGGTCTCCTCGATGGCCGGGGCGTGGACCACCCCGACCACCGGCGTTCCCTCGCGCTCGAGCGCGATCGAGACGCAGAACATCGGGTAGCCGCGGGCGAAGTTCGTGGTGCCGTCGATGGGGTCGACGATCCAGCGGTGCGAGGCCCGGCTGTCTCGGCCGGATCCCTCCTCGGTCAGGATGTCGTGGTCCGGGAAGGTGCGGCGAATCGCCTCGACGATCATCCGCTCGCTGTCGAGGTCCACCTGGGTCACCGGGTCGACGACCCCCTTGAGGCGCATCTCCACGGCCGCGCCGAAGCGGCTGCGCTGGAAGGCGCCGACGCGGCGGGCGAGGTCTCGGGCGAAGGCGGCAAGCGTGTCGAGCGAGCGGTCGTCGGGCATCGGCGTCTCCGGGCAAAAAAAATCGGCCCGGAGGATAGACCTCCGGGCCGGACGAGGCAATCGGATCGAAGGGCCTAGAAGTCCCCCATGCCGCCGCCCGGCATGGCGGGGGCCTTCTCCTCCTTCTTCGGCTTCTCGGCGACCATCGCCTCGGTGGTGAGCATGAGCGAGGCGACCGAGGCGGCGTTCTGCAGCGCCACGCGCGAGACCTTGGTCGGGTCGATCACGCCCGCCTCGACCAGGTCCTCGTACCGCTCGGCCTGGGCGTTGAAGCC
>DASVDK010000375.1:0-7648 GCA_036381125.1 Thermodesulfobacteriota bacterium | reverse complement strand
CGGCAGTCGACCAAGCGGGAGAAGCTCGAGGCGCGCCTCATGAAGTGGCTCGTCGACGACCTCGAGCAGCTCGCCCGAAAGGGCGTCGCGTGATGGCGCGCAAGTTCAAGCGCGAGCCAGTCGCCACCCCCGAGGCGGCCGCGCCTCCCGCCGCCCCGGCCTGCCCCGGCTGCCGGGGGCCGCTCGACGCCCACCAGCGGTGCGCCGCATGCCGGCTCTGGGTCGGCCGGGCGCCGCTGCGGTTCTGCCCGACCGTGCACGGCAAGCCGACCGTCGATGCCGACGGCGGCTGCTGGATCTGCCGCGACTTCCCGCTCCCGAAGCTCCGGCACGAGTGGCGGGGCGCGGCCGGCGTCTGGGTCGAGACGAGCCGGCGCGAGGTCTACCCGCATCCCGAGGAGGTCCGGCTCCTCCTCGACGAGACCTTCGGGCCGGGCTGGCGCGAGCACGCCGACGCAGTGGCGGCCCGGGTGCGGGCCGGCCAGGCCGCCCAGCGGGCGTGGACCGAGAGCCGATCGCGCGAGCCGGGGGAGGAGGGATGAGGGGGATGGGCGAACCCACGGAGGGCCTGTCGGCGCTCCTCGGGCCGGCCGCGGCCGCCGCCCTGGCCGCCGCCTTCGGCGGGCAGCGCCTCTACATCCCGAAGGCGCCCCGGCGGGACCACCCGCTCGTGCGCGCGCTCGGGCTCGAGGCCGCGCGTCAGCTCGCCGCGCAGTACGGCGGCACGACGCTAGAGGTCCCCCACCCGCGCGGGAGCGCCGACCAGATCCGGGCGCTCGCCCGCGAGGGCCTCACGCGCGCGGCCATCGCCCGCCGGGTCGGCTGCAGCGTCCGCCACGTCTACCGCGTCCTCGCCGGCGACGACCGGGCGTCAGGGTGACATTGGTCACCCTGGACAGCCGCCCGCGGGCCCCCGAGCATGGCGGCCATGGCACCCCGACGGCCGAAGGCCCCTCGGCAGCGGCGCCGGCCGGCGGGTCGGCGTCCGACGACCTCCGACAACGCCACGCGCGCGCGCAGGACGGCGCCGCCGCGGGTTCCGGCCCCGCCCCCGAACCCGGTCCTCGAGCGGGCGCGGGCGGCCGCCGAGGCCGCCGTCGCCGAGATCACCGATCCGCGCCAGCACGCCTTCCTCGTGGCCTTCGCGACGTGCGCGAACATCACGCGGGCGGCGGCCGCGGCCGGCATCCACCGCGACACGCATTACGCCTGGCACCAGGCCGAGGGCCCGGCCGGGGACGCGTACCGGGCGGCCTTCGCCCGGGCCCGGCTGATCGCCCGGGACGTCCTGCGCGACCAGGCCTACCACCTCGCCGTCGAGGGCACGATGCGGCCGATCGTGAGCGGCGGGGGCGTCGTCACCTGGGTGCGGGAGTACGAGACCAGCGTCCTCTTGCGACTCCTCGAGGCGCACGACCCCAAGCACTTCCGCCCGCGCCAGACGATCGAGCATGACGGCAAAGTCCAGCTTGCCCCGCCCCTCGACCTCAGTCGCCTCACCGACGCCGAGCTCGACGAGCTCGAGCGCCTCCAGGCGAAGGCTCGCCGCCGTTGAGCCCGACGAGATCGCGGCCGAGCGCTGCCGGCGGTCCCTGCGGCGCTACTGGCGGGAGGCGTGGCCGATTGTCGAGCCCGAGACGCCGTTCGTCGAGGGCTGGCACCTCGACTGCATCGCCGACCACCTCGAGGCGGTCACGCGGGGCGAGCTGCGGCGGCTCCTCATCAACGTCCCGCCGCGCCACATGAAGAGCCTCGCCGTCTCGGTCTTCTGGCCGACGTGGGAGTGGCTCACGAACCCGAGCCTGCGCTACGTCATGGCCTCCTACGCGCTCGCGCTCTCGATCCGGGACAACCTCAAGGCCCGCCGGCTCATCAAGTCCCCCTGGTATCAGCGGCGGTGGGGCCACCGCTTCCAGCTCACGGGCGACCAGAACGCGAAGATCCGCTACGAGACGGACAAGACCGGCTTCCGGTTCGCGACGTCCGTCGGCGGCGCGGTCACCGGCGAGGGTGGGGACCGGATTATCGTCGACGACCCGCACAACGTCATGGAGGCCCACAGCGACGCGATCCGCGAGGCGACGCTCGAGTGGTGGGACCAAGTCATGTCCACCCGGCTCAACGATCCGAAGACGGGCGTCCAGGTGGTCATCATGCAGCGCGTACACGAGCGCGACCTGGCCGGCCACATCCTCGCCCAGGGCGGCTGGCATCACCTGTGTCTCCCGGCCGAGTACGAGCCGCGCGTCCAGGTCGAGGGCGGGCTCGAGGCGGCGCCGGCGCCAGCGGCGCGGCCGCAGCCGCACGACGCCTGCCCGATCGCCGCGGATCCCCGGCGCGAGCCGGGCGAGCTGCTCTGGCCGGCGCGCTACGGCGCCGCGGAGCTTGCCGAGCTCAAGACCCGACTCGGCAGCTACGGCGCGGCAGGCCAGCTCCAGCAGCGCCCGTCGCCGGCGACGGGCGGGATCTTCCTGCGGCACTGGTGGCGGTTCTACACCAAGCTGCCGGATCTCTTCGACGAGATGATCCAGAGCTGGGACTGCGCGTTCAAGGACCTCAAGGCGTCCGACCGTGTCGCCGGCCACGTCTGGGGGCGCCTCGGGGCCGACTGCTACCTGATCGACCGGGTCTCGACGCAGCTCTCCTTCACGCAGACCGTCGACGCCGTCGTGACGATGACGAAGAAGTGGCCGAAGGCGATGGCCAAGCTCGTCGAGGACAAGGCCAACGGGCCGGCGGTGATCGACACGCTGAAGCACAAGATTCCGGGCCTGATCCCCATCGAGCCCGAGGGGGGCAAGCTCGACCGCGCGCACGCCGTCTCGCCGATGATGGAGGCGGGCAACGTCTACCTGCCGAGCCCGCAGCTCGCGCCCTGGGTCCAGGAGTTCATCGAGATCTGCGCCGCGTTCCCGTTCGGCGCGACCGACGACGACGTCGACGCCATGACGCAGGCGCTCCGCCGGCTCGGCCGGCACCAAGCCTACGACTACCGCTCGGTCGCGAAGCGCGCGGGGCTCGGGTCGCCCGAGGGCGACGACGACGGCCGCCGCGGCTTCCGGCCGCGTGGCGCATACTGACGGCCTCACGGAGGCGCACGCCATGAGCGACCAGCCCACGCGGCCGATCACCCACGAGTACTGGCGCCACGCCCGCTCCGGCGAGGTCCTCGCCGTCCGGCTCGAGGGCGCCTATCCGACCCACTACACGGGGCCGATCCCGGAGGCCGACGTCCGCGCCGATCGTCTCGAGACGTGGCCCTACGCGACGCGGTGGGTGGCGATGGACCCGGCGGACTACGACCCGGTCGGCCAGCCGTACCCGGGCGACCGCGACAGGAGGAGGCCCTGATGCCGACGCTCTACGACGCCTACGGCCGACCCGTCGACCTCGGCGCCCTGCGCCGCGAGCAGGCCGCGCCGAGCCTCACCGGAATCCGGACCATCTGGGCGGGCCACCCGGCGAAGGGGCTCACGCCCGAGCGACTCGCGCGCCTGCTGCGCGAGGCCGAGGACGGCGACCCGATGCGCTACCTCGAGCTCGCCGAGGACATGGAGGAGCGCGACCTGCACTACCTGGCCGTGCTCGGCACCCGCAAGCGCGCCGTCGCCCAGCTCGAGCTCACGGTCGAGGCGGCCTCGGACGCCGCGGCCGACGTGGAGGCCGCCGACCTGGTCCGCGAGTGGCTGCGGCGCGACGACCTCGAGGCCGAGCTCGTCGACATCCTCGACGCCATCGGCAAGGGCTTCAGCGCGACGGAGATCATCTGGGAGCTGTCGGCGTCGCGGTGGTGGCCCGTGCGGCTCGAGCACCGGGACCCGCGCTGGTTCGAGTTCGACCGGATCGACGGCCGCACGCTCCTCCTCCGCGAGGCCGGGCTCCCCGTGCCGCTCGCCCCGTTCAAGTTCATCGTGCACCGGCACACGGCGAAGACGGGACTCCCGATCCGCGGCGGCCTCGCGCGCGCGGCCGCGTGGGCGTACCTGTTCAAGAACTACGGGGTTAAGGACTGGGTCACCTTCGTCGAGGTCTACGGGCAGCCGCTGCGCGTGGGCAAGTATGGGCCCGGGGCGACCGACGAGGACAAGGAGAAGCTCTTCCAGGCCCTCCGCAACCTGGGCTCGGACGCCGCCGCCATGATCCCGCAGGAGATGATGATCGAGTTCATCGACGCCAAGCGGGGCAGCTCGACGGCCAGCGGCGCCGAGGTCTTCAAGCAGCTCGCCGACTTCATGGACCAGCAGGTGTCGAAGGCCGTCCTCGGCCAGACGACGACGACCGACGCGATCTCCGGCGGGCATGCGGTCGCGAAGGAGCACAACGAGGTCCGGCGGGACATCCAGCGCGCGGATGCGAAGCAGCTCGCGGCCACCCTCAACCGCGACCTGGTCCGCCCGCTGGTCGACCTCAACCTCGGGCCCCAGAAGGCCTACCCGCGGATCATCATCGGGCTCCGGGACGCCACGAACGTGGCGGAGCTCTCCGACGCGCTCGCGAAGCTCGTGCCCCTCGGCCTCAAGGTCGAGCAGTCGGTCGTGCGCGACAAGCTCGGTCTGCCCGATCCCCCGGCGGGCAAGGACGTGGAGCTGCTCGCGCAGCCGGCGCCGCCGGCGCCCCCGGTCGCCCCGCCTGCGGACCCCGAGGGGCCGCCCGCCCGGGCGAGCCGGCTCGCGCGCCAGGCGGCGGCCAACGCCGCCCGCGAGGGCGACGCGATCGACGCGCTGATCGACGCCGAGCTCGCGGACTGGCAGCCGCTCCTGGGCCCGCTCGTCGGCGAGCTGCGCGAGGTCCTCGCCGGCGCGAGCTCGCTCGAGGAGATCCGCGAGCGGCTCGCCGACGCGCTCGCCGAGATGGACGTCGACGCCCTGGCGGACCTGCTCGCCCGGGCGGGGTTCGTGACGCGGCTCGCGGGCGCCGTAGGCGCGTAGGGCGCGCATGCCGCCGCAGCCGACGCTCCGCGCGCTGCCGCCGGCCGACGCGGTCCGGTTCTTCGAGCAGAAGGGCTACCGGATCGGCTTCGATTGGCGCGACGTGTGGGCGCACGAGCACAGCCGCGCCTTTACGGTCGCGAAGGCCATGCGGGTCGACCTCCTCGAGGACATCCGGCGCGCGGTCGACGACGCGATCCGCGAGGGGACGACGCTCGCCGACTTCCAGCGGCGGCTCCAGCCCCTCCTCGAGGCCAAAGGCTGGTGGGGCCGGCAGCCGGTCACGGATCCGCGCAGCGGCGAGACCCGGATCGCGCAGCTCGGGAGCCCCGCGCGGCTGAAGACCATCTTCCGCACGAACCTCGCGACGTCGTACGCGGCCGGCCGCTGGGCGCGGATCGAGCGCACGAAGGCCAGCCGCCCCTATCTCCGCTACGTCGCGACGCTGGACGACCGGACGCGCCCGCAACACCGCGCCTGGCATGGGATCGTTCGCCCGGTGGATGATGCCTTCTGGCAGACGCACTATCCGCCGAACGGCTGGAATTGCCGGTGCGCGGTGCAGTCGCTCTCCGAGCGCGACCTGGGCCGGTACGGGTACGAGCTGAGCCCGCCGCCCGAGATCCGGATGGTGCCGTACCGCAACCCCCGGACCGGCGAGACGCTGCTCGTGCCCGAGGGGATCGATCCGGGCTTCGGCTACAACGCGGGCCTGCGGCCGGACCGCGGGATCACGCCGCCGCCGCGGCCTACCCCGCACGACCCCGATCCCGGAACGCCGACGCCCGCGCCGACCTGGCCGTTGCCGCCGCCCCAGGCGCCGCCGCCGGCGCCGCTGCTCCCGCCCGGCGCCAGCCTGGCCGTGGCCCGGGCCGCGTTCCTCGAGGCGGCCGACGTCGCGCCAGACCAGCCCGGCGTCCTCGTCGACCCGCTCGGCGAGCGGCTCCCGGTGAGCCCGGACCTCTTCGCGCGCCGCGACGGGCGGCCCGGGCGGCTCTCGGTCGAGGCCCGGCGCGCGGCGCGGCTCCTCGTCGCGACGATCCGGCAGCCGGACGAGGTCTGGTGGCGCTGGGTCACCCTCGCCGACGACACCCCGGCCCTCGTGCGCCGCTACCTCGCCCGCTTCCCGCTCGAGGGCGAGGCGGCCCTGCTCGGCGTCCTGGTCGAGGTCGGCCAGGACGGCTGGAGCGCCACCACGACCACCGACGCCGCGGCCGTCGAGGCCTGGCGCGGCGGCACGCTCGCCTACACCCGACCCGAGGCCTAGCCGGATACATCAGGGGGGCGCATGTCAGGGTGACAATTGTCACCCTTGTTTGCCGGCGCCCACGCCCGCAGACTGCCGCCAGCCATGAAGCGGCAGGCCTGCCACGCCATCGCGATCGCTGCGGCCGCCGACGGGACGCCGCCCGCGGTGGTGCACCTGCTCCCCGCGGGGGTCTTCGGCGGCCGCGACGGCCGCGGGCCGTGGACGCTCAGCGATCCCGCCGGGGTCATCGCCGCGTCGATGGCCGACGCGCCGGCGGGCCTGCCGATCGACTTCGACCACGCAATCGACTACGCCGCGCCCGCCGGGCGGCCGGCGCCCGCGGCGGGGTGGATCACCAAGCTCGAGGCGCGGGAGACGGGGCTCTGGGGCGCGGTCGAGTGGACGGAGCGGGGCGCCGCGGCGATCAAGGCCAAGGAGTACCGCTTCCTCTCGCCGGTCTTCGACTACGCGGTGGAGTCCGGGGCGGTCCTCCGGCTGCACCGGGCCGGCCTCACGAACAACCCGAACCTGCGGCTCACGGCGCTCGCCGCCCAGGAACGAGGAGACCCCATGGACCGAGAGACGTTCCTCCGCCTCGTCGCCCTCTTCGGGCTGCCGGCGACCGCCGACGCCGCGGCCGTCGTCGCGCACGCCCAGACCCTCGTCGAGCGTGACAAGGCGGCCACTGCCACCCTCGCCGCGCTCGCCACGGCCGCGAGTTTGCCGGCGACGGCCCCCGCGGCCGAGCTTGTGACCGCCATCCAAGCCAAGGCCACGCCGGACCCGGCAAAGTTCGTCCCGATCGCCCAGCACCAGGCGGTCGCGACCCAGCTCGCCGAGCTGCAGAAGACCGTGACCGAGGAGAAGGCGACGGCCGCGGTCGAGAAGGCGATCCAGGCCGGCAAGCTCGTCCCCGCCATGAAGGAGTGGGGCCTCGAGCTCTACCGGAAGGACCCGAAGGCCTTCGATGCCTACGTCGAGAAGGCCCCGGTCGTCGTCCAGGCCGGCGCGCAGCACAGCGACAAGGGCGGCGGCACGACGACGACGACCGGCACGCTCACGGCCGAGGAGCAGGCGGTCTGCGCGCAGCTCGGCCTCAAGCCCGAGGCCTTCGCGAAGGCGAAGGCCGAGCAGAAGGAGGCGGCGTAAGCCATGGCGCTCACGGCGGATCGCAACACGCCGGCGCGGACCGGCGACGTGGTCGAGCACCCGGTCGAGGCGAACGCGAAGCTCTTCGCGGGCGCCCTCGTCGCGCTGAACGCGGCCGGCTACGCCGTCCCGGGCAGCGTGTCGACGACCCTCAAGGCCGTCGGCCGGGCCGAGGAGTTCGTCGACAACACGGGCGGCGCCCAGGGCGCGAAGACCGTCCGGGTCGCGCGGGGCGTCTTCCGCTTCCGCAACTTCGCCACCGACGCCGTCACGCGGGCCGACATCGGCACGACCTGCTTCATCGTCGACGACGAGCAGGTGG
>DASVDK010000374.1:0-2677 GCA_036381125.1 Thermodesulfobacteriota bacterium | reverse complement strand
TCTACCGCGCGTACGTCGAGAGCGACTGCACGATCGCCGAGATCAACCCGCTGGTCGTGACGCGGCAGGGCGACCTGCTCGCGCTCGACGCCAAGCTCGGCTTCGACGACAACGCCCTCTACCGGCACCCCGACGTCGAGGCGATGCGCGACCCCCACGAGGAGGACCCGCGGGAGAGCGAGGCCAAGCGGTACGACCTCGCCTACATCGCCCTCGACGGCAACATCGGCTGCCTCGTGAACGGCGCCGGCCTCGCCATGGCGACGATGGACATCATCAAGCTCCACGGCGGCGAGCCGGCGAACTTCCTCGACGTGGGGGGCGGCGCCTCCACCGAGAAGGTCACCGCGGCGTTCAAGATCATCCTCGCCGACCCCAAGGTGAAGGGGATCCTCGTCAACATCTTCGGCGGCATCATGAAGTGCGACATCATCGCCAACGGCATCGTCGCGGCCGCGAAGGAGGTGGGCCTCGCGGTGCCGCTCGTCGTCCGCCTCGAGGGGACGAACGTCGAGCTCGGCAAGCGGATCCTCGCCGAGAGCGGGCTGGCGATCACCCCCGCCAACGACATGAAGGACGCCGCGGAGAAGATCGTGAGGGCGGTCCGATGAGCATCCTGGTCGACGCGAGCACCCGGGTCATCTGCCAGGGGATCACCGGCAGCCAGGGGACGTTCCACACCCAGCAGGCGCTCCTCTACGGGACGAAGATGGTCGGCGGCGTGACGCCGGGCAAGGGCGGCTCCACCTGGAAGGCCGACGGGGTCCCGAGCCTGCCGGTGTTCGACACGGTGGCCGACGCGGTCAGGCAGACCGGGGCGACGGCGAGCGTCATCTACGTGCCGCCGCCCTTCGCGGCCGACGCGATCCTCGAGGCGGTCGACGCCGGCCTGCCGCTCGTCGTCTGCATCACGGAGGGGATCCCGGTCCTCGACATGGTCAAGGTGAAGCGGGTGCTCGCCGGCTCGAAGACCCGCCTCATCGGGCCCAACTGCCCCGGCGTCATCACGCCGGGCGCCTGCAAGATCGGCATCATGCCGGGGCACATCCACAGGCCGGGGCGCATCGGGATCGTGTCGCGCAGCGGCACCCTCACCTACGAGGCGGTCTTCCAGGTCACGAACCTCGGCCTCGGTCAATCGTCGGCCGTCGGCATCGGCGGCGACCCGGTGAACGGCACCAACTTCATCGACGTCCTCGACCTCTTCAACAGGGACCCCGACACCGACGCCGTCATCATGATCGGCGAGATCGGCGGGACGGCCGAGGAGGACGCGGCCGCCTGGGTCAAGGCGCACATGACGAAGCCGGTGGTCGGCTTCGTCGCCGGGCGGACGGCCCCGCCCGGCAAGCGCATGGGGCACGCGGGCGCCATCATCGCCGGCGGCAAGGGGACGGCGGCCGACAAGCTCGCCGCCTTCCGCGCGGCCGGCATCCGGGTCGCGGAGAGCCCGGCGGAACTCGGGTCGACCCTCAAGGCGGCCCTCGACGCGCGGAGGTAGGGGAGCGTGGCAGTGGAGCGGACGCTGTCGATCGTGAAGCCGGACGGCGTGGCCAAGGGGGTCACGGGCGAGGTGCTCAGGCGCCTCGAGCAGGCCGGCCTCAAGATCGTCGCCATGAAGATGATCCGGATGAGCAAGGCCGAGGCCGAGGGCTTCTACGCCGTCCACAGGGCCAGGCCCTTCTTCGACAGCCTGACGACCTTCATGTCGTCCGGGCCGGTCGTCGTCTCGGTGCTCGAGGGCGAGAACGCCATCGCGAAGAACCGCGAGCTGATGGGCGCCACCGATCCGGCCAAGGCCGCGCCGGGGACCATCCGCAAGGACTTCGCCGACGACGTCGAGCACAACATCGTCCACGGCTCCGACGGGCCCGACACCGCGAAGACCGAGATCGCCTACTTCTTCGCCGAGACCGAGATCCAGCGCTACGAGCGGCGGCGGTAGGGGCGGCGGCGGCGCGCGCGCGGCCTGCGAGAACCGGCAGTTCGGGCTCGTCTCCCGTCGCATCGATCGCCTCTGCGAGCTGAACGTCGGGGAGCAGGTCTCCAGCGTCGGGCGCACGACCCTCGTCCAGAACGCACGGGCGTCCGGCCGTCGCCTTGCCGTGCACGGCATCGCCCACGGCCTCGCGGGCGGCCTCCTGCGCGACCTCGCCGTGCGCGTCACCGGGCCGGAGCCGCTCGAGGCGGTCTACCGGGTACGGGCGGGACGGCCGGCGGGGTAGGCCACGAGCGGCCGGCCGGTGCGCCCGGCGGCGTCAGAAGATCGACTTTCCCTGCATCCCGAGCACGATGGCGACCAGGCCGAAGACGACGGGGAGCACCGTGTAGGCGATCACGTGCACCGCCGTCCCCGCCGCGTGGCCGAAGCGCGAGCGCATGGCGGCGAGCTTTCCGAAACTCGAGGGCGACTTCACGCGGGCGTACGTCGTGTAGAGGCCGTAGGCGACGGCGGCCACGCCGACGACGAGGGTGAGGGGATCCATCGCGGCACCTCCCGAGCAGGTGTCGCGCTCCATACAGGACCGGACGGCGCCTGTCAAGCGCCGTCGGTCGGCTGCCCGAGAGGGGCTTCCTGGCTAGAATGGCGGCGCCATGGCGCACCGCATCGTCAAGGTCCTCTGCCCCGAAGCCGAGCAGCGGCGGCTCGCCGAGCGCTACCGGCTCGTCGAGCCCT
>DASVDK010000373.1:0-5071 GCA_036381125.1 Thermodesulfobacteriota bacterium | reverse complement strand
AGACCCCAAGACCTGCCTGCACGAGCAGACACAGAAATACCGGACGGAGGTCCACCGGCCTGACCGCACGGTCATTCCAGGCCCCGAACGGGAGCACTGCGTCGACTGCGGCACCGATTGGGAACTCGACCCACGTGGTCGCCGGCGCGAGGAACTTCCCCGCGGCCCGAAGCCATTCCCAGGCGCGACGTAGCCGCTCACGCCACGCACCGCGAGCAGAGGTCCGGGGTCGCCCACACGCAGCCGCCCGGGCAGGCGTTTGCCGACGTGCAGCCGCAGCGGCGGCAGGCGGGCAGGCCCGCCTCGAGGCGCTCGAGCGCGTCGGCCTCGCGGTACGCGTCGGACTCGAGGTCGGGGTCGTCGAGGAGCATCGGCTCCTCGTCCTCCCACGGGTCGTCGTCGAGCTGGAGGCCGCCCTCGTCGTCGAGCTCGACCAAGTCGTCGGCGACGTCGTCGTAGTAGTAGGCCCGGCTCACGCCTCGGCCTCGTCGTCGTCGAAGTCCTCGTCGCGCGGATCCCCGCCGACCGCTGCCGCCGTGTCGGCCCATTCCTCCTCGACGGCCGCCGCGTCGGCGTCGTCCTCGAGGGCCTCGGTCCTGGCCCCGTGATGCTTGGCGCCCGTTGGTGCCGTCTGGCGCTTCTTGGAACCCTTGGCCTTCGGCTCCTTCGCCGGCGTCGCCTTCGCCTGCTCGGCGGCGACGGCCTTCTCAAGCTTCGCCAGGTCGACGCCGTAGAGGTCGGCCGCCGCCTTGAGGCCGGTCGAGTACTCTGGGCGCCACTTGTCGGGTTCGTCGTCGCCGGCGAGGAGCTCGACAACGAGGCCTCGGCATGTGGCGGCAGAGGCCTTCGACACGTACCCCTCGACCGCCTTCTCCTTCGCGGTCCAAGACTTCTTGTCGAGCTTCACGCCGCGCCGCTCGAGCAGCTCCGGCAGGAAGCCGATGCCGACCGCGTCGGCCACCCGAAGCACGAGGAACCGCCAGAAGGCGGGCGTCGGCTCCTTCGCCTCGGCCTTCTTGACGATCGCCTCGAGCGCTCGCGTCTGCACGACGGCCCGCAGCTTCGCGAGCGCCTCCTTCTTCGCCTCGTCCGCCGTCGGCTTCCGGGTCGTGGCGGTAGAGGCCTTCGGCCGCTCGCGCCCCGCCGCCTTCATCGCCTTGGGGAGATCCTTCTTGAGGATCAGCTCGCGGACCCGGCCCTCCGGATCCCGGACGAGGACGGGCGTCGGCGCGTGCTTCCCGAGGAGCTGCTTGAACGTCCGGTGCTTCGGGTCTTGGTAGTCCTCCGCGTCCAGGTCGACGTAGCCCGAGTCGTACGCGAGATGCCCGTGGTTGTACGGGAAGACCTTCTTCGCCTCCTTGTCGGAGAGCACCGTCTGGCCGGCGGCCTTCGCCTCGGCCACCCGCCGCGCCCACGCCGCGTCCGCCTTCGTCCGGAAGCAGATGGGATCGGTGCAGACATCGGCCGACTTGACGTCGCTGAACAGCTCGCGCTGGTTGCCGGTCCGCTTCGGGCAGGCGGCGCAGCTCCCGGCCGTGGGCACCAGGTCGGCGTCCGTCGTCGGGAACGGCGCCTCCGACAGCCGGAGCATGAACTCGCGGCTGATCAGGTCGAAGGCCTGCCGGTGGCTGATCGGCTCGTCGTCGCCGCGCCGCCACTGCTCGAGCCGCTTGAGGACCTCCCCCTGGAGCCCCTGGGGGACGCGCGCCACGAGCAGCGCGACCGAGGGGGAGAGCTGCTCGGCCAGGAAGGCCTTTCGCGCCGCGGGCACGAGCGCGCAGAGCTTGAGCCGGGCATAGACCGTGGCCTTGCTCTTGCCGACCTTGACCGCCAGGTCGTCGACGGAGAGCCCGTGCCGCGTGTGCAGCGCCTCGAGCGCCTCGGCCTCCTCGAGGGGGTGGATGTCGTCGCGCTTGGCGTTCTCGACGAGCTGCGTCTCGAGGACCTCCTGATCGGTCATCTCCCGGACCATGGCCGGGATCTCGGCAAGGCCCGCGAGCTTCGCCGCCCGGTAGCGCCGGGCGCCGAAGACGAGCTCGTACCGGTCCCCCTTCGGGCGGCACAGCACCGGTTGCAGGATGCCCCGCTGGGCGACGTCGGCCGCGAGCTCCTCGAGGTGGCGGAAGGTCTTGCGCGGGTTCGTCGGGCTCTCGTCGATCAGGGCGAGCGGGATCGCCTGGACGCCGGCGAGCGGCTGGACGGCAACGGTCGTCATGCGGACTCCTTCGTGGCCCGGCCCGCGCGGCAGGCCGGACAGTGATGCACGCGACGGTCGGTCGTGTCGAAGCCGCGCCCGCACGTGCGGCAGGAACGGGGATGGGCCTCGGCCGCAGCGGGTGGGGTAGGCGTGCGCGGCGCCACCGTCGCCGAGGCCACCGCGGCCTCGGGTCCGAGCAGATCGACGATCCCCTCGGCCGGCAGCAGCGTCGCGGCTTCCACCTCGAGCCGGTGGCCGGTCACCTCCGTGCCGTTCACGGTGACGCCCTTCTCGACCCGGACGCGCGGCCGGCCCTCGACGAGGACCACGGCGCCCACGGCGAGGCCCTCGGCGACCTCGACGGTCGGGCCGACGGCGAGGACCCGCCAGTCCTGCACGCGGGCGGGCCCCTCCTCGCCGGGCCCCACGCCGATGTCGGCGACCCGCAGGCGGAGGATGATCCGGCGCTCGGCGCCTTGACCGACCGGGGTGGGCGCGCCGGCGACGCGGCCGAGGAGGAAGACCCAGGCGCTCATGCCGCGCCACCGGCGCCCGGCCAGGTCTCGTGCGCGTCGGGCTCGGGCGGCGGGAGCGGCCGGGTCATGACGAGGCGACGCTTCGCGCGTTGGGCACGTTCGGCCCGGCGGATCTCCCGCCGCGCGAGCTGCTCACCCTGACGCCCCTGGGCGGACCCGCGCGGGCGCTTCGGCCAGATCAGCCGGTAACCCTCGCGGACCGCCCACGCGACGGCGAGGCCGAGCGCGAGCCAGACGACGGCCTCGACGGCCTCGTGGCCGTTCATCGCCGCGCGCCGTTCGCGGCCAGGCGCTCGGCGAGCGTCGCCCGCAGGTCGGGTCGCGGCAGCTCGCTCCCGTCCTCGAAGACGAGGCGCGTCCGGCCGAAGTGGCCGTGCACCGCGAGGCACGACTCCACGGAGTCGTAGAGCCCGGTAGACCGGTGGGCGGTCACCCAGCGGAGCACCACCGTCCCATCGGTGAAGACGACGCCCTCGGCGATCACGCCGACCCCGCTCACGCCTGAGGTGTCCTCGTACCGGACCATCTGGAACGTCCGCATCGCCCCCTCCCCTCCGTCCGCCGCAGCACGCGGCGGCATTCGACCCACGCGTAGACCTCGTCCGGGATCAGGCATGCGACCGCGGCGAGGGCCGCGAGCGCGAGCCAGGCGTAGCCGTAGAGCCGCAGGACCGTCATCGCGCGGTCAGACGCCGAGAAGGCACCGGAACACCCCCACAGCCACCGTCATGACGGCGAGGTAGAGGCCAATCGCGAGGACCCAGTTGCGCCACGCCATAGCCGCGCCCCCCTAGAGCCGCTGGACGTGCTTGATGAGGTCCGACCCGCGCTCGATGTCGAGTCCCGCGAGCGGCACGCCGTACCGCTCCTGCGCGAGCTGCTCGAGCGCGTCGACCGTGAGCCCCTTTGTCCGCCCGATCGACTGGAGCGCCCGGACCTGCGCGTCGGTGATCGGGATCGGTGCTGTCGCCGGCGTCGGGGCCGCGGCGGGGGCGGCCGGCGCCGCCGGGTCGGGGATGTGGCCGAAGAGGTCCTCGATCGCCTGGCGGCCCTCCGGCGTCGAGACGGGAGGCGCGCTCGGCGGCGGCGTCGACGGCCGGAGGCGTGCCTCGTAGCCGAGGACCGCGCGGCGGAGCACATCGAGGCGGCTCGGCCACGGGGTCGCGAAGTAGGCCCGCGCCGTGTCGACGACCGTGAGCATGGCGTCATGGCAGGTGTCGCAGGCGCCGGCGGGCGCCGCGAGCGGCGCCTCGCAGTGGTGGCAGTAGAAAGCGCTCATCGTGCACCTCCGCCCTGGCTCGCGCGGGCCTGCTCGATCGCGGCCTCGACCGCGGGCGCGAGCGTCGGCTTGAGGTCGGCCTTGAGGAGGGCTGCTCCGAGGTCGGTGGCGAGCTGGGCGCGCGGGTCCTCGGTGCGCCGGAGGAACGGGACCTCCCGGTCGCCAAGGGCGCGGAGGAGCACCTTCTCGTCGACCACCTCGCGGACGGCCAAGGGGACGTGCTGCTTGGCGAACGCGAGCATGGCCGCCGCGTCGAGGACCTCGACCTCCTTGAACACCTTGACCTGAAGGCCTGGGGCGGGCGTCCGGACCTCCCGCTTCGTCGCGATGAAGAGCGCCACGGCGCGCGCCTTCACGTCCTCGACGGCCGCGTCGAGCTGCTCGGTGAGGGCGGCGATCTGTTCGCGCTCGGCAGCGAATGCTTCGTCGACGAGCTCGTGCGCGGCGTCGAGCTCGGCCTTGCGGACGCGGAGCGCCTCGCGTAGCTCGTGGATCCGCTCGATGTCCGCCCGCGTCGGCGCCGGCGGCTGGGCCGCGGAGGCCTCGGCGGCGGGCGCCGCCGACGGGTTGGGGGTCAGCTCGGTCGTCATCGGGCACCTCCCGCCGCCAGGGCGGACTCGACCGGCGCCGACGTCGACGCGGCCTCCGGATACGGCTCGACGCCGAGCCGGTCAGCGCACGCCTGGCAGACGTACACGCGGACGACAAGCTCGAGGGGTGAGCGCTGCCGGGTGCGGAGTTCGACGATCAGGGACCCGACCGCACGCGCATACGTGCCATCGCCGGGCCGGCCATGCGGGCCGTCGCAGAGCGGCGGGTGTGCCTGCTCGAACGCGGCGAGTGGCCAGAGGCGGTGGTGCGCCGGCGTGAGGGTGAGGGCTGCCGGCCGCTGGCGGAGGCGCTTCATCGCGCACCTCCCGCCGGCGTCGCGGCCGCGGGCGCCGGCGTCGTGGCCGGCGTGCCGGTCTCGGGCGTCGTGCGCAGGATCCACGTCTCGAACATCTCAGCCACCTGGAGCACGTGGCCCGACTTCGCCTCAGCCCGTGGCGTCAGGAATTC
>DASVDK010000372.1:0-4608 GCA_036381125.1 Thermodesulfobacteriota bacterium | reverse complement strand
GCCGTCGCGAGCTGGCCTCGGGTGCCCTCGAGGTCCTGTCGGGTCGCCGCCAGCTCCGCCTGCGTATCCTCGAGCCCCTGCTGCGCCGTCGCGAGCTGGCCTCGCGTGGCGTCGAGGTCCTGCTGCACGGCCGCGAGCTGGCCCCGCGTGGCGTCCAGGTCCTGCTGCGTGGTCGCAAGCTGGCCCCGCGTGGCCTCGAGGTCCTGCTGCGCCGCGGAGAGCTGGGCGGCAAGGTCGCGCGACCGGGCGTCGAGCCGGTCGCGCTCCTCGGTGGCCCGGGCGAGGGCCTGCCGGGTCGACTCGACCTCGCCGCGCGCGCCGTCGAGTTGCCGGCGCGTCGCCTCCGCATCCTGCCGCGACGCGTCGAGTTCGGCCGCGAGCGCCTCGGCGCGCGCCGCCTGCGCCTGCCGCTCGCCGGCCAGACGGTCGCGCTCGGCGGTCATGTTCTCGAGCTGCTGCTCGAGACCGTAGGCCCGCGCGCCGAGCGTCGCCGTCTTCTGCTGCTCGGCGAGGTACGTGGTCCTCGATACGCAGCCGCCGGCCAGCGCGGCCGCGGCGATCACTCCCACCGCGATCGGCGATCTGTTCATGGTCGCCTCCGTCGAACGGAGCGGCGCGCAGGCAGGCCGGGCAGGAAGACATCGCTCTGTCGCCCGGCGGACCGGGCGCGTCGCGTCTTACCGATCAGTATGGCGCAGTGGGGTCAGGCCTTTCCATTTTCCAGGCCTGCCCGTTCTCGCCGGTTGGAAAACGGAAAGACCCGACCCCGGTCGTTCCGATGCGAGGCTAGGCGGGCTGGGCGGCCGGCGACACCTCGGCCAGCCACCCGGAGAGCGCTTCGGCCGCCCGGCGGAGCTGGTACGCCCGCCGCTGCTCCTTCCTGACCTTCGCCTCCGGCGGCGGCTCCGGCAGGAGACCGAAGTTCACGTTCATCGGCTGGAAGTGCTTCGGGTCCGAGGCGACGAGGTAGTGCACGAGCGACCCGAGGGCGGTCTCCCGGGGCGGCGGCAGGGGCGTGAGGCCGCGGGCGAGCCGCTCGGCGTGGATGCCCGCCAGCGCCCCCATGGCACACGACTCGACGTAGCCCTCGACCCCGATCATCTGCCCCGCCAGGAAGAGCGACGGCGCCGACTTCACGCGCAGCGCGCCGTCGACCAGGCGCGGCGCGTTCAGGAAGACGTTGCGGTGGAGCGAGCCGAGCCGCACGAACTCGGCCTGCTCGAGGCCCGGGATCATCCGGAAGATCCGCTTCTGCTCCGGGTAGCGGAGCTTCGTCTGGAAGCCGACCATGTTGTAGAGCGAGGCCGCGGCGTCCTCCTGCCTGAGCTGCACCACCGCGAAGGGGCGCCGGCCGGTGCGCGGGTCGATCAGGCCGACCGGCTTCATGGGGCCGAAGGCGAGCGTCATCGGCCCGCGCGCGGCCATGACCTCGATCGGCATGCACCCCTCGAAGACCTTCTCCTCCTCGAAGGGCTTCGACGGCACGGTCTCGCCGGCGAGCAGCTCGCGGACGAACGCGTGGTACTGCGCCTCGTCGAGCGGGCAGTTGAGGTAGTCGCCGGGCCCCGCCTCGTACCGCGACGCGCGGAAGGCGATCGACCGGTCGATCGACTCGGCGGTCACGATGGGGGCGATGGCGTCGTAGAAGTAGAGCGACTCGCTGCCGACGATGCGCGCGAGCGAGGCGGCGAGCGCGTCCGACGTCATCGGCCCGGTCGCGACGATGGTGTACGACCCGGGCTCGAGGGGGACCTCGGTCACCTCCTCGCGCACGACCGTGATCCCGGGCGTCCCCTCGATGCGCCGCGTGACCTCGGCGGCGAAGGCGTCCCGGTCGACCGCGAGCGCCTGCCCGGCCGGCACCCGGTGCCGGTCCGCCGCGGTGACGACCGCCGACTCGAGGGCGCGCAGCTCCCGCTTGAGGAGCCCCGGCGCGCTCTCCGGGTTGTCGGAGCCGAGGGAGTTCGAGCAGACGACCTCCGCGAGGTCGGCCGAGCGATGGGCCGGCGACATCCTGACCGGCTTCATCTCGTAGAGGGTGACGGCGGCGCCCCGGCGCGCGGCCTGGTACGCGGCCTCGCAGCCGGCGAAACCGCCGCCGACGACGACGACGCGAGCACGATGCGACATGCGAAAAGTGTAGCGCAGCGGGGTACGGGGCTTGCGTGCCGTCGCGCCGACCTCGAACCGGAGGAGGCGCCGATGGCGAAGCGCAAGGGGCCCACGCGCACGGCCCCGCCCGGGGCCACGACCCGGGCGAGGGGGACGAGGCGGCACGCGAAAGGCGCTCATCCGGCCGGGCGCGGCGCGGAGCCGCGGCAGGCGGACCGCCGCGGCACCGGAGCGGCGCCGAGCGCGCGCCCCGTACGGGTCGGCCACGGCCGACGAACGGGCGAGGCGGCGCGGCGGTCGGCGTCGGCCGGCAAGCCGGCCCCACGGCCGCGACGGGCCGCTGGCGCGACCCCGCGCGGCGCTGCGGCGCCGGGCCGCGGCGTCAAGGGGGCGACCGCCACCGCTCGCGGCGCCGGGCTCGCGACCGGCGGCGGCGGCCGTGGCGTCCGGCGCGCCGCGGCGCCGCCGAAGCCGCGCACCCAGGGCGCCGCCGCGGCGGGACGGCGGCCGGCGAAGGCCGGCACGAAGCGCGCCGACACGCGAAGCACGCCGCGCCGCAGCGAGGTCCACGGACGAGCGGAGACGCGCACGCGAACCGGCGGCCGCCGCGGCACGGCCGCTCGCGGCAAGGAGTCCGGGCGGACGACGAGCCCGACGGCGAGGCGGGAGCGGCGAAAGTAGAGCGGACGTGGAGCGGAACGGGCAGGCCCGCCGGGCGCGTCACGCGCCGCCGGCCGCCTGCTGGCCGTTCGCCTCGTCCTCCTGGGAGAACGCCTCGCTCTCGGAGCGGTAGCCGCACTTGTTGGGGCAGGTCAGGTAGGCGCCGGTGCGCTTCGAGTACTTCTGGACGAGGAAGGGGTAGTCGCACTGCGGGCAGCGGATCGGCTTCGGCCGGTCCCAGAGGGCGAACGTGCACTCCGGGTAGCGGTTGCAGGAGAAGAACGTCTTGCCGCGCTTGCTGCGCCGCTCGGCCAGCTCTCCCTTGCCGCACTGCGGGCAGGCGATGCCGGTCGTGATGGTCTTCGTGTAGCGGCACTCGGGATAGCCGGAGCAGGCGAGGAAGCGGCCGAAGCGTCCGCGCTTGACGACGAGCGGGTGGCCGCTCTCCGGGCAGACCTCGTCGGTGGCGACCTCCTCGACCACCTTGATGGCGCCGGTATCCGGATCGCGCACGAAGTCCCTGGTGTTCTTGCACTCCGGGTACCCGGGGCAGGCGAGGAACTCGCCCATGCGGCCCCACTTGATGACCATGTTCTTCCCGCACTTCTCGCACGGGATGTCGGTGGGGATCTCCTGGGCCTTCACGTCCCGCATGCTCGAGGCGGCTTCCTTCAGCGTCTTCTTGAAGGGGCCGTAGAACTCCTTGAGCATCTTCACCCAGTCGACCTGCCCCTCCTCCACCTTGTCGAGCTTGTCCTCCATGCCGGCGGTGAAGGTGACGTCGACGATCTCGGGGAACGACTCGACGAGGAGGTCGGTCACGATCTCGCCGAGCTGCGTCGGCCGGAAGCGCCGGTCGTCGAGGGTCACGTACTCGCGGTCGCGGATGTTCGAGAGGATGGCGGCGTACGTGGACGGCCGGCCGATCCCCTTCTCCTCGAGCGCCTTGACGAGCGAGGCCTCCGTGTAGCGGGGCGGCGGCTGCGTGAAGTGCTGCTGCGGCTCGAGCTTGAGGAGGCGGAGCCGATCGCCCTCGGCGAGGTCGGGCGGCAGCCCCGAGCCCTCCTCCTCGGCCAGGTCGCCCTCGTCCCGCCCCTCGATGTAGACCTGCATGAACCCGGCGAACTTCACCACCGAGCCGGTGGCGCGGAAGACGTGCCCCTTCGCGTCGACGTCCACGGTGGTCTGGTCGTACACGGCCGGCACCATCTGGCAGGCGACGAATCGCCGCCAGATCAGCTCGTAGAGCCGGTAGAGGTCGGTCTCGAGGAACGGCTTCACCCGCTCGGGCGACCACTCGATCGACGTCGGCCGGATCGCCTCGTGGGCGTCCTGGGCCGACTTCCTGGAGCGGTAGACGTTGGGCGCGTCGGGCAGGAAGTCCTTCCCGTACTGGCGCTCGATGTGCGCGCGCACGTCGGCGACCGCCTCGTTCGACAGCCGGGTCGAGTCGGTGCGCATGTAGGTGATGAGGCCGACCGAGCCCTCGTCGCCCAGCTCCACGCCCTCGTAGAGGCGCTGCGCGAGGGTCATGGTCTTCTTGGCCGAGAAGCCGAGCTTGCGCGCCGCCTCCTGCTGGAGGACGCTCGTGATGAAGGGCGGCGCCGGACTGCGCCGCCGCTCCCGCTTCTCGACCTTCTGGACCACCCAGGTCGCGCCGTCGAGCGCCGAGACGATCCGCTCGGCCTCCTCCCCCGAGCCGATCTCGACCTTCCGGTCGCCGATGCGGACGAGCTTCGCCTCGAAGGGGGGCGGCGTCCGGCCCTCGAGCGTGGCCGTGATCGACCAGTACTCCTCGGGCTTGAAGGCGCGGATCTCGCGCTCGCGGTCGACGAT
>DASVDK010000371.1:0-16031 GCA_036381125.1 Thermodesulfobacteriota bacterium | reverse complement strand
GAGATCGCCGACCAGGTCGTCGACCGCCCCGTCGTCATCGCCTGGCTCCTCGCCGGGTTCCTCTGGCTCCTCGTCTTCCCGACGATGGGGGTCCTCGTCTCGACCAAGATCGTCTACCCGGAGTTCCTCGGCGGCGTCTCCTGGCTCACCTACGGCCGGATGCGCCCCTTCCACGTGAACGGCGTCATCTGGGGGGCCTTCAGCTCGCTCGCGTTCGGGCTCGGGCTCTACGCGCTCCCGCGACTCACGGGGCGACCGGTCTGGGGCGGCCCGCGGCTCCTCTGGACCGTCTTCTGGCTCTGGACCCTCTCGACCCTGGGAGGGCTCGTCGCCATCCTGGCCGGCTACAACAAGGGGCTCGAGGTGGCCGACTCGCCCCTCCCCGGGACGATCGTCCAGTACGTCTGCATCGTGGCGACGGCGATCGCCGTGGTGGCGACCGTGATCCGGCGCCGGGAGCCGAGAGTCTACGTCGCCCTCTGGTACCTGATGGGGACCTTCGTCTGGACGACCCTCTGGTGGCCGCTCGGGCAGTTCGTCCTCCCGTACTGGCTCCCGGGCGTGAACAATGCCGCGCTCCACGGCCTCTACCTCCACTTCACCGTCGGCCTCTGGACCACCCCGCTCGGCTACGTGGCGATCTACTACTTCCTGCCGCACGCGGTGAACAACCCGCTGTACAGCCACCGCCTCTCGCTCGTCGGGTTCTGGGCGCTCGCGTACTGGTACCCGTTCCTCGGGATCCACCACTACCTCTACAGCCCCATCGCCGACTGGGCCGAGACGATCGCCATCGTCTCGAGCGTCTTCCTCATCATCCCGGTCTGGACGGTGCTGCAGAACTTCTTCGGGACGATGATCGGCAAGTGGCACGAGTTCGGCCGCAACCTCCCGGCCAAGTTCCTCATCGCCGGATCGCTCCTCTACCTGGTCGGTTGCTTCCAGGGATCGATGGAGGCGCTGCGGAGCCTCCAGAAGGTTACGCACTTCACCGACTTCGTCATCTCCCACTCGCACCTCACGGTCTTCGGCACGTTCGTCCTGTGGGCGATCGGCGGCGCGTTCTTCGTCTGGCCGCGGCTCGTCGGGCGAAAGCTCTGGAGCTACCGGATGGGCAACTGGGCCTTCTGGTTCATGCTCGCCGGGGTCACCGCGATGGGGCTCACGCTCACCGCCCAGGGGCTCATGAACGGCTTCGAGCTGCGGGCCGGGACCGAGTGGGTGAAGTCGGTCATCGCGCGCTACCCGTGGTGGTGGTTCCGGACGTTCACGGGCATCACGATGGACATCGGCATCAGCCTCATGGTGATCGACTTCATGATGACGGCGCTCTGGGGCGAGCCGCTGCCGGTCAAGCGCGAGCCGCCGCGCCCCGGGGAGCCGGCCCCGGCGCAGCCGGCCGGCGCGCGGGCCACGGCCGGGGCGACGGGCTAGGGGAACAACGGCGTGTTGCGATGGTTTCGCCGTCTCATGGAGGCCGTCGAAGGACCGAAGGGGGTCATCCTCGTCGCCGGCGTCTTCGCCCTGCTGCTCGCCCTCTTCATCCAGGGCGTGCTCCCGGCGATGCTCCCCGAGACGCGGCGCGACACGGTGACGCGCGTCGTCCGCACCGACCTCGGGGAGCTGAAGTGGATCCAGGCGAAGGCGACGCCCTATACGCCGCTGGAGCTGCAGGGGCGGCGGATCTACCAGCGGGAGGGGTGCTGGTACTGCCACTCCCAGTACGTTCGCCCGGTCAACGACGAGACGCTGCGCTGGGGCCCGGTGAGCGAGGCGGGCGAGTACAGCTTCGACGCCCCTCACTTCTGGGGGACCCAGCGGATCGGTCCCGACCTCACGCGGGTCGGCCTCAAGTACGCGAACGGCTGGCACTACGCCCACCACTGGGACCCGCGCCTGGTCGTCCCCGATTCGAACATGCCTGCCTTCCCGTGGCTCTTCCGCACGCCGGTGACGGTCGAGCTGACGACGGGCGAGGACGGCCAGCCGGCGCTCCCCGACACCCCGGCCCTCCGCGCCCTCGGCCTCGACCCGAACGGGGCCCAGGTGCTCCCGCTCTTCCCCGGCCCCGACGGCCTCACCTTCGTCCCGATCTTCGACACGCTCCACGGCCGGCTCGTGGACAACCGTGGCAAGCGCCCGGTGCTCCGCTTCGGGCAGTTCCGGACGTTCGAGGGGAAGACGCTCACCCTCCTCGCGCCGACCGAGGAGCTGCCGGCGCTGGTCGCCTACATCCAGAA
Source organism: Thermodesulfobacteriota bacterium (assembly GCA_036381125.1). Taxonomy (GTDB): domain Bacteria; phylum DASVDK01; class DASVDK01; order DASVDK01; family DASVDK01; genus DASVDK01. The sequence continues at coordinate 13,791 of DASVDK010000371.1, read as the reverse complement.
GCTCGGCACCAACCGGGGGAAGTGGCGCGACCTCTTCGTGTCGCAGCGGGCCTTCGCAGACGGGAACTTCACCCTCGAGGGGGGGCCCGACCAGGTCGCCTTCGGCAAGGTCGTCTACGAGCACCGCTGCATCGGCTGCCATGGTGCGAAGGGCGACGGGTGGGGGGCGGCGGCGACCTTCTTCGACGTGCAGCCGCGCGACTTCCAGCTCGGCGTCTTCAAGTTCCGGACGACGCCGAGCGGATCGCTCCCGACCGACGGCGACCTGCTGCGGACCCTCACCAACGGCGTCCGCGGCACGGCCATGCCGACCTGGCACGAGCTGCCGTTCAGGGAGCGCGCCGCGGTCATCCAGTACATCAAGACCTTCTCGGAGCGCTGGCAGCAAGAAGCGCCGCCCCCTTCCATCGCCATAGCGGCCCAGCCGCCGGCGGCGTCGGCCGAGCTGCTGGCGCGGGGCAAGGAGGTGTGGGACGAGGCGCAGTGCGCGCAGTGCCACGGCGAACGAGGGAAGGGGGACGGGCCGTCGGCCCCCGACCTGACGGACGACTTCGGCTTCCCCATTCTGCCGGCCGACCTCACGACCGGCCTCTTCAAGTCGGGCGCCGGCGTTCGCGACATCTTCCGGACGATGTCGACCGGCCTCGACGGAACCCCGATGCCGTCGTTCGCCGATGCCTTCCCGGACGAGAACGACCGCTGGGCGCTCGCCTATCATGTCCTGTCGCTGTCGGCCTATCACGACCCGCTCTACGCGACGCCCGAGCCGTTCCCCGATTCGGTGAAGCAGGCGCTCGACGACCCGGAGGAGGCGCACCGGACCCCGGCCGCGGCCTACCAGTGGACCGGCCTCACGGACCGGAACCTTCCCGTCTACCGGATGCCGGCGCGCTGACGCCCGGAGGAGACGATGCCGATGCCTGACGTGACGGCCTTTCCGACGGCGCTGGCCGACGCGATCGATGCGCTCGGGCCGGGCGCCCGCGCGGTCATCGTCGCCTACGGCGGCGCCTTCGCCGCGGGCCTGGCGACGATCTGCTTCCTGGTGCTCTTCGTCCTCGCCGGCCTCGCGCGCGACGCGGAGGCGCCGAAGTTCACCATGCTCGAGAAGGAGCGGCACGATGTCGAGTGATCACCCGGACCGGGCTCATCCGCCCATGGGGGACGGCCAGCAACCGCCGGTCGAGACGCACTTCCGCTACCCGGTCAGCGACGTGTACGACCCGGAGACGCTCGCGGAGCGCGGCCCGGTCTACACCTATCGGTACTCCGGGACGCGCGAGCTGGAGGGGGTCGTCAACTGGTGGCTCTTCGCCGTGATCCTCGGGCTCGCCGTCTGGGGCGCCTTCTACACGCTCTCGTACTGGGGCGGCCCGGGGCCGGGCCTCGACTACTCGATCCCGCTTTAGCAGAGCGCGGCGCCCGGCTTTGCCCGGGCAGGCAGCGTGACGGGGTCCGTCCTGCAACGGAGGAAAAGGCCCATGCCGAGCCCGATCGTCTTCCGCATCGTCCTGGCCGCCGCCTGGCTGAACCTCGCCGTGCTCGCCGCCGACGCCCTGTACAACGTCGCCAAGGCGTTGGCCAACGTCCTCGGCGCGACCGGTCCCGCGTACTTCTAGCGGGACGGGAGGTTCGAGGCATGGAACCCGAGATCCCGGCATTCTGGCAGACGGCTCCCAACGCGATCGAGTGGACGGCGCTCGTCCTCTTCTTCGCCTGGACGCTCTTCGGCGTCGTCCACTTCATCCACCTCAAGTTCAGGCACGGCGTGGAGATGCCGCTCGACCTCAAGCGCTACCTCGCCTGGCGCGCGCGGACGCGTGCCGCGGGCAACGGGCACGGCGCGGAGGACGGGCGGGCGAAGGAGTAGTCCCGATGTTTCCCGCCCCGGAGATCCGCCTGCCGCCGGAGGTCCGCCGTGGCGACGTCATCCCGGTGTACGTGAAGTTCCGCCACCCGGTGCGGACCGGCCTCGAGAAGGTGGCCGGCCGGTTCGTGCAGGCGGCCGAGCCGTACTTCATCCGGGTGATGGAGGCGCGGTACCTCGGGTCGGTCGTCTGCCGCTACGACATGACGCCGGCCCTCGCCGACAACCCGCTCGTGAGCTTCAAGCTGCGCGCCGTCGAGGAGGGGCTCGTGAGCGTCGCGGCCTGGGACAGCCGCGGCGTCCGAACCGAGGCGGCCGTCGCCCTCCGGTTCGCCGGCGGATGACGGGTCCGCGGCTGGCCGCCATCGGGCTCGCGGCGCTGCTGGCCGCGGCGCCGGCGTTGCGGGCAGCCGCGCCGGCCGGGCCGCGACCGGCCCCCGTGGCCGATCCCGACGACCCCGAGCGCTGCGTCGCGTGCCACGACCGGCAGGTCGAGGCGTGGCGCGCCTCGCCGCACGCGAAGGCCGCGGCCACGGAGGGGTTCTTCGCCTCGCTCCACCGTTTCGGCGCGCCGGCAACCGCCGTCGCCAGCCGGTGTCTCGGCTGTCACACGCCGGCCGCACACGACCCGGCCGCAGCGGCCGGCCGGCTCATCGCAGGGGAACCGGCGCCGGGCGTGACCTGCGTCGCGTGCCACGGCGGCAGCCCGACGGCGCATCCGGTTCGCTCTCTGGCAGGCGAGACGGCGGCGCCGGCCGAGGCGTGCGCGCGCTGCCATCGCTGGCAGCCGCCGGCCGTCGCGTGCTCGACCGTCTACGACGGCTGGCAGGAGAGCCCCGCGGCCGCGGCCGGCGTGAGCTGCCAGCAGTGCCACATGCCGGGCGGCTCGCACCGCTTCGAAGGGAGCCGGTCGCCCGCCATGCTCCGCCGGGCGGCCACCGTCCGCATGACGGCCGGCACCGACGCGGACGGTCCGGTCGCGATCGTCGAGGTCCACAACCTGGCCGGCCATCGCGTCCCCGACGGTTGACCCTGGGGCTCGGTGGTGGTCCTGGACGTGACCGCGGAAGATCCCTCCGGCTTCGTCTTCGCCGCCGAGCGGCGGCTCTACCGGAACGTCGGTCTCGACGCGGCCGGCAGGGAGACGGCGCTGCCCTGGGAGATCGTCGCCGTCGCCGAGCGCTCGACCGCGCTCCGCCCAGGTGAGGTCCGGCGGGAGGCGATCGCGCTGCCGCTGCCGTCCATGCCGGGCCAGCGCCTGCGGCTGCGTGCGGTCCTGAGCTACCGCCGACTCCCGACCGACGAGCCGCTGCCGATGGCCGAGGCCGAGACGGCGGCCGTGATGCCGCGTTGACGCATGGCCCACCCGCTTGCCCCGCAGGCCGCGCCGCTCTCCCTCGAGCCGGTCCTCGCCCTCGGCCTCTCCCTCTCCGCCGCGCTCTACGTCGCCGGGTGGCGACGGCTGGGACGGCGGGGGCGCGGCCGGGCGAGCCCGGCGGCATGGCGCGCCGGCTGCTACGCGGGCGGGCTCGCGGCGCTCGGGCTGGCCGTCGTCTCGCCGATCGCGTCCGCGGGCGAGCGGTTCTTCTCCGCCCACATGGTCCAGCACCTCCTCCTGGCCGTGGTGGCGCCTCCGCTCCTCTGGCTCGGCGCCCCGATGGTGCCGATCCTCTGGGGACTTCCCGGTCCCCTCCGTCGCGCGACGGGCAGGCTCTTCGTCGCCCGCCGCCCGGCCGGACGGCTCCTCCGCCTCCTCGCCCGCCCGGGCGTGGCGAGCCTCCTCTATATCACCAACCTCGCCCTCTGGCACCTGCCGGCCTTCTACGATGCCGCGCAGGGTCCGGCGCTCGTGCACGACCTCGAGCACGCGCTGCTCCTCGGGACGGCGCTCGCCTACTGGTGGCCGGTGATCCACCCGACCGGCGGGCGGCGGCCGCTCGGCTACGGCCCCGCGCTCCTCTACCTCGTGCCGCCGATGGTCGAAGGGGACGTGATCGGCGCGCTCCTCAGCTTCGCGCAGGTCCCGCTCTACGCCACGTACGCCGCGATCGCCGGCGCCGACCTCGAGGCGGTCGTCGCCGATCAACGAGCCGGCGGCCTCGTGATGTGGGTGGGCGGAGGGCTCTTCTGGCTCGTGCCGATGAGCGTGGTCTTCTTCCTGGCCTCCCGGGACGGGAGGCCGCGGACAGGGGCACCGGTCGTGCCGCTCCGCGTCTCGCCCTCCCGGCCGCCGCGTGGCGGCCGGTGACGAGGAGCACGGGCCCGTTGGCCTCGGCTCCGGCGTGAAGCCGCGGCGGCGGCCGGCACGACGGGCGCATCGGCGTCGCGCCGGCGGCGTGTGGGAGGGAGCGTGGCCAGCCTGGTGTCCGTCGCAGCGCTCGTCTTCGTTCTCGCCGTCCCGCAGCTCGCGCTGGGGGCGGACGAGAGGCCCGACGGCCTCGAGGGGCTGCGCTGGTTCCGGTACGGCCTGCCGTCCGACGAGCGCCGCGAGCCGCCGGAGGGCCCGACCCGCGAGCGGACGAGCCCGTTCGGCCTCGAGGTGCTCGCATCCGAGTTGCGGCGCGGCGTGACCGAGCGCGGGGCGGGCGAGCGGTTCGACTTCGACGTCCGGTCGACTCGCCTGCTCGCCCGCGCCACCTTCAGGCCGGCCCGCGGCCTGCTGTTCTACGGTCTGGTCGGCCAGGCGGACCTCGACAGCCCGTCGGAGGACGCCGACTTCGACGGCGACTTCGGGCTCGCCTACGGCGGCGGGGCGGGGATCGTGCTGTCGCGGGAGCAGGACCGGTACGACACGACGCTCTTCCTCGAGGGACGGTACCTGCAGTTCGAGAGCGAGGCTGCCGCCGTGGCGTTCACCGGCGCCGGCGGCGACACGGTCCGCGCGGACGAGACGTTCCGGTGGCGGGAGTGGGAGGCGAGGGCCGGGGTCTCGTGGCGCATCCACACGACGCGGCCGTACCTGGGGCTGCGGTACTCCGACGCCGAGGCCGACGCGCGCGTCTCGTCCGGTCCGGCCGCGGGCGAACTCAGGCTCCGGGCGAGGGAGCACGTGGGCGGTTTCGTCGGCCTCGACGTCTACTTCAGCGCCGAGCGCCGGATCGGGCTCACCGTCGAGGCGAGCTTCCCCGACCAGGTCGCCGGTCAGGTCGGGCTGAGGGTCTGGTTCTGATGCCGGCCCTCCGTGCCGTCGCCCTTCTCCTCGTCGTCCTCGCGGCCCTCGGCCCCCGGCCGGCCCTGGCCGGCGACGACGACCTGGTCATCGAGGGCCTCACGCAGGACCAGTTCCGCGACCTCTCGCGCGACCTGGGGCTCGCGATCTCCGCGTTCCAGGTCGCGCCGGCCGAGTCGCTCGGGATGCGCCTGACGGTGCCGCACGTCGATGCCGGGCTCGAGGTGACGGCGCTCGACATCGACGACGACCGCGACTACTGGCGGCGGGCGATCAGGGACGGCTCGCCGCCGTCGTTCCTCGTGGTGCCCAAGCTGCACGTGAACATCGGGCTGCCGCTCGGGCTCGAGCTGGGCGGGCTCTACGGCGACGTCGCCGACTCGAACATCCGCCTCTGGGGCGGGGAGGTCAAGTGGGCCGTCATCCGGGGCGGTGCCGTCTGGCCGGCCGTCGCCCTCCGGGGGGCCCACACCGAGCTCGCGGGGGTCGACGAGCTGGACCTCACCTCGACGTCGATCGACCTCTCGGCGAGCAAGGGTCTCGGTCCGGTCACGCCGTATCTCGGCATCGGTCGCGTCTGGGTCGAGGCCGAGCCGCAGGGCGCCGCCGCGGAGCCGCCGGCCGGCCTCGGCGAGGTGCGGCCGACCGACGATCGCCTCTTCGCCGGCGCCAGGCTGCGGCTCGGGCTCCTCACGGTCGTGGCCGAGGGGAGCTGGTCGCGGGTCCCCACGTACTCGGTGCGCCTGAGCCTGAGCTTCTGACGCGACGAATCCGGCTTGCGCGCGCGCGCAGGTTGCGGGCACCATGCTCTCGTGACGAGAACGGGCCGGACGCGCGGGGCCGGACGGGGTGCGGCGATCGTCGCGGTCGCGGCGCTGGCCGCGGCGATGGGGTGCGCCACGCACGACCGGGCGCCGGCCGGCGAGCGCGTCGCGGTCGGGCCGGACGGGGCATCGGCCGACCCCACCTCCCCGTATCGCGATCCGGCTTCCCTCGCCGTCGGCGAGATCCTGCACGGTCGGACCGGGCGGCTGGTCAGCGAGAGCGAGCTGCTCGACTACCTCGCGGCCCTGCGCGTCGTCTACGTCGGCGAGACGCACGACAGCCCCCAGGACCACGCGGTCCAGCTCGCCGTCCTGCGCGGCCTTGCGGCGCGCGCCCCCGGCAGGCTCGTCCTCGGGCTGGAGATGCTCAGGCGCTCCGACCAGGCGAAGGCCGACGCCTTCGTCCGGGGAGAGATCGACGAGGCGGCGTTCCGCGAGGTCTGGGCCGAGAGCTGGGGGGAGTGGGAGCCGTACGCCGGCATCGTCCGGTTCGCGCGCGAGGCGGGCATCCGCCTGCTGGCGCTCAACGCGGAGGCCGACCTCGTGCGCGCCGTGAGGCGGCACGGCGTGGACGGCCTGCCGCCCGAGCTGGCCGGCCGGCTCCCGGAGATGCGCCTCGACGACCCGTATCACCGCGCCTACCTGCAGGCGGTCTTCGCGGCGCACGGGCCGGGGAGCGCTCGCTTCGATCGCTTCTACGAGGTGCAGGTGCTCTGGGACGAGACCATGGCCGACACCGCCGCGCGCGCGCTCGAGCGCGGCGGCGACCGCGTGCAGCTCGTCGTGCTCGCAGGCGGCGGCCACGTCCGCTTCGGCTTCGGCATCCCCCGCCGGCTCTTCCGCCGCCTCCCCGCGCCGTACGCGATCGTCCTGCCGGTCCACGTTCAGGTGTCCGATGCGAAGCGCGGCCGCCGGATGGACGCGACCCTCCCCGAGGTGCCGCTCCCCGCCGGGGACTTCTACTGGGCCGTGCGGTACGAATAGCGCCCCCGAGGCGGCCGCGCCGGTAGTCCTCGCCACGATACGGCCCGCCGCTCGCGTGCCCAACGTCCGGCGCGGGGAGGCGCCACAAGGAGGCGCAGCGCATGTCGGAGAACGGCACGCCGCTCTCGAGGCGGCAGTTCGGAACACTGGCGAGTGGTCTTCTGGTCGCAACGGCGCTCGGCGGGAGCGCCTGCGGCACCACGGGGACGCGGACGGCCGGGCAGTCGGGCGCCGAGGGCGACCCCTTCGCGCTTCTCGTCGCGGAGCACCGGCAGGTGGACCAGCTCCTCCAGCGGGCCGTGGAGTCGAGCGATCCCGGCGAGCGCGCCGACCTGCTCGCGCAGGTCAGGCGCGCGCTGACCGAGCATGCGGTGGCCGAGGAGAACGCCCTCTACCCGGTCGTCTTCCAGCAGGCGAACCTCCGCGAGACGGTGCCCGACCTGTACGAGGAGCACAGCCAGATGAAGGTGGCGCTCTTCCAGCTCGAGCAGATGCCGAAGGAGGGGGAGAACTGGACGAAGGGGGTCACCGGGTTCCGGAAGCTCATCGCCGAGCACGTCTCGGAGGAGGAGTCGGTCGTCTTCCCGCGGCTCAAGAGCGCGCTCGGGCCGGAGCAGATCGACCAGCTCGACCAGCTCCTGCGTCGCGAGCGGGGCCTGGTCGGCTGAGAACCGCTGCGGCAGGTGAGCCTCGAAGCCGTTGGCTCCCCTAGGGCCGGTCCGGGCGCGGCCCGGCCTCCGAGCGGGCCCGGGCGCGGGCGAGGATCGAGATCACCGTCTCGTCGTCCGGCTGGGTGAAGTCCTCGTAGTGGTACCCGACGGCGAGGAAGGGGGAGGGGGTTGCGAGGCAGACGAGGTCGTCCACCTCGTCGCGCAGCGCCCCGACCGTGTCGGCCGGGGCGACCGGGACGGCCAGCACGAGCCGCGCCGGCCTCGACCGGCGCAGGCTCCGCAGCGCCGCCCGGACGGAGCTGCCGGTCGCGATCCCGTCGTCGACGACGATCGCCGTGCGCCCCGCCAGTGGGATCCGGGCCCGCCCGCCCCGGTAGCGCGCCTCGCGGCGGCGCGCCTCGGCGAGCTGCCGCGCGACCTCCTCGTCGAGGTACTCGCGCGACACGCCGAGCCGCTCGACGAGGTCGGCGTTGAGGAGCGCCTGCGGGTCGTCGCCGTCCACGAGGGCGCCCAGGCCCAGCTCCGGCTGGTCGGGCGCGCCGATCTTGCGCACGACGACGATGTCGAGCGGGGCGTCGAGCGCGGCGGCGACCGGCGCCGCGACCGGGACGCCGCCGCGCGGCAGCGCCAGGACGACCGGGTCCTGGTCGCGGTAGTGCGCGAGCCTCGCGGCAAGCTGCCGGCCGGCGTCCTCGCGGTCGCGGAACCGGCGGGCCGGACCGGCCATCGCTACTCGCCCAGCAGGCGCCGGCGCGTCAGGTGGCGCGTGAACCAGCGCGTCGCGAGTTCGGTCACGCGCTCGAGCGCGCCGGGCTCCTCGAAGAGGTGCCCCGCGCCCGGGACGATCTCGAGCGCCTTGTCCCCGGTGAGCCGCTCGTACGCCAGCCGGTTCCAGTCGAGCACGGGCACGTCCTCCCCGCCGACGATGAGGAGCGTCGGGGCGGTGACCCGGTGGAGGACGGCGTCGGCGAGGTCCGGGCGGCCGCCGCGCGAGACGACGGCGGCCACGCCCGCGTCGTCCGCGGCGGCGATCAGCGCCGCCGCCGCGCCCGTGCTCGCGCCGAAATAGCCGACCGGCAGGTGGGAGGTGGCCTGCCGGGCACGGACCCAGGCCGTCGCGTCGGCCAGCCGGCGCGCGAGCAGGCCGAGGTCGAAGACGTTCGCGCGGTCGCTCGCCTCCCGCTCCGTCAACAGGTCGAACAGGAGCGTGGCGATCCCCGCGTCCCGGAGCGCGGCGGCGACTCGCCGGTTGCGCGGCGAGTGTCGGCTGCTGCCGCTGCCGTGCGCGAAGAGGACGATCCCCTCGGCGCCGCCGGGGATCTCCAGGCTGCCCTCGAGCCGTACCGCTCCGGACGGGATGCGAACCTCGGCGCCGGTCGGTGCATCGGGCGGCATCCGTGACATGGACGCACCTCCGATTGTTCGTGCCCCGCTGCCCGGGCGTGCAACGGGCCGGCCAACATTGCGCCGTGGTGGACGTGCGGCCGGGTCGGTCGGAGAGCGAGCAGCGCCGCGGGCCGTGCCGAGCCGGGGCCCGCCGGGAGCGCGGGCGCATCGGCCGGGCCGCGCGGCGGCTCGGTGCCCCGCCTCGGGGCGCGGCGCGCCCGACGCCGGAGCCGGGCGTAGACAGCGTACGCCGCCAGCGCGCCGGCGCTCGCCGCGGCGAGCGCCGCCCCGGCGCGGCTCGCGGAGGCCGCGAGCGCCTCGAGCCGATCGGCGAAGACGTAGCCGAGCCCGATGTACCCGCCGGCCCAGAGGAGCGCCCCCGCGCCGTCGTACAGGAGGAAGCGGATGCGATCCGCGCCGAGGCTGCCGGCCAGAGGGGCGATCGCGATGCCGAGCACCGGGACGAAGCGCGCGACGAGGAGGGAGCGGAGCCCGTGCCGGCCGAAGAGCGCTCGCGTGCCGCCGAGGCACCCGTCCGGCTCGGGCGAGACGCGGCAGACGAGCGCGAGCACCCGCAGCCCGTAGCGGCGGCCGACCTCGAACCAGAGGAGGTCCGCCAGCACCGCGGCGGCGACCGCCAGCCCGAACGCGCCGGCCGGATGCAGCAGCCCGGCCTCCCCGAGCACGCCCGCGGCGAGGAGCAAGAGGAGCCCGGGCAGCGGCGCGCCGAGCTGATCGACGAGGACACCCGCGAAGAAGACCGGCGCCCCGTAGCTCGTGAGGAGTCGTGTCACGTCGTCCACGATCGGCCCTCGCCCGGACCCCGCGGATCCGCCCGCTGGTCTGCCGTCGACGCGCGACGGTCGGTCCGGCATCGATGCCGGTCGCCCTGCACGACGCGGACCGGGCCCGGTTCCGCGCCGCGGCGGTCGGGACGCGCCCGAGAAAGGGGCCTGGAATCGAGGCGTTGTCGGCGGACGCCGGCCGATCCGCCGCAGGACGGCCTGTGGCGGCGGGCGATGCGGGCCGTTTCAGCCCGCGTCGCCCGCTGTTGCGATCGCGAACGACGACGGGTTCCTGCCGAACACGCCGGGGTGAAGCGCGAGGAGCCGAGCGTCGAGGCGGCCGAGCGGCTCGGGGCGGTCGAGGGGCGCCGGTGGCGGCGCCGGCCCCTGCGGGCAGCTCCTCCACGAGAAGACCGGGACCGCCGGCGCGGGGCTCCAGCTCGAGTGCCGGGGCACCGGGCCGCGGTCGCTCGCGGCCCGGCTCAGTCCTTCAGCAGGTGCCGGTACTTCCGGAGCACGTCGAAGTTGGCCCTGATGATCTCGGTCGTCCGCTCCGGGCCGTGCCACGCGCCGTCGATCGCGTTCGACCTGAGCCACGCCTGGAACTCCTGGTTCTGGAGCACCTTCCTGTAGGCGTCGACGAGCTTCTGGAAGCTCTGCGGGTGCTTCGCCTTGAAGCCGGCCGGGGCGACGAGCGCCCGCACCGAGCCGCTCACGATCGGCACGGTGACGCCGTAGGGCGCGAGCGCCTCGTTGATCGGCGGGGCATCCCAGTCGGGCGTCCGCTCGTCGAGGAGGACGGCGAGCGGGCGGACGAAGTCCTTGATGGTGTCGGCCCCCTCGGCCTGCTGGATCGAGAAGTCGACGTGTCCGCCGGCCAGCGCCGTGCGCAGCGGCCCCCCGCCGTCGAACGTGACGATGCGGACCGCGTCGTGCGGCAGCCCCAGCGCCTCGAGCAGCACCAGGGTGCTGACGTGGCCCGCGGAGCCGAAGGTCACGCCGGTCGACACCTTGCCGGGGTTCGCCCGGATCGCGTCGACCAGGTCCTTCAGCGATCGGTACGGCCGGTCCTTCGGCACCGCGAGGAAGGCGTAGTCGATCCACTGCGCGTTCACGAACGCGAAGTCGTCGAGCGTGTACTTCGCGCCGGTGATCAGGATGTTCGTGGCGAGGTAGGGGGTGGCCGGCGAGATCATCAGCGTGTGGCCGTCGTCCGGCTGGGCGAGGAACCACGTGGTGCCGGCCTGGCCGCCCGCGCCCGGCCGGTTCACGACCGTGACCGGCTTGCCGAGCTCGGCCGACAGGTAGGGCGCGAGCCCTCGGGCCATGCGGTCGACGCTGCCGCCCGCGTTGAAGGCGACGAGGATCGTGATCGGCCGCGTCGGCCAGGTGTCGGCGCCGGCCGGCCCGGCCGCGAGCCCGATCATCAGGACCAGCCCGGCGGCGAGCGCCGCCGCGCGTCGAAGTCGTCTGCTCATGCTCATGGCGTCCCCTCGGTGGATGGCGAGACGTCCGGCCCCGGTGCCGGCTCGCTCGTCTACGTCGCGAGCACCCCGTCGCAGATCGCGCGGAACTCGTCCAGGGTGACGTAATGCCGCCCCGGCGAGGTCGCGACGGCCGCCCGGGTGCGCAGGACGATGGTCTGGAACTGGGCCTCGGAGCACTCGAGGCCCCAGCGGCGGAGCAGCTCGCGCAGGAACACGGGGTCGTCGGTCGGCGCGCTGCTGCGCTCGCGGCCGAAGAGGAGCTTCGAGCCGATGACCCCCTCGAACTCGCGGCCGACGACCGCCGGGTTGAGGCCGATCGTCGCCTCCGCGGCGTCGGAGCCCTCGAGGTGGCCGGCCCCTTCCTCCTTGTTCCAGTTCTCGCCGGCGATCGGCTTCCAGGGGGGGAGGGCGACCCCGTAGATCCCCTGGACGAAGCGGCAGAGGTCGTAGAGCGCCGACAGCCTGATCCCGGTGCGGATGCCGTACATCTCGAACAGCGGGGCCGCCTCCTCGAGCGCCACGCAGCCGCCGCGGTCGCCGATCCCGAGCACCGAGCAGTCGATCCAGGTGGCGCCGCCCTCGACCGCCGCGAGCGCGTTGGCGGTCGCGACGCCGAGGTCGTTGTGGTGCTGGACGTAGATGTCGCAGCGCGGGCCCACCGCCTCGCGCACCCGGCGAACGAAGAGCCGCGTCGCCAGGGGGACGCTGTTGCCGCGGCTGTCGACGACGTACACGCCGTCGGCGCCGGCCTCCGCCATCGCCTTGAAGAACCGGCAGGCGGTGTCGACCCGGGTGCGCATGGCGTCGACGATCCAGGGCACGACGCGCACCCCCTTCGACTTCATGTACGCGACGCTCTCGCCGATGGCGTCGACGACCGCCTGCTTCGAGAGGGCGCCGGCGAAGTCCGAGACGGTGTCCTCGAACGGCCACTTGAAGATCGGGCTGATGACGTCGCACCCCAGGTCGACGTGCCGGTCGATCTTCTCCCGCCAGTCGCCCCGCAGCGGGGGGACGACGCCCGGGCCCTTGGCGACGATCCGCGTCTTGAGGCCGAGCCGCCGGTAGGCGCGGACGATGTCCCGCTCCTCGCCGAAGGTCACGTGGCTCGGCATGGTGATCTCGCCGAGGCCGATGCCGTCCAGACGCTCGAGCAGCGCGAGGCGGGTGTTCCAGTTGAGCTGGTGGCCGACGCAGTCGTCCCCCTCGCTGAGCGTGCAGTCGATGAAGCGGATCTCGGACGGCATGCCCGCCCGCCCGGCCAGCGCTTCCGGCTCCCAGTAGGACGGGTTCACCAGCCACCGTCCCGGGCTGTGCCAGGGCCCCGCGCCGTTCATGCCGACGCCCTCGTCGCGGCGGCCGGCCGAGGGTCCGCCTCGCGCAACACGTCCATCAGCCGGCCGATGTGGTCGAGCTCGGCGAGGCGGTCGACCAGGCCGATCACCTCCTCGACCCGCTCGGCGGGGAGCGCCGGCGCGACGCAGTCGCGGAACTTGGCGAGCCGCTCCTCGCGGGAGAGGGGGACGCCCCAGAGGCCGCGCGGCTTGTCGCACCGGGCCTCGAGCACCCGGCCGTCCCGCGTGTGGACGCGCACCGCGGCCCAGGTCTCGTTGAAGTCGCGCGGGATGTCGTCGCGTACGTCGAGCCGGACGCGGGGGAGGAGCGCCTCGACGTCGGGCGCGAACCGGCGGGCGTCGGCGAAGCTCTCGACCGTGATCCGCCCGTCGAGCAGCGCGATCGTGGTCGCGTACTGGACGCTGAACTTGCCGTCGAGGCCGGTCTTCGGCCGCGGGCGGTTCACGTAGTCGAAGCGCGGGAAGTCGACGACGACCTGCTCGATGTCCTCGGGCGCGAGCCGGTGCGCCTGCCTGAGCTCGAGCGCCGCGTCGATGGGCCGGTGCGTGAAGTAGTTGGACGGGTGCTTCTTGAACCCGACGCCGGGCGAGATCATCCGGTAGGGACGGCCGAAGTCCTTCAGGAAGAGCGAGATGTCGTAGGTTCCCGGGCCGTAGAAGAGGTCGAAGAACTGGCCCTTGCCGAACACGTCCTCGCAGGCCGTGTAGCCGAGGCTCGCCAGCAGCGCCGCCTCCACCCCCATTCGCGCGGCGTGCCCGCTGTGGGTCGACTTGGTCATGGTGCCGGTGTTGGCCGAGAGCGACCCGCAGCGGGAGCCCGCGATGCCGAAGGCCATGCAGAAGCGCTCGGCGTCGAGCCCGAGCAGCTTGCCGGCGGCCGTCACGGCGCCCATGGTGCCGGAGACGCCCGGCTTGTGGAAGCCCGACCCGGCCTCGACGCCGGCCGACGCGACGCGCAGCCGCCCCTGGACCTCGAACGCGAGCACGAGGGCGAGGATCGCGTCGCGGCCCGAGAGCCGGTTGCGCTCGGCCACGGCGAGGACCGCCGGCAGCGACGGCGAGGTCGGATGGTTGAGCGGCCACCAGGTGTTGTCGAAGTCGAGCGCGTGGCACATGGTGCCGTTCGCGTAGGCGGCGTTCGGCGCCGAGGTCTTGAGGCCGCCGGCGATCACGCTCGCCTCGGGCGTCCCGCCGACGAGCCTCGTGTACTCCAGCGTGATCCGCCCGATCCCGAGCGGCTCGCGCGCGCCCGCGACGATGACG
>DASVDK010000370.1:0-6776 GCA_036381125.1 Thermodesulfobacteriota bacterium | reverse complement strand
TGCGCCGGCTGCACCGCCGCGGTGCGCCGCCGCGGCGGGTCCTGCGCTTCGAGGCGGCCCAGCGCCGCAGCGGCGAGTGGTGGGACGCCCCCTTCGACCGGAGCTACGCCTGGGCGATCTGCGAGGGAGGGGCGGAGGGGGAGGAGGAACGGTACTGGCTCTTCCACGACCACCTCTGCGGGGGTACCTTTCTCCATGCGGTGGCGGACTGACCCGCCAGTGGACGGAGGTGCGCGCGGCGTGGCATCGGGGCGACAGGACCTGAAGGGACAGGTGGCCATCATCACCGGCGCGTCGAGCGGCATCGGCGCCGCGGTCGCCCGCGACCTGGCCGAGGCGGGCATGCGGCTGGTCGTCACGGCGCGGCGCGAGGAGCGCCTGAGGGCGCTCGCGGAGGAGACCGGCGCCGTCTGGCTCGCGGGCGACATCACCGCTCCCGACCTTCCGGTGCGGCTCCTCGACACGGCTCTCGGCCGGTTCGGCCGGGTGGACGTGGTCTTCAACAACGCCGGCGTCATGGACGCCGGTCCCGTCGAGGCGATGGACGTCGAGCAGATCGCCCGGATGGTGCGGGTGAACGTCGAGGCGGCCTTCCGCGTGGCCTACCACGCGCTCGTGTACTTCAAGCGGGAGGACCGCGGCACGCTCGTCAACGTGTCGAGCATCCTCGGCACCAGGGTGCGGCCGCACGTCGGCTGGTACGCCGGCACCAAGTTCGCCGTGGAGGGCCTCACCGAGGCGCTCCGCATGGAGTTCGCCGGGACGAACGTCCGGATCACGGCCATCCAGCCCGGCAGCACCCTCACGGAGCTGCAGGACCACTGGCCGGCCCACGCGCGCGGCGCGCGCAACCGGAAAGCGCCGCTCCTGCCCGAGGACATCGCGCGGATCGTCCGCTTCGTCCTCGAGCAGCCGCCGCACGTCCGGATCCCCAGGGTCCTTGCCGTGCCGGCCGAGCAGGGGACCCCGTGAGGGGGGGCCTCCTCCTCGCGGCGGGGCTGGCCGCGGCCGGCTGCCAGCGGGCGGCCGACCCGTCGGTGGCCGACTACCTGCCGCCGCTCGAGGAGGGGCGCGTCCTCGTCTACCAGATGAGCGACGGTCCCCGCCGGCTCGCGCGGGTCGTGCGGGTCACGCGCGCGGCCGACGGCGAGATCCGCGTCGAGACGGCGTCGACGCTCGACGACCCCGACGCCCCGGCGGCCGTGCCGGTCAAGGCCCTCTCGGAGACGTACCGTTTCGTGCCGAAGGCGGAGGCGATCATGTGGGCGGTCGGCGACCGCCCCGAGGTCGTCTTCCTCGAGGGGCCGCTCGCGGTCGGGACCCGCTGGTCGGTCACGACCGTCGCCGGCGGCGCGGTCGACGTCGACGCGCGGCACGCGGGCGGCGCGCACCGCACCGTCTCGGGGACCTGCCGGATCGACCGGCTCGGCGCGCGCACGGTCCTCGGCCGGGAGCGCTCCTGCGTCGAGGTGGTCTGCGAGTTCCCCGACCCCCAGGTGGCCTTCTCGGCCCGCACGGTGGTCTGCAAGGGGCTCGGATACGTGGAGACCGACGAGCGCGTCACGGTCGGCGGCGAGGCCGAGCCCACGACCATCGGCGAGCGCCTCGTGGAGGTGCGGTGAAGCCGCCCCATGGCCACGTACGCCGAGCTGCACTGCCGCACCTACTTCACCTTCCTCGACGGCGCCTCCTCGCCCGAGGAGTTGATCGACCGGGCGGTCGCGCTCGGGCTGCCGGCGCTCGCCATCACCGACGTGAACGGCCTCTACGGCGTGGTCGAGGCGCGCGAGGCGCTGCTCGATCGGTTCGGCCTCGTCGGGCGCCAGGAGGAGCGGCGGGCGCCCCTCAAGCTGATCTACGGGAGCGAGCTGCACCTGACGGACGGGGAGATCCCGGCAACGGACGGCTCTGCCGGCGCTCCGCCCTCCGGGCGGGGCCCGCTCCGCGGGCCGCGTTCCCGCAAACCTGCCAGCGGCGCCACGACCCGCACGGCGGACGCCTTGCCGGAGCCGGACGACGTCGTCGTGGCGCTGGCCACCACGCGCGACGGCTACGGCCGGCTCTCGTCGCTGATCTCGAAGGGCCGACTGGCCGTCCCGAAGGGGCTCTGCCGCATCTCCACGGACGACCTCTGCGAGGCGGCCTCCGGCGGTGGGATGGTGCTCCTCGCCGGGGGGCCGCGCTCGAGGGCGATGCGCCTCGTCCGGCAGCGCGACCTGGAGGGTGCCGCCCGGTCGCTCGCGCGGCTGCGCGAGGCGGCGGGCGATCGCCTCCACGTGGAGCTGGTGCGGCACGGCGCGCCGGGGGACCTGCCCCGCTCCCGGGCCATGGCGGCCCTCGCGAAGGCGATGGGGATCCCCCTCGTCGCCACCAACGACGTCCACTTCCACGACCGGGCGCGCAAGCCGCTCCACGACGTGCTGCGATGCATCAGGGACGGCGTCACCCTCGAGACCGCCGGCCTCCGGCTCCTGCCGAACGGGGAGGCGCACCTCAAGTCGCCCCGCGCCATGGCGGCCCGCTTCGCGGACCTCCCCGAGGCGGTGGCGCGGGCGGGCGAGCTTGCGGCCGGGATCGGCTTCCGCCTCTGCGAGGTCACCTACCACTACCCGGTGCGCGACGTCCCGCCGGGCACGACCCCTGACGCCTTCCTCGCGCGGATCGCCCGCGAGGGGCTCGAGGCGCGGCTCGGCGCGAAGGCGGCGGCGTACGGGGCGCGGCTCGAGAAGGAGCTGGCCCTCATCGCCGACCTCGGCTACGCCGGCTACTTCCTCACCATGTGGGACGTCGTGCAGGAGTGCCGCAGGCAGGGGATCCTCTGCCAGGGGCGCGGCTCCGCGGCCAACAGCCTCGTCTGCTTCGCCCTCGGCATCACCTCGGTCCATCCCGACGAGATCGACATGCTCTTCGAGCGCTTCGTCTCGAAGGAGCGCCACGAGCCGCCCGACATCGACCTCGACATCGAGCACGAGGAGCGGGAGCGGATCCTCCAGTACGTCTACGAGAAGTACGGCCGGCAGCACGCCGCCATGGTGGCCGAGGTGATCCGCTACCGCAGCCGCTCGGCCGTGCGCGAGGTCGGCAAGGCGATGGGGCTCTCGGAGATCCAGGTCGGTCGCCTCACGACCTTCCTCTCCCACCGGTGGGACGACCTCGACGACCGCGCGCTCGCGGCGGCCGGCTTCGACCCGAAGAGCCCCCGCCTCGCGCGCCTCTTCGAGTTCGCGTCGGCCCTGGAGGGCTTCCCCCGCCACCTCTCCATCCACACCGGCGGCTTCGTCCTCTCGGACCGGCCGCTCGCCGAGACGGTCCCCATCGAGAACGGGCGCATGGAGAACCGGACGATCATCCAGTGGGACAAGAACGACGTGGACGCCATGGGGATGTTCAAGGTCGACCTCCTCGGCCTCGGCATGCTCTCCATGATCGCCCGCGCGTTCGACCTGCTCGCCGCCCACCGCGGGATCCACATGGACCTCGCGTCCGTCCCCCAGGACGATCGGGCCACCTACGAGATGCTCGCCGAGGCCGACTCGGTGGGGGTCTTCCAGGTGGAGTCGCGCGCGCAGATGAACATGCTGCCCCGCCTCAGGCCCCGGGAGTTCTACGACCTCGTCGTCCAGGTGGCCATCGTCCGGCCGGGGCCGATCCACGGGCAGATGGTGCACCCGTACCTGCGCCGCCGGCAGGGGCTCGAGCCGATCACCTATCCCCATCCGGCGCTCGAGCGGATCCTCCGCCGGACGTGCGGCGTGCCGCTCTTCCAGGAGCAGGTCATGCGGATCGCCGAGGCGGTGGGGGGCTACACGCCGGGCGAGGCGGACCAGCTCCGCCGCGACATGGCCGCGTGGCGCAGGAGCGGCCGGATGAGCCGGCACGAGGCGAAGCTGCGCGAGGGGATGCTGGCGAACGGCATCGCCCCCGAGTTCGCCGAGCGGATCATCGAGCAGATCCGGGGCTTCGGCGAGTACGGCTTCCCCGAGTCGCACGCCGCCGCCTTCGCACGCCTGGCGTACGTGTCGGCCTACCTCAAGCGCCACTACCCGCTCGAGTTCACCTGCGCCCTCCTCAACGCGCAGCCCATGGGCTTCTACAGCGTCTCGGTCATCGTGAACGACGCGGTGCGTCACGGCGTCCGCGTCCTCCCGCCCGACGTGCAGGCGTCGGAATGGGACTCCACGCTCGAAGAGGTGGCTGCGCCCGGCTCCACCCGAGCCGGCGACGGACTGGGCGGTGCGCCCGGCTCCACCCGAGCCGGTGACGGAGATGGTCCGCCTGGCAGAGCTGAAGAGAACGGCCCCGGCCGAAAGCACCTGGCGCTGCGTCTGGGCCTGCGGACGATCCGGGGGCTGGGGGAGGAGGCGGGCAAGGCGATCGCCGCGGCGCGCCGGTTCGGCGGCCCCTACGCGAGCGTCGAGTCGCTCGTGACGCGGGCGGGGGTGCCGCGCAAGGCGCTCGTGCCGCTCGCGGCGGCCGGGGCGCTCGCGAACGTGCCGGTGCCGGGCGCGACGGGCGACGGCGGCGCCCGGCGGCGCGCGGCCATCTGGCACGCGGCCGGCGTGGCGCGCGACCCGGGGGGCGTCCTCGCCGGGGCGTCGTGGCCGGAGGCGGCGGCACCGCTGCCTCCGCTCACCCCCATGGAGGCCATCGCCATGGACTACCACTTCGCGCAGGCCTCGCCGGGGCGGCACCCGCTCGCGCTCCAGCGCGGGGCCCTCGACCGCCAGGGGGTCCTCTCCGCCGAGGCCTTCAAGCGCGCGGCCGGCCCCCCTGCGCGGGCCACGGTGGCCGGCCTCGTCATCACGCGCCAGCGGCCCGCGGCCAGGGGCTTCGTCTTCCTCACCCTCGAGGACGAGACGGGACACGTCGACGTGGCCGTGTCGCCGAAGGTCTTCCGGCGCTTCCAGCACGTCATCCGCTTCGCGCCCGCCCTCGTCGTGCGGGGCCGCGTCGTGGCCGAGGCGAACGTCCGCAACGTGGCGGGCGACTGGTTCGCCCCGCTGCGCCTCGGCGACCACCCGGTCCCCACGCCCGGGTCCCGGGACTTCCACTAGGCCGCCACGGCTCCGCGGTTCAGGAGGGCGTGGACGGCGGCGAGGTACTCGTCGGCGGTGAGCGGGTGGTAGACGACGCGCGCCTGGCGGTCCGCCTCGAGAGCCGTCTCGAGCCCGCCGCCGATGCTCGACGCGACGACCACGAGCGGCAGCTCCGGGCGGTGCGACCGCAGGCGTTCGAGCCAACCCTGGTCCCGCGTGGCCTCGGGCGAGAGGCCGACCGAGACGAGCGTGACCTCGGGCCTCAGACAGTCCTCGATCCGCATCCGGTCGCGCCTGAGCACCCCGAAGCCAGCCTCGCGCAGGACCGCCTCCAGGACGAAGCCCACGTCGGCGTCTGGCTCGATCAACAGGATGCCCGGCCGCCGTCGGATCGATCCCCGGAAGGACAACCGAGCGACTGCCCGGCCAATGGCCGCGGCGAACCCGCTGAGCATGGGCGCCCTCGTGTTCAGGGGTGTGGCCTGTGGTCGGGAGCGTGTTCGCCCGGTCCGCGCCCGTCGAGTCCCGCGAGCGAGCCCACGAGGGCCCCCACCGATCCGCCGACGAGTCCCCAGAGCAGCCCCGCCGTGACGCCGACCGGTCCCCCCGACCCTCCGAAGAGCCGGCCGCCGGAGACCCCCACGACGGCGCCGAGCGCCGCCCCGATGACGATGCCGTACGCGGCCGTCCGCTCGGCGCGTGCGAGCGTCGCCATCTCGTCGGCCTGCGCGAACCCCGACTCGGTGAACACCCGGTCGCCGAGGCGCCCGTACAGCTCGCCGAGCGTCACGCCGTAGACGATGTGGAGGACGAGGTTGCCGAGGACCGGCAGGGGGCCCGCGCCGAGGGCGAGCCCGAAGAGCCCGCCACCCGCGAGCGGCAGGAACACCACGAGCGACAGCACGTAGGGGATGAGCGCGAACGCGACCCCCTTCTGCCAGTCGGCGCCCGGCAGCCGCGGCTCGAAGAAGGCCGCGTAGATCCCGGCCCAGATGAGCCCGAGCGCCAGGTGGAGCGCGAACGCCGCCGGCATGGCGCCCCGCGTCAGCTCCGTGATCGGGTTGTGCGTGAGCGCCCACATCCACTGCGGCGGACCGGGCTGCGCGGCGTACGAGGGGATGGAGGGCGAGCCGAGTTCGAGGGCGATGAAGTACCCCACGGCGAGGGCCAGCGTCATGGTGACCGTGGCCACGAAACCCGCGATGACGGCGCGTCGCATACGCATCCCTCGCCTTCATACTGCGCTTTTCCCGTGAACCTGGCAAGATCTGAGGACGCGTCCGGACGAGGAGGTCACGACATGCCCGAGGAGCGACGCGCCGGTGTCCTGGTCCCCCTGTCGGCGCAACGCCACCCGGCGAGCTTCGGCGTCGGCGAGATCCCCGACCTCGCGGCATACGCGATCTGGCTCGAGGCGGCCGGCCACTCGGTGCTCCAGCTCCTCCCCATCGGGGAGCCGTCGCCGGGCCAGGACAGCCCGTACGCGGCCTGCACGGCGTTCGCCATCGACCCGCTCTACGTCGCGCTACGCGATCAGCCGGACTTCCAGGGAGCGGGGGGCGAGCGGGCGCTGTCCCCGGCGGACCGCGAGGTGCTCGAGCGTGCGCGCGAGGCGAAGGCGATCGATTACGCGACCGTGCGCCCGCTCAAGCGGCGTGCGCTCGAGCTGGCCTTCCGCCACTTCGAGGCGACCGAGGGGCGGGCCGGCGGCGCGCGCGCACGCGACCTCGAGCGCTTCAC
>DASVDK010000369.1:0-11896 GCA_036381125.1 Thermodesulfobacteriota bacterium | reverse complement strand
CGCTCCCCTTCGTCGATTCGACCTGCGGCGAGGCCACGGGCTCACCGCCGGCCGACCGAACCGCCACGGCGCGCTCGAAGGCGACGCCGTCGAGGTCCACCGAGTGCGTGTCGAGGACGACCTTCAGCCTGAGCGGCTCGCCGGGGGCCGCGGGCGGCAGCGGCGTCACGGCGACGGTTACCGGGCCCACACTGCTCGTCCGGGTTGCGCTCTCCGCGGCACGGGACCCACCCGGGTTCGCGAGCGACGCCAGCGCGGCGACGGCGGCGACGAACGAGACAACTCGCTTCTTCATGAGTGCACCTCTCGACGTGGATCGCCGCCGCCGGGCGGCGCGCGTCCACTGACGTGGTCCTGCATCGTTGCCGGTGCGGATCCAGCCGGCACCCGGGCGTCACGGTACGATCGGAGGAGGTCTAGAGTCGAAGCGGCGAGGGAATACCGGGGGCTGGCGTGTCGGCGCGAGACGGCAGGGGCCCGTCGGGGTCGTGGAGTACCAGCCGCCCTCGGTGGAGGGCCGCGCCGGCAACGACCGCAAGGTCTGGCATCTGCCGCGAGACCAGCGTGGACGCCGGCTGCGCGTCGCAGTCCGGCCCCTCGTGTGCCGACGCGAGTGCGACACCCGGCCCGGAGGCGGTCCGGTACGCGGTTTCGCCGTCGGGGTGAACGGCACAGGCAAGCTGGCCGACGGCCACCACGAGCGCGAGCAGCGCGACTATCAGGCGCGTCCCGGTCACGCGCGGAGCGGTTGCAAGGGAGAGGCCAGGCCGAGCCCCCGGGAAAACGCCGGGTTGGCGGGGCCCGCAGGAACCGGAGTGAGACGCCGATGTCCCACCTGGCCCGTCCACGCCGCACGGTGCGTACTCACGTACCGTGTACCCGCCGTCGATGACCAGCTCGCTACCGGTGTCCTCCTCGAACGGGGGAAAGAAGCGCGAGGCCAGGGCCATGAGGACTTCCGGCACGAAGGACTCTCCCGTCGCCTTCGGGCGAGAGATGCGCCAACGCGGCGAGGAGACTGCCCATCCGGCGGCACGCGCGTCGCAGGCGCTCGAAACTTCGCCGAGGACAGCCTTGTCCGAACACTCGACGCGACGCTCGACCTCGACCGCGGCGGCCATTGCCGCGCTCGATCTCCCGGGCGCCCCGACCGCGGACCCCGCCTGGCGGCTCGTCGAGGAGGGCTTCGCCCTCCCGCGCGAGCACGAGATCGAGTCGCTCTTCACCGTCGCCAACGGCTACGTCGGCACCCGTGGCTCCCTGGCCGAGGGGTGCAGCCTCTCGTGGCCGGCCACCTTCGTGGCCGGCGTGTTCGACGTCGGCCCGGACGCCGGCGCCGGACCGACGCTCGTCCGGCTGCCCGACTGGACGCACCTCGCGCTCGTCGTCGGCGGGCTACGGCTCACGCTCGAGGCGGGGGAGATCGTCGAGCACCGCCGGGTGCTCGACCTGCGGCAGGCGATCCTCTGGCGCGAGTGGCGCCAGAGGGACCCCACCGGTCGGGTGACGCACCTGCGCTTCCTGCGCCTCGCCTCCCTTGCCGATCGCCACCTGCTCGCCCAGTCCGTCCTGATCACGCCGGAGAACTACAGCGACACGGTGCACATCGAGAGCCGCCTCCAGTGGCCCGCGGACCCCGGCGGCGGGACGGTCGAGCGGGCCGCCTCCGGCGATGGCGCGCCCGACGTACTGCTGCGGACCACGAGCCGCGGGGTGGTCGTCGCCGTCGCCCTCGGCGGCGAGATGCGGACCGGGCGGGGCGAGCGGGTCGAGCGGGCGCGCGAACCTGGCCCGCGGGGGGTCGTCGAGCGCTGGACCTGGTATGCCGGGATCGGCGAGACCGCCCTCCTTACCCGGCTCGCCATCGTCTACACCTCGCGGGACGACGAGAACCCGGCCGGGGCGGCCGCCCGGCACCTCGCGCGCGCGCGGGACGACGGCATCGAGCGGGCTGTCGACGCGCACGTGACCGCCTGGAGCGCCCGCTGGTCCGTGGCCGACGTCCGGGTGGCGGGCGACGAGCCGGACCAGCGCGCGCTCCGCTTCGCGGCCTACCACCTGATCAGCGCCGCGAACCCCGAGGACGAGGGCGTGTCGATCGGCGCCCGGGCCCTCACCGGCGAGGCCTACAAGGGCCACGTCTTCTGGGACACCGAGATCTACCTGCTCCCCTTCTATACGCTGACCGACCCCCCGGCCGCGCGCGCCCTCCTCATGTACCGCTATCACACGCTGCCCGCCGCCCGGGCGAAGGCGAGCGCCCTCGGCTACCGGGGAGCCCTCTACGCCTGGGAGTCCGCGGACACCGGCGAGGACGTGACCCCCTCCTCGGCGGTCGCGCCCGACGGCCAGATCGTCCCGATCCTGACCGGAGAGCAGGAGCACCACGTCAGCGCCGACGTCGCCTACGCCGTCTGGCACTACTGGCGCGCCACCGGCGACGACCGGTTCCTCCTCGACGCCGGCGCCGAGATCCTGCTCGAGACGGCCCGCTTCTGGGCCAGCCGTGGTCGCCTCGAGCCGGACGGCCGCTACCACTTCCGGTGCGTCATCGGACCCGACGAGTACCACGAGTGCGTCGACGACAACGCCTACACGAACCTCATGGCCCGGTGGAACCTGGAGCGCGGCGCCGACGCCGCGCGGCTGGTCGCCGACCGCTGGCCCGAGCGCTGGCGGGCTCTGGCGGAGCGGCTCGGCCTCTCGCCGGAAGAGCCGGAGGCGTGGCGGCACGTCGCCGCGGCGATCGAGACCGGCTTCGACCCGGGGACCGGCCTCTTCGAGCAGTTCCGCGGGTTCTTCGATCTCGAGGACGTCGACCTCGCCGCCCACGGCCCGTGTGCCGTGCCGATCGACGTCTGCCTCGGGCGGGAGCGGACCCGGCGGTCCAGGGTCATCAAGCAGGCGGACGTGGTCGCACTCGGCGTCCTCCTCCGGGACTGCTTCCCGCGCGAGGTGCACGAGGCGAACTTCCGCTACTACGAGCCCCGCACCGCGCACGGCAGCTCCCTCAGCTCCGCCTTCCACGCGCTGGCCGCCGCCCGCCTCGGCGACACCGCCCTCGCCGAGCGGTACTTCCGCCAGACGGCGGAGATCGACCTCGCGGACAGGATGGGCAGCGCCGCGGGCGGCGTGCACATCGGCGCGCTCGGCGGCCTCTGGCAGGCCGCGGTCCTGGGGGTCGCCGGGCTGCGCCTCGGAGAGGACGGCCTCGCCTTCGATCCACACCTGCTGCCCGCCTGGCACGGGCTGTCGTTCGTGACCCGATGGCGCGGGCGAACGGTGTCGGTCTCGGTGACCCGCGAGCCGCGAGGGATCGAGGTCGCGATGGAGGGCGAAGGCCCCATGACCGCTGCGCTGGTGGGGGGGCCGTCCAGGACGATCGCCCCGGGCCACCGCTACCAGGCCAGGCGGCTCGACGGCGCGTGGGAGGCGTGGCGGGAGGTGGATGGATGACACCGGCTACCCTGGCGCCAGCCGTCATCGTCCCGCTCGACGGCACGGTGCACGCTACCGCCGCCCTCCCGGTGGCCAGGGGGCTCGCCGCGCTCCTCGGGTCGACGCCGTGCATCGTCCACGTCGGCGTTCGGCCGCGGCCGCCTCGCGAGATGCTGGAGCCGCTGAAGCTGACATCGGAGCAGCTCGAAGGCTCGGTGCTGCACCAGGCGACCGGCTCGCCCGCGGCCGCGATCGTCGACCTTGCCGCGTCCCGGCGGCACGCGCTCATCGTCATGTGCACGCACACCGGTCTCGACAAGCCTCGCGGCGCGCTCGGGAGCGTCACCCGCGAGGTGCTGCGGACCGCCGCCTGCCCCGTCGTGCTCGTACACCCGGAGCGCGGTCCGCGCCCCTGGACGCTGCGCCGGCTGCTCCTGCCTCACGACGGGACGCCCACGAGCGCGGCCGCCCTCTCCCCCGCAGCGGAGCTCGCCCGCCGGGCGGGGGCGGAGCTGACCGTGCTCCACGTCGCCGTGCCGGGCTCGGAGCCTCCCGGGGAACCCGGCACGTGCGCAGCACCCCGCTACCTGGACCAGCCGCAGCACGAGTGGCCCGCCTGGGCGAGGGAGTTCCTCGACAGGCTCCGGGCAATCGGCCGGCCGCCGGGCGAGGTGCCGATGCGGCTCTCCTTCGCGGCGGGGGAAGCGGGCCGGGCGATCGTCGAGTTCGCGTCCCGCGAGGCGAGCGACCTGATCGTGCTGGCCTGGCGCGGCGTCCTCGAGCCGGGCCGGGCGCTGACGGCGCGGGCCGTGGTCGGCGGCGCGTCCTGTCCGATCCTCGTCGTTCGCGTGGCGGCGTAGGGGGCGGCGACCATGGCGGGCTACGTGATCGACCTGGCGGAGGCCGATGCCTTCCTGTTCGACCTCGACGGCGTCCTGACGAGCCTGTTCGACGCCCAGGTCGACGGCCTCGGGCGCGAGCGGCTCGACCTCCCGGGCAAACCGGCACCGGACGCCTTCGTCGAGGCCGCGAGGCGGCTCCGCGCGGCGCTCATCGAGAGCGGCGCGGACGTAGCGCGCCCCTTCGGCCCGACCGCGGCCACCATGGCGGTTGCGGTGCTACTTCGGCGCGCCGAGGATCTCGGCCATCCGCTCCATCATCCTCGACATGTCGGCCATCATCATCCCCGGGCCCATCGCTCCCGGGCCCATCGCGCCGGGACCCATCCCGGGGCCCCCACCGGGCCTCGCCGGCTGCGGCGACGGCTGCGGCTGCGCATACGAGACGGCTGCCACGCCTACTACCGGGGCAGCCAGGATCGCGAGTGCGTGTCTCATGGATGACCTCCTTTGCGCTACGGTTGACGACTCATTCCACTACGACCTTCCCGCGGACGCATCCCCCATCTGGCAGGCGGACGCAAACTCGCCCCGCGTCCTCGACGACGATCGCGTGAGGTGTGTAACCCCCTTCGGCGAGCACCAGCCGTTCCCGGTAGGCCTGACTCGCCGGCGCGCCAGGGTCGTTGATGTCCCGCGTCGTCGTTCGGCTCCTCGCCGACCGGGACGGTGGCCCCGACCTCGAGGCGCCCCACGTCGAGGATCGAGAGCGTGCCCCCGTAGATGTTCGTCACGTAGGCGTACCGGCCACCCGGGCCGAGGACGACGTGAGCGGGATGCTTGCCAACCGGGACCTTCGCGACGACCGCGTTGGTCTCGGTGTCGATCGCCCAGATCTCGCCCCGCCGGGCCATGTCGCCGTGCTCGGCGCCGGACATTGCCTCGTGCGCCTCGTCCTTCTCGCGGGCGCCCTCGTTCGTCACCCATGCCAGCGTGCCGTCCGGCGAGACCTGGACGTTGTGGGGACTTTCGCCCACCTCCACGACGGTGAGCTGGCGGCGGAGTGCCGGGTCGACGACCGACACCGAGTCCGACCCCTCGTTCGCCACGTACACCCTGGGCGAAACCGCGGCCAGTATCGTCACCGCGGGGACGAGCAGCCACGCGGCCGCTGCGAGGACCATGATCCGTACGCTGCGCATGTCTGTGCCTCCCTGGTGTGCAGGCTCAGGCCTGCGTCTCGTCCCCGGCCTGCGGCCGGGTCTCGTCGATGAGCCGCCGCCACTCGCCCCATCGTGGGACGAACCTCGGCACCCGCGCCTGATAGGCCCGATACTCGTCGCCGAACGCCTCGAGCATCCGCGCCTCCTCCTTCCTCGCCAGTCGGACGTAGGCCCAGACGATCACCGGGTAGAGGACGAGCGTCGGGATCGTCGGCCAGTGGACCAGCTCGCCGAAGAGCGCGACGAAGATCCCGAGGTACTGCGGGTGGCGGACGACCCGTAGAGGCCCTCCGTGGCGAGCCGGCCGGCCCGGCTCGCCAGGTACACCTCGCGCCAGCTCCCGACGAGGAGCGAGACGCCGAGGAAGAGGAAGCCGTAGCCGACCACCATCTCCACGGTCTGGCCGAAGACGCCGGCGCCGAGGAGGGTCGCCACGAGGTGGCCGCTGCCGTGGAGCTGCGGGATGTCGATCCCGAGGAACCCCGTCAGCACGTAGATCGTGAGCGGGAACCCGTACATCTCGGCGTAGAGCGCGATGACGAAGGCCTGCACGAGGCCGGCCCAGCTCCACTCCCGCCACCCCTTCGGCGCGACGTACCGGTAGAGGATCCACGAGGCGATCACGACCATGATCGCCGCCAGCTCCCAGAAGCCGGTCTGCGCCGCGGTGTCCATCGCTGTCTCCCGTTGTAGGCCGCCCGCGCGGGCTCCGGGGACGCGAGCAGGCGCGCGAGCGCCTCGCGGTCGACGGCCTCGCGCTCGATCAGGAGGACGGTCGGCGCTTCGAGCACGCCTCGCCTCGCCGTCAGGGTCTCCCGCACCCGGCCGTGCGCCGCCTCGAGGAGCGCCTGCACCTCCCGGTCGATCACCCGCGACGTCTCCTCGCTGTACGGCGCTCGCGGCGAGGAGCCGCCCGGCGGCAGGAAGAGCGGCTGCGGCGCCGCCAGGACGGCGAAGTCCGCCAGGACGTACCAGAGCGAGAACCCCTGCTGCCTGGGGTGCATCGCTAGCCTCGCTTCGCTGCCGCGAAGCGACGCACGAAGACGTTGTGGAGCGGAGTGAAGACAAGCCCCGCGTACGCCCCGTAGAGGAAGCTCCCGACGAGGCCGAGCACGAAGGCCCCCGGCGTGAGCCAGCGGAAGCCGGGCAGGACGATCTCGAGGAACTCCGCCATGTGCAGTGCCTGCGGGACGACGAGACCGTAGAGGATGCAGACCAGGTACGTCACGGCGGCGAACGAGCCGAGCGACCAGGTCATGACCTTCCAGTTCAGCGTGTGCATGGCTTTCCCTCAGTGGCGGTTTCCGCCGTCGTCCTTCCCCGCATCGTCGTCCTTCCGGCCGGCCTCCCCGTGGCCGCCGTGGCCTCCGTGGCCCAGATGGCAGAGGAGCATGAGCCCGGCGATGAGGATGAAGAACGCGTAGCTCTGCAGGAACTCGCCCACGGCGGTTCCTCCCTGTGCGGCCGGAGACGGGGTCTCGCCGGCCCTGTTCACGACGGATTGGAGCGAAGACGCGGAGGAGGGCCGCTTACAGCCTGAGCGGCGCGCAGAGCGGGGCCAGCCGGCCGCAACCGCGCCCACCAGCACGACCGCCATGCCGAGCAGGACGCGGGCGCCGGGTCGCTCGCCGGCGACCAGCACCGCGAGGAGCAGCGAGAAGGCTGGGGTCAGGAGCGTGAGCACGCTCAGCGCGATCGCCTCGCCGTCCCGAAGGAGACGGTACCAGACCCACGACGCCCCGGCCGGGGCGACGACGCCGAGGAAGAGCAGGCCGGCGGCGAACCGTGGCGACCAGACGACCCGGTCGACAGCCTCCACCCCGAGCGACCAGGCGAGGAGCGCGAGCCCGCCGAGCACGTACCGCCAGGCGGCGGTGAGCGCATCGACCCGCGAGGCGGCCCCGCGTCAGGACCTCGCCGAAGAGGAGCGGCACGCCGCCGAGGAGCGCCCGGACGTCACCCGATCACCGGCGCCGTCTCACGCACACCCCGAGCGGATGGAGGCCGATGGGGCGCCGGTGGGACACCTGGGGCAACGAGGCCGCGGCGCGGCGCCGCCCATCGGAGGCCATGTCCCGCCCGGACTCGAGATGCGCCCTGGCACCCGCGTTGCAGATCCCAACCGCGTGCGAACGACCCTTCTCCTCATCATCGGGATCGCCCTTCTGGCCGGCGGGGTCCTGTGTGTCCTCTCGGCGGAACCGGCAAGCGCCCATGCCCCGCGGGGCGAGGCGGAGATCGGTCACTGCGACGGCGCACGCGACGCCCTGCTCACCCCGGCGCCCGTCCTCGAGGCCGTGGCGCTTCCCCACGCGTGGGGCGGGCTCGCGTTGCCGTCGTCCTCCCGCGCGGTGCTTTCGCCAGGCGCGTCGGTCGAGATCATCGCGTCTCCACGCACCATCCCCCTCAGGCGCTAGCGATCCCCCGCGTGCCGGTCCCACCGGGTGGGGCCGGCCTGCGTACGTGACGGCTCTGCGGGGCGTGACCCGCGGAGCGGCTCGCTGCAACGGCGGTCCGGTCCTTCACCGGCCGGTGCCGCAGGCGGTGACGCAAGGGGGCTCGACATGATCGCGACATGCACTGATACCGCGTCTCCCACCGGCCGCACCGGTCCTTCAGGCGACCTGGCGGCGACGGCGGGAATCGGCTTGCTGCCCGACGTGTGGGGCATCGTCCTCGCGGGAGGGGAAGGGAGCCGGCTCCTGCCGCTCACCCGGCACATCACCGGCGAGGACCGGCCGAAGCAGTTCTGCCCCCTGACCGGGTCGCGGACGCTCCTCGGGGAGACGCTCGACCGGATCGGCGCGCTGATCGCGCCGGAGCGGACGCTGGTGGTCGGGAGCCGGGCGCACGCCGCCTACATCGAACGAGAGCTTTCCACAGGCGTGCCGCACACGCTCCTCCAGCCGGCGAGCCGGGGCACCGGGCCGGGCGTCCTCTGGCCGGTCCGCCGGGTGGCCCGCCGCGCGCCGGAGGCGGTCGTCGCCGTCTTCCCCTCGGACCACTTCATCGGCGGCGCCAGGGCGTTCCTCACGTATGTGAGGCGCGCCGTGGAGATCGTCCGGACGGAGCCGGACCTCGTCGTGCTCCTCGGCGTGGAGCCGGACGGCCCGGACGGGAGCTACGGCTGGATCGAGCCCGCCCGGCCTCTGCCGGCCGCGCCCGACTGCTTCCGGGTGCGCACCTTCTGGGAGAAGCCGGACGCCGTGCGGGCGCGGATCTTCTTCGACTCGGGCTTCCTCTGGAACAGCTTCGTCATCGTGGCGCGCGCGGCGACCCTGGCGGCGCTCGGGCGGCGGTGCCTGCCGGACGTCGACGCCTGCCTCGCGGGGATCGACGCGGCAGCCGGCGGCGCCGCGGACGAGACCCGGGCGGCCGAGCGGGCCTTCGCCGCAATGCGCGAGGCCAATTTCTCCGAGGAGGTCCTCGCGCGCGCCGCCGACTCGCTGGCGGTCTTGCCGGTCCGCGGAGTCCGCTGGAGCGATTGGGGTACGCCGGAGCGGGTGGTCAAGACCCCTCTCGAGATCAACGCCGCGCCGCGCTGGCTTCCAGCGTGGGAGGCGCGGATGGGAGGCACGAGCCGTGTTTGACCGGATCGCAGCGAACCGGGTGTGGCTGCTCCTCGGGCTCGGCGCCCTGTGGCTGTTCGTCGGGGGCCGCATGGGCTGCGGTGGAACAGGCAGGCGGGGGACCGGCTGCCACGGCGAGCACGCCGGACCGGAGGCAAGGCCCGGGAGCGGGCCGCAGCCGGGTGGCCAGCACGCGGGCCATGATCAGAAGGAAGGAAGCGTACGCACATGGGCACGAGAACGGTCCGCGTCGCGGTGAACGGCTACGGCGTCATCGGCAAGCGGGTCGCCGACGCGGTGGCCCTGCAGGACGACATGACGGTGGCGGGGGTGGCGGACGTCATTGCCGACTACCGCATCCGACTCGCCCTCGAGCGGGGCTACCCGCTCTACGGGGCGACGGCCGAGGCGCGAGCAGCCATGGCCACGGCGGGTCTGCCGGTCGCCGGCGGGCTCGAGGACCTCCTCGGGCGGGCCGACGTCGTCGTCGACTGCACGCCGAAGAAGGTCGCAGCGAAGAACCGGGACTTCTATGCGGCCAGCAAGGTCAAGGCGATCTTCCAGGGAGGCGAGAAGCACGAGCTGACCGGCTACTCGTTCGTCGCGAGCGCCAACTACGCGGGCGCCGTCGGTCGGGACATGCTGCGCGTGGTGTCGTGCAACACGACGGGCCTTTGCCGCGTCGCCCAGGGGTTCCACGCCCGAGGGCTCCTCAGGAAGCTGCGCGCGGTGCTCGTCCGGCGCGGGACCGACCCGTGGGAGAGCCACGCGGGTGGCCTCATCAACACCGTCGAGCCCGAGCGCTCGGTGCCGAGCCACCAGGGGCCTGACGCGCAGACCGTGATCCCCGGGCTCTCCGTCGTGACCATGGCTGCCAAGGGCCCCTTCAACCTGAGCCACGTCCACTTCGCCATGCTGGAGCTGACGCGGGCGGCCGCGCGGGAGGAGGTGCTCGGCATCCTCCGGGAGGCGCCGCGCGTGGCCTTCGTGCGCGCGGCCGAGGGCGTCGTCGCGCTGAACTCGGTGATCGAGCTCGCGCGCGACCTCGGGCGGCCGCGGGGAGACCTCTGGGAGGTGGCCGTCTGGGAGGACAGCCTGAGCGTCCAGGACGAGGAGGTGTTCCTGACCTACCAGGTGCACAACGAGGCGATCGTCGTCCCGGAGACGGTCGACGCGATCCGAGCGGTGACCGGCCTCGAGCGGGAGGCCGCGCGCTCGATCGCGAAGACCGACGCTGCCCTCGGGATCCGCAAGAGGCTCGTGCCCGGGGCCGGGCAGCCGCTCGCGGCGTCCGGCGCCGTGCCGTCCTCGCGAAGCGGCCGCGCCTGAAGCGCCTCGACGCCGCGGACGAGGTGGGCTGGCGTGCCTGGCGGCCGCGCGGCGCGGGTGGCGGGAGCGCGGGTTCGAGACGCTCGGCCGCGCCTCCCGCCGGCGGCTGTGAGCCGAGGAGGAGTCGAGTGCGGATCGACCACGACGTGATCGTGGCAGTGGCGGGTCCCGCGGGTGCCACGGCGGCGTACGAGATGGCCCGACCCGGATCCTCGCCCCGGGCTTCCACCCGCTCATGGTCATGCGCGACCGGTTCGACGTCTTCCTCGTCGAGAAGGCCCGCGAGGCCAGCGCCGAGCTGTACGAGGACGAGCCGGCAACCGGCGTGCGGGAGGAGGGGGACGGCGTCGAGGTGGCGACCGCGCGCGGCAGGTACCGGGACCTGGTCTCTCACTCGACGCCTCCGGTCCCGGTAAGATCCCTTCCGGGCGGGAGGGGCGGAGGGGATGGCAACCGCCGAGGGCGCCCCGAGCCCTGCGTGCGGGCGCCCTCGGTGCGAGTCCCGCTCAGGCGAGCTTCTGCTTGAGGAAGTCGACCGTCCGCTGCCAGGCGAGCTTCGCGGCCTGCGCGTCGTAGCGCGCCCCGGCCGTGTCGTTGTGGAAGGCGTGGTTCACCCCCTCGTACATGTAGAGGGTGTAGTCCTTGCTCGCCTGCTTGAGCGCCTGCTCGTATGCCGGCACGGTCTCGTTGATCCGCTGGTCGAGCCCGGCGTAGTGCAGGAGCAGCGGCGCCCTGATCTGCGGCACCTGGCCGGGCTTCGGCGAGGCGCCGTAGAAGACCACGGCGGCGTCGAGGTCGGGCTCCGCCACGGCAAGCTGGTTCACCACGCCGCCGCCCCAGCAGAAGCCGACGGCGCCGACCTTGCCGGTGGTGTCGGGGCGCTTCGCGAGCCAGGCCGTCGCCGCCCGGAGATTCGCGACGGTCTTGTCGGCGTCGAGCTGGCGGATCATGTCGCGGGCGCGGTCCTCGTCCTTCGGCGTGCCGCCGAGCGGCGAGAGGAGGTCGGGCGCGAGCGCCACGAACCCGGCCGCCCCGACGCGCCGCGCCACGTCCTCGATGTGCGCGTTGAGGCCGCGGTTCTCGTGGACCACGATCACGGCCGGCACCTTCGCGTCCCCGCGGGGCCGCGCGAGGTAACCGGCGACGTCGCCGGTCGCCCCCTTGAACGTCACGCGCGAGGTCTCGAGTCGCGGGTCATCGGGGGACACCTGCTGCGCGTGGGCGTAGTCGTTCTCGAGGATCGGCAGGAGCGCCATCGCCGCCGCGGTGCTGCCCGCCAGGGCGGCCAGACGCTCGAGGAACACCCGGCGCTCGAGCGGCCGATGTGTGTACTCGTCGTACAGATCGATGATCCGCTGGTCCATGGTGTGCCTCCGTGCGAAACAGATCTGCCCCCTGGCCGGCCGAAGCCGCTCCCTCGACCGCGAGGACGATCGGCTAAACGACGCTCTACGCCAGCCGCGATACTATCGCGATTCCGCGAGTGCGCGCAACACGC
>DASVDK010000368.1:0-18000 GCA_036381125.1 Thermodesulfobacteriota bacterium | reverse complement strand
CTGGCTCGGCATCCTCGCCGAGGCGCCGCCGGCGTCCGAGGTCGTCGTCGGACGGACGGAGGACCCGCGGTCCCCGAGCGGCCCGGTGACCTCCGACAGGGTGTGGGGCAGCCGGAGCGGCGGATGCCGCGGCGCCCGCTTCAGGGTGCTCGCGTAGGGCGGATGGAGGACGGGCGGGTGGGCGCCCGTCGCCTCCCGCCGGTATGCCGGGACGTCGGCCATCGATCGCCTCCGCTCAGACCCGCGCGAGGGCAAGGGCGAGGCCCTGCCCCACGCCGATGCACATCGTCACCAGCGCCCGCCGGCCGCCCGTCCGCTCGAGCGCGTGGACCGCGGTCAGCACGAGCCGGGCCCCGCTCATCCCGAGGGGGTGACCGAGGGCGATCGCGCCGCCGTGCGGGTTGACGTGCTCCGCGTCGTCCGGCAGGCCGAGGCCGCGCAGACAGGCGAGCGCCTGGCTCGCGAAGGCCTCGTTCAGCTCCACGACGTCGAAGTCGCCGATCCGAAGCCCGAGTCGGGCCATGAGCCGCTCGGTCGCCGGCACCGGCCCGATCCCCATGATGCGCGGCGCCACGCCGGCCGCCGCCATCCCGAGCACCCGGGCGCGCGGCACGAGACCGTGGGCGGCGACGGCCGCCTCCGAGGCGAGGAGCAGCGCCGCGGCGCCGTCGTTCACGCCCGAGGCGTTGCCCGCGGTGACGGTGCCGCCCCTGCGGAACGGGGTCCTCAGCTTCGCGAGCCCCTCGAGCGTCGTGTCGGGGCGCGGGTGCTCGTCGCGGTCGACGACCGTCGGGCCGCCGCGACCCGGCACCTCGACCGGCACGATCTCCTCGGCGAAGTAGCCGCGGGCCGCCGCCGCGCGGGCGCGCATCTGGCTGCGCCAGGCGAAGGCGTCCTGGTCGGCCCGACTCACGCCGAACTCCGCGGCGACGTTCTCGGCGGTCTCGGGCATGGAGTCGACGCCGTACTGCGCCTCGAGGAGGGGGTTCACGAAGCGCCAGCCGATCGTCGTGTCGTGGATCTCGGCCGTGCGCGAGAACGGCTCGGCGCTCTTGGCCATGACGAACGGCGCGCGGGTCATCGACTCGACGCCCCCCGCCACGACGAGGTCGGCCTCACCGGCGCGGATGGCGCGCGCGGCCGCCCCCACCGCCTCGAGCCCGGAGCCGCAGAGCCGGTTCACGGTAACGCCGGGCACCCGCTCCGGCAGCCCGGCGAGCAGCGCCGCCATCCTGGCCACGTTGCGGTTGTCCTCCCCCGCCTGGTTCGCGCAGCCGAGGACGACCTCGTCGAGCCGCGACCAGTCGACCTTCGGCAGGCGCGCGACCAGCGCCCGGATCGGGACGGCCGCGAGGTCGTCGGTCCGCACCGCCGCCAGGGCGCCGCCGTACCGGCCGATCGGCGTGCGGACCGCGTCGCAGACGAAGGCGTCGCCGAGCCGCCCGGTCATGCGCCGTGCGCCTCGGCCGTGCGCCGGTGGAGGTCGCGGAGCACGGCCAGCTCGTCGGCGGTCGGCGGCGGCGTCTCGTCGACGCGCGGCGCGAACCTGACCGGCCAACCGGTCGCCTCCCGCACCGCGTCGCGCGTGACCCCCGGGTGGAGCGAGGTGACCACCATCTCCCGGGTCTCCGGGTCGGGCTCGAAGACGGCCAGGTCGGTCACCAGGCGCGTCGGCCCCCGGGTCGCCACGCCGAGGCGGCGCCGGTGGTCGCCCCCCTCGCCGTGACCGAGCGAGGTGACGAAGTCGAGCCGCTCGACGAAGCTGCGGCGCGACTGGCTCATCACGATGAAGATCTCGCCGCAGGCGGCCGCGATCTCGGGCGCGCCGCCGCCCCCCGGCAGCCGGACCCTCGGGCGATCGTACGGGCCGATGACCGTCGAGTTGATGTTCGCGAAGCGATCGATCTGCGCGGCACCGAGGAACCCCACGGTGATGCGCCCCCCCTGCAGCCAGTAGCGGAACATCTCCGGCACGGAGACGGTCGTGAGCGCGGTCTCGCAGAGCTCGCCGTCGCCGATCGAGAGGGGCAGCACGTCCGGCCGGGTGCGGATCGTACCCGACTCGTAGATCAGCGTGATGTCGGGCGCGTGCGTGAGCCTCGCCAGGTTGGCGGCCGCGCTCGGCAGGCCGATGCCGACGAAGCAGACGTCGTCGTTGCCGAGCGCCCGGGCCGCCGCGACGGTCATGATCTCCGAGGGCGCGTACGCGATGCTCACGTGTCAGTCCCCCACCCCGGCGCGCCGCAGGACGTTGGCCTCCATCCAGGCGCGGAAGGCGTCGCGGTCGCGCGAGACGGCGTCCCAGGCCTTGTAGAAGGCGTTGTCGCGCCGGTAGTAGCCGTGGGCGTACGACGGGCGGGCCCCCCCGGGGACGACGGCGATGGCCGTGACGACCCACCGGGGGAGGATCACCGCGTTGGGGCTGCGGGGGCCGAAGGTGTCGACCACCTCCTCCACCGTCACGAGCGCCCGCCTGGCGCCGAGCACCGCCTCCTTCTGCACGCCGACGATCCCCTCGACGAGCACGTTCCCCTCGGCGTCTGCCCGCTGCGCGTGGATCACGGCCACGTCGGCCCGGATGGCCGGCACCGCGGCCAGCGTCTCCCCGGTGAAGGGACAGGTGATCGGGCGGATGTTCGGGTTGACGGCCGGAAGCTGCACCCCCCGGTAGCCTCGCAGGACCGCGAACGGCAGTCCGGCCGCGCCGGCCTCGTACGCGCAGGCCATGGCCGCGTGGCTGTGCTCCTCCGTCTCGAGCGGCGCGGGCCACCCGTTCTCGATCGCGTCCCGGATCCGGTGGAGCGAGCCGACCCCGGGGTTGCCGCTCCAGGAGAAGACCAGCCGCGCGGCGCACCCCATCCCGATCAACTGGTCGTAGATCAGGTCGGGCGTCATCCGGACGAGGGTGAGCCGGCGGCGCCCCTGGCGGATCACCTCGTGACCGGCGGCGAACGGGATGAGATGGGTGAAGCCCTCCATCGCGACGACGTCGCCGTCGTGCACCGTCGCCGCGACCGCCTCGGCAAGGGACATGAACCGTGCCATGGCTCCTCACGACTATCCGCGACCGACGCCGCCGCCGTCAAGCGGCATGTGCGGGTGCCGGTCCGGATGATCGCGCGGCGGGCCTCGAGTATGATGAGCGGCCGGACGTGCCGCCTCGAGAGGAGCACCCCATGAGCCCGACCCGTCGAGACCTCGTGCGAGCCGGCGCGGCGATCGCCGCGTCCGCCCTCCTGCCCCCCCTGCGGGCGGCGCCGGCCGAGCCCGCCCTCATCGAGCGGAGGATACCCTCGTCCGGCGAGAGCCTGCCGGTCGTCGGGATCGGGACCGCGCGGCGGTACGACGTGAGCGCCACGGCCGAGGAGCGCGCCGAGCTGACCGAGGTGCTGCGGCGCTTCGCGGCGTCGGGCGGCCGCCTGATCGACACGGCGCCGTCGTACGGATCGGCCGAGTCGGTCGTCGGCGACCTCGTGTCGGCGCTCGGCCTGCGCGAGCGGCTCTTCCTCGCGACCAAGGTCGGCGCGACCGGCCGGGAGGCGGGGATCGCCCAGCTCGAGACGTCCATGCGCCGACTGCGGACCACGACGCTCGACCTCGTGGCCGTCCACAACCTCCAGGACACGGCCACCCAACTGGCGACGCTCCGCGAGTGGAAGCAGAGGGGCCGCATCCGGTACGTCGGGATCACGACGTCGTTCGACCGTCAGTACGCGGAGTTCGAGCGGACGATGCGGGCCGAGACGCTCGACATGGTGCAGGTGGACTACGCGCTCGACAACCGGGGGGCGGGCGAGCGGATCCTGCCGCTCGCGGCCGATCGCGGCATGGGGGTCATGGTCAACCTCCCCTTCGGCCGCGGCCGGCTCTTCCGCGCGGTCGAGGGGAAGGCGCTGCCGGAGTGGGCGCGCGAGTTCGACTGCGAGAGCTGGGCGCAGTTCTTCCTGAAGTACGTCATCGCCCATCCGGCCGTCACCTGCGTCATCCCCGGGACCGCGCGGGTCCGCTACC
Source organism: Thermodesulfobacteriota bacterium (assembly GCA_036381125.1). GTDB lineage: Bacteria > DASVDK01 > DASVDK01 > DASVDK01 > DASVDK01 > DASVDK01. Next base: position 13,989 of record DASVDK010000368.1, on the reverse strand, counting down.
TCGCCGACAACCTCGGCGCCGCGCGGGGCCGCCTGCCGACCGCGGCGATGCGCCGGCGGATGGAGCAGTTCATCGACGGCCTCTAGAGCCGGACCGCGAGGGGATGCCTGCCGTGAGCGAAGACCCCGTGACCGATCCCCCTGCCCCGAGCGGCCCGCTGCCGCGGGTCCTTCGCCGCGTGGTCGACGTGCGCCCCGGGGAGGCCCCGGCCCTCGCCTGGGCCTGGGTCTACTTCTTCTCGATCCTCTCGGCGTACTACGTGATCCGCCCCATCCGCGACGAGGCGGGCGTGGCCGGCGGCGTCGCCAACCTGCCGTGGCTCTTCACCGGGACGCTCGTCGCAATGGCCGCCGCCAACCCGCTCTTCGGCCTGCTCGTCTCGCGGCTCGCGCGCGTCCGGTTCATCGCGGTCACCTACCGGTTCTTCATGGCGAACCTGGTCCTCTTCCTCGCGCTGTTCGTGCTCTCGACCGGCGCCGTGCACGCGTGGGTGGGCCGCGCCTTCTACGTCTGGACCGCGGTCTTCAACCTCTTCGTGGTCTCGATCTTCTGGGCCCTGATGGTCGACGTCTTCGATTCGGGCCAGAGCCGGCGGCTCTTCGGCTTCATCGCCGCCGGGGGGACGCTCGGCGGGATCGCCGGCTCGCTGCTGACCTCCACGCTCGTCGGCCTCCTCGGCCCGGCGGCCCTGCTGCTCCTGTCGGTCGTCCTCCTCGAGGTCGCCGTCCTCAGCGTGCGGCGCCTCTCGCGCCTGTCCCACCGCCTCCACGACGCGCGCGAGGCGGGCGACCCGGACGCCGCGGCCATCGGCGGCTCGGCGCTGGCCGGGCTCGTCCAGGCGGTCCGGTCGCCCTACCTGCTCAACATCAGCCTCTACATGCTCCTCTTCACGGTCCTGTCCACCTTCCTCTACTTCCAGCAGGCGAGCATCGTGGCCGAGAGCTTCGCCGACCGCGCCGCTCGGACCGTCTTCTTCGCCAACGTCGACCTCGCCGTCAACACCCTCACCCTGCTCGCCCAGGTGTTCGTGACCGGCCGGGTGCTCGCGGCGCTCGGCGTGGCCCTCACGCTGACGCTGCTCCCCGCGCTGAGCGTCCTCGGCTTCCTCGCGCTCGGCGTCGCGCCGACGCTCGCGGTGATCGTCGCCTTCCAGGTCCTGCGCCGCGCCGGCAACTTCGCCGTCGCCCGCCCGACCCGCGAGATCCTCTTCACGGTCCTCGGGCGGGAGGACAAGTACAAGGCCAAGAGCTTCATCGACACGTTCGTCTACCGTGCCGGCGACCAGGCCGGCGCCTGGTCGTACGCCCTCATGGGCCTCCTCGGCCTCGGCGTCTCGGGCATCGGCCTCGTCGCCGTGCCGATCTCGCTCGCCTGGCTCCTCAACGCCCTCTGGCTCGGGCGGCGCCAGGAGGCGATGGCGAGGGGGGACCGCCCTACCGGGCGGCGATGAGCTCGAAGGAGCGCAGCCGCGCCGCGTGGTCGTAGACGTCCGAGACGACGATCAGCTCGTCGGCGCCGGTCTCGGCAACGAGCGCGTCGATGCCCGCGCGGACCGTGCGCGGGGAGCCGACGATCGAGCGGGCGAGCATGGCCATGACCAGCGGCTTCTCCCTCGGCGTCCAGTAGCGCTCGATGTCGTCGATGGGCGGACGGCTCGGCCCGCGGGCCCCCCGGAAGACGTCGGTGAAGGCCATCTGCTGCGTGGTCCAGAGCCGGCGCGCCTCGGCGTCCGTCTCGGCGGCGATGACGTTCACGCCGACCATGGCGTAGGGCCGGTCGAGCTGCCGCGACGGCTTGAAGCGGCTGCGGTAGAGGGCGAGGGCCTGCAGGAGCAGCTCGGGCGCGAAGTGCGAGGCGAACGCGTACGGCAGGCCGAGCTCGGCCGCGAGCGCCGCGCCGAAGGTGCTCGACCCGAGGATCCAGAGCGGCACGTCCGTCCCCACGCCCGGGATGGCCTGGATGCGCTGTCCCGGACTCGCCGGGGCGAGAAGCGCCTCGAGCTCGAGCACGTCCTCGGGGAAGCGCTCCGCCGCGTCGGGCGGGCGGCGCAGCGCCTGGACGGTCAGCGGATCGGTTCCCGGCGCGCGGCCCAGCCCGAGGTCGATGCGACCCGGGAAGAGGTGGGCGAGCGTCCCGAACTGCTCGGCGATGACGAGCGGCGAGTGGTTGGGCAGCATGATGCCGCCGGCCCCGACGCGGATCGTGCGCGTGCCGGCCGCGACGTGCGCGATGACGAGCGACGTCGCCGCGCTGGCGATGCTCGGGATGTTGTGGTGCTCCGCCACCCAGAAGCGGCGGTAGCCCCACCCTTCGGCGTGGCGGGCGAGGTCGCGCGCGTTGTCGAGCGCCGCGCGGACGCCGGAGCCCTCGGTGATGCGGACGAGGTCGAGGATCGAGAGCGGGACCATGGCCACTACGCGCGACGGTTGGCCCGCTCCTCGGGCCGCGCGTGCGGGGGGGCCGGCTCCCCGATCGGGTCCCGGTCTTCGCGGCGATCCCGGGACACCGCCGCCCGGACCAGGAGCATCAACGTGACCGGGGTCGTCACGGTCACGAACAGGACGATCAGGACCTGCCCGACCGTCGGCCGCCCGTACACGACCGAGACGTGGACGATCGAGGCCAGGACGACGCAGGCCGCACCGACGGTCGTGCCGAGGGTCGGAGGATGGACCCGGTCGTAGAAGGTGCCGAGGCGCAGGAAGCCGAGACACCCGATCAGCGTGACCCCCGAGCCGAGCACGACCAGGAGCCCGATCAGGAGCGCCGCCCAGGTCGGCACCTCGCCCGGCGGCGTCATTCGATCACCTCGCCCCGCATCAGGAACTTCGCCAGGGCGACGGTCGCCACGAACCCGAGGAGCCCGATCACCAGCGCCACCTCGACGTAGGCGGTGGTCCCCGACCGGATGCCGACGGTGAGCAACAGGAGCATGGCGTCGACGTAGAGCGCGTCGAGGGCGAGGACGCGGTCCTGCGCGCGCGGTCCGCGGAGGATGCGGAAGGCCGCGGCGGCCATCGCGAGCGCCAGGCAGACCTGGCCGACGGTCAGGGCCCAGCCGAAGAGGAACGGACTCACTCGAAGATCTCCCTCAACGGGCGCTCGTACCGGTGCGTGATGATGCGCACCCACTCCGCCTCGTCGATCAGGTCGAACACGTGGATGACGAGGATGCCCCGGGCGGCGTCGAAGCCCACCCAGACCGTCCCCGGCGTCGCCGTGATGATGCAGGCGAGCACGGCGAGGCCGTAGGGGTTGCGCAGGGTGAGCGGAACGGCCACGAACCCGGACCGCCGGCGGCGCCGCGGACCGAGGACGAGCCGCGCCACGGCGATGTTGGATCGCACGACGTCGGTTGCCACGCGGAGCGACAGCCGCGCGATCGCACCCGGACGCCGGACCGCACCCGCCGGCAGGTCGAGCGCCGCGAGCACCCGCGGGCCGACCAGCGCCAGCACGCCGCCGACGATGACGTGGCCCGCCGACAGGCTCTGGTTGAGCAGCAGCCACGTCGCGAGGAGCGACGCCGACGCCAGCGGAGACGGCAGCCACCGCGTCACCGGCCGCCCCCCTCGCCCGGCGCGGCGGGCGGCGCCGCCAGGACGCCGCGGACGTAGGCGTCGGGCGCGTACAGGCCCTCGGCGGTCGCCTGCATGTAGCGCATCACCGGCCCGGCCTGCGCGGTCAGCGTGAAGGAGAGGCCGAGCAGCAGCGCGATCGGCGCCAGCTCGGTCAGCCGCACGCGCGGCACCTCGCGGTCGGCGGTCAGCCACAGCGACCGGACGCCCGCCCGCATCATGGCGATCAGGATGGCGAACCCCGACAGGAGGAGCGTCGCGAGGAGCAGCCACGCGGTCGCCGGGACGCGCGTACCGGCCCCCGGCGCCCGCACGTCGAACAGCGCGGACAGGATGGCGAACTTCGCGAGGAATCCCGACAGCGGCGGCAGCCCGGCCAGCAGCATCGCACAGCAGACGAAGCCGGCGCCGAGGAGCCCCATGGTCACCGGCACCGCCACGCCGACGTCCTCGGCGTCGACCTCGTCCCGATCGGCCTCACCGAACGCCTCGAGCGTCACCGCCAGCATGTCGTCGGCGGGCGTGCGCCCCCGCTCGAGCAGCTCGACGAGGAGGAAGAACGCGGCGATCCCGAGGGTGGAGCTGACGAGGTAGAAGAGCGCGCCGCCGACGACGACCGGGTCCGCCCGGCCGATGACGGCGAGGGTCGTCCCGGACGACACGAGGACGTTGAACGCGGCGAGCCTCGTCATCGTCTGCGAGGCGATCGCGCCGATCGCCCCGACGGCGACGGTCACCACCCCCCCGACCAGCAGCCACTCGCCGGCGAGGAGGCCCGCCGGCGGGGCGTCACCGCCGGACAGCAAGAGCGCGAGCCTCAGCACCGCGTAGACGCCCACCTTGGTCAGGATCGCGAAGAGGGCCGCCACCGGCGGGCTCGCGGCGGCATAGGTGCCGGCAAGCCAGAAGTTCAGGGGCCACATGGCCGCCTTGACCAGGAACGCGAGGCCGAGCACGGCGGCGCCGACCTCGAGGAGCACCCGGTCCCCGCCCGCCAGGCGCGGGATGCGGACGGCGAGGTCGGCCATGTTGAGCGTGCCCGTGACGCCGTACATCAGGCTCACGCCGATCAGGAACAGGAACGAGGCGGCGAGGTTGACCGTGACGTAGTGCAGGCCGGCCCTGATCCGCGCGACCCCCGAGCCGTGCAGCGCGAGCCCGTAGGAGGCGGCGAGCAGCACCTCGAAGAAGACGAAGAGGTTGAAGAGGTCGCCGGTCAGGAACGCGCCGTTGATCCCCATCACCTGGAACTGGAAGAGCGAGTGGAAGTGGCTGCCGGCGCGATGCCAGCGGGCCAGGGCGAACGTCAGGGCGGCGCCGGCGAGGACGGCGGTGAGCACGAGCATCACGGCGGCGAGCCGGTCCGCGACCAGCACGATGCCGAACGGCGCGGGCCAGTTCCCCAGGAGGTAGACGCCGATCGCCGGTCCGCCCGCCCCGGCGCCGTCGACGAGCCGGAGTACGCCGATCGCCGCCGCGAGCACGATCGCGGTCGAGGCGATCCCGAGCGCCGCCTTCACCCTGGCGTCGTCGACCAGGAGCGCGAGCCCGCCGGCGACGAGCGGAACCACCACGGGCAGCATGATCAGGTGATCGGTCCAGCTCATGGTCCCGGCTCCCGCCCGTCGACGTGGTCGGTTCCGGTGAGACCGCGGGCCGCGAGCAACAGCACGAGGAAGAGCGCGGTCATCGCGAAGCTGATGACGATGGCCGTCAGCACCAGCGCCTGCGGCAGCGGATCGGCGTAGCGCGCGAGATCGCCTGTGCCCCCCGGATCGAGGATGGGCGGCGCGCCCGTCCGAAGCCGCCCCATGCCGAAGATGAAGAGGTTCACGGCGTAGGACAGGAGCGACAGCCCTATGATCACCTGGAACGTCCGCGGCCGCAGCATCAGGTAGACGCCCGACGCGGTCAGGACCCCGATGCCGGCCGCGACGACGACCTCCATCACGCCCCTCGCCCGGCCTGGACCTCGGCCTTCGGGGCGGCCGCCGCGCGACGGACGCGGATCGACTGGTGGGCGAGCGCGATCAGGACCAGAACGGTCGTGCCGAAGACCAGCGCGAGCACGCCGGCGTCGAACAGGAGCGCCGTCGCCATCGGCACGCGGCCGACGACCGGCAGGTCGGCGTGAGCCGAGGCCGAGGTCAGGAACGGATAGCCGAAGACCCAGGCGCCCGCCCCCGTGCCGGCCGCGATCAGGAGGCCCGCGCCGATCCATCGCGCGGGAAGCACCCGCAGTCGCGCCTCCACCCACCGGGTGCCGGCCACGATGTAGAGCACGACGATCCCGATCGCGAGCGTCAGGCCGGCCACGAAGCCGCCCCCCGGCATGTCGTGCCCCCGCAGGAAGAGGAAGACCGCCACCAGCGCGATCACGGGGAAGAGGAGCCGTGCGATCAGGCCCGGCACCAGGAGAGGCGCGGCAATCTTCTCCTCCCCTTCCTGCTCCGGGTGGTCGGCCGGGCGCGCGCCCGCGACGCGCTGCGCCTCGGGGGGCTCGACGCTGTCCGGCGCCGGGCGGAAGCGGCGCAGCAGCGCGTAGACGGTGAGCGCGACGGTCCCGAGCACGGTGATCTCGCCGAGGGTGTCGAAGCCGCGGAAGTCGACCAGGATCACGTTGACGACGTTCCGGCCCCCGCCCTCGGTATAGGCGTCGTCGAGGAAGCGCCTGGCGATCGAGTCGGCAAGCGGCCGGGTCATCACCGCGTAGGCGAGCGCCGCGAGGCCGGCGCCGGCGACGGTCGCGATGGCGAGGTCGCCCAGCCGGCGCAGCCGGGCCGCCGCCGTCCTCGACGCCGGGATCTCCTCCCGACGCTTCGGCAGCCACCGCAGGCCGAGCAGGAGGAGCACCGTCGTGACGATCTCGACCAGCACCTGCGTGAGCGCGAGGTCCGGGGCGGAGAACCAGGCGAAGGTGACACAGGTAACGAGGCCCGCGCCGCCCGTCATGACGAGGGCGGCGAACCGGTGGTACTTCGCCTGCCGCGCCGCCCCGACGGCACACGCGCCCCCGACGACCCAGAGCAGCAGGAAGGCGACGTCGACGCCCGACCAGGCGAACGGCGCCCACCCGACGGCGCGGACCGAGAGCGGCCAGGCGGCTGCCGCGATGGCCGCACCGACCAGGAGCCGCAACTGCGGCTGCAGGCGGCGCGTCCCGAGCCGCTCCTCGAGGGCGCGGCCCCACCGCCAGGACAGCGCGACGAGCGCCCGCTCGAAGATCCGCCTGCCCTCGAGGGCGCGCAGAAGCGGCGCCCCCTCGGCGCTGCGCGACAGATACCCCTGCAGGAGGAGATAGACGACCACGCCGCCCGCGAGCGCGGCGACGCTCATGACGAGCGCGAGCGTGACGCCGTGCCAGATAGCGAGGCTGTACGCGGGCGGTTCCGTGCCGAGCACGGCCGGGAGGGCCGTGGCGAGGATGGGGCCCACGGTTCGGCCCGGGAAGATGCCGACCAGGACGCAGGCCAGCGCGAGGACCGCGATGGGCACCAGCATCCAGCGCGGCGGCTCGTGCGGCTTTCGCGGCAGGTCGGTCGCCGGCGGGCCGAAGAAGACCTGGTGGATGAATCGAAGCGAATAGGCGACGGTGAACATCCCCGCGACCGTCGCGACGAACGGCAGCGCGTCGTCGAGCGCCGAGTCGACGTGGGTCTCGATGGTCTCGGTGAAGAACATCTCCTTCGACAGGAAGCCGTTCAGCAGGGGCACGCCGGCCATGGCGGCGGCGGCGACCGTGGCCAGCGCCGCGGTGATCGGCATGGCTCGGTGGAGCCCCCCGAGCCGGCGGATGTCGCGGGTCCCGGCCTCGTGGTCGATGACGCCCGCGGCCATGAAGAGCGACGCCTTGAAGGTCGCGTGGTTCAGCGTGTGGAAGACCGCGGCGACCATGCCGGGCGGGCTGCCGAGACCGAGCAGGAGCGTGATCAGCCCGAGATGGCTGATGGTGGAATAGGCGAGCAGGCCCTTCAGGTCGTGCTGGAAGAGCGCCAGGAAGGCCCCCAGCAGCATCGTGGCGACGCCGGTCGTCGCCACGAGCCAGAACCAGTACTCGCTCCCCGACATCACCGGCCAGAGCCGCGCCAGGACGAACACGCCGGCCTTCACCAGGGTCGCCGAGTGCAGGTAGGCGGACACCGGCGTCGGGGCGGCCATCGCGCGCGGCAGCCAGAACTGGAACGGGACCTGCGCGCTCTTGGTGAAGGCGCCGACGAGGACCAGGATCAGGACCGCCGGGTAGAGCGGATGGGACACGATCCGGTCGCCGGAGGCGAGCACGCGGTCCAGGTCGTAGCCGCCGACGACGTGCCCCAGGACGAGGACGCCGGCGAGCAGGCAGAGCCCACCCGCGGCCGTCACCGTGAGGGCGACGCGCGCGGCGTCCCGCGCGCTCGGCCTGTGGTGCCAGTAACCGATCAGGAGGAACGAGAAGAGGCTCGTCAGCTCCCAGAAGAAGACGAGCTGGATCAGGTTGCCCGACAGCACGACGCCGAGCATCGCGCCCATGAACGCCAACAGGTAGGCGAAGAAGCGCGGCACCGGGTCGGCCGGCGACATGTAGTAGCGGGCATACAGCACGACCAGCAGACCGATGCCGGCGACGAGAACCGCGAACGTCCAGGCGAACCCGTCCAATCGGAGCACGAACGCGAGGCCGAACTGCGGCAGCCAGTCGAACTCGACGCGGACCACCCGTCCATCGGCCACGTCCGCATAGAAGAGCGAGGTCACGACCAGGCCGGCGAGCGCGACGGCGCCGGCCAACCAGGCCTCGGCGTTGCGGGCGTTGGTCGGGAACAGGGCGGCGGCGAGGCTCCCCGCGAACGGCAGGACGATCACGGTCGTCAGGAGCAGGGCATCCGACATGTTCGCCGGGATCACCTCGTGTCGCAGGTGCAGCAACCGCGGAGGAAAGGATCGTGCCGCGTCGAACGTAGCGCATTGTACCAGTCGTGCAGGCGCAGCCCGGCGCCGGCGACCAGGCCGGCGCCCGGTCGTACGCCCGCATGGGCCTCCTCGGCCTCGGCGTCTCGGGCATCGACTACGTCGCCGCGCCGATCTCGCTCGCCCGGCACCTCGACGCCCTCGGGCGTGGATGTTCCGCTCGCTCGCGGTCGTCGATGTACGGGCTCGTCCGCGTGGGGATCGACGCGGGCCCCGTCCGCTCGGGTGAACGCGGCGGCCGCCACGCCGCCCCGTAACCGGTCCTCGGCCGGATTCGAGCAACCGAAGGAGGCCGCCTCGCGAAGGCGATCCAGTGGGGTCGGGTTCGTCGAACTGGTGGAGCTCCTCGGGCAGCGAACCGCCGGCCGGGCCCCTGCTTCGCGCCCGGCTGCCGGCGCCGGCGGCGGCCCGGCTCGGGCTCTCGACGAGCCCCGTTGCGAGAGGCTGTGATGTTCGACGAACTCCTCGAGGCGGCCGAGATCGAGACCGGGGAGACCCGCATCTTCGTGCGTCGGGGCGGCGCCGGCCCGCCGGTCCTGCTCCTGCACGGCTTCCCGCAGACGCACCTGATGTGGCGGGGCGTCGCGCCCCTCCTCGCGCGCCGGTTCGCGGTCGTCTGCGCCGACCTGCGGGGCTACGGACGGAGCGGTTGCCCCGACTCCACGCCCGACCACGCGCCGTACTCGAAGCGCGCCATGGCAAGGGACATGGTCGCCGTGATGCGAAGCCTCGGGTTCGCGAGCTTCTCGGTGGTCGGACACGACCGGGGCGGCCGCGTCGCCTACCGCCTGGCGCTCGACCACCCGGAACGGGTCGATCGGCTCGCCGTGCTCGACGTCGTGCCGACGGCGGACGCCTGGGCGCGCGCGGACGCGCGATTCGCGCACGCGTTCTGGCCCTGGTCGCTCCTCGCGCAGCCCGAGCCGCTGCCGGAGCGACTCCTGTCCGCGGCCCCCGACGCGGTCGTCGACGCCGCCCTCGGCGGCTGGGGCTCTCCTTCCCGGGTGTTCGATCCCGACGTGCGGGACGCCTACGTCCGGCCGCTCGGCGACCCTGCGCACACCCACGCCATCTGCGAGGAGTACCGGGCCGCCGCGACGCTCGACCGGCAGGACGACGAGGCGGACCGCCGGGCGGGCCGGCGCATCGTCCGTCCCCTGCTCGTCCTCTGGAGCCGCAGCGGGCCGCTCGAGAGGTGGTACGCGGACGCGGGGGGCCCGCTCGCGCTCTGGCGCGCCTGGGCGGACGACGTGCGCGGTCGCGCCGTCGACGCCGGGCACTTCTTCCCCGAGGAGCGCCCCGAGGCGACCGCCGGGGCCCTGGCGCACTTCCTCGCCCCGGCCCGCTGACGCCGCGCGGCGTACCGCTCACGTATGCCGCGGCGGCGGCGCGGCCGGCTCTCGCCCAGGCAACCGATCGCCCGGCGACGTTCCCCGGACGGTGTGGATCCCGGGCTCCCCTTCGCCGGTTGCCGCTCCGCCAACTGCGGCCGACAGCCGTACGTGAACACCTGCGCGTGGTTCATGGAGTTGAAGGACGGACGGATCGTCAAGGCGACGTCGTTCTACGACGGCGCGACGTTCGACGACCGGTGGACCCGGGTGCGCCCGACAAGCTGAGGTTGCCGCGGCGACGTCACTCGCGGCCGCGTGAAACGAAAACGCCGCCAGGTCGATGACCTGGCGGCGTTCGGTGATTGGTAGCGGGGGCAGGATTTGAACCTGCGACCTTCGGGTTATGAGCCCGACGAGCTACCGGACTGCTCCACCCCGCGTCACGTGTCGAAACTGTAGCGCCGGCAGCCTCCGGTGTCAACCTCACGGAGCAGGTGCGGCCTCGCGGAGCACCTGCGCCGGCACCCGCTCCGCGCCCGCGAGACGGGTCGCCAGCTCGACGGCCGGCTGCCGGTCGGCGAAGCGGCCGATGCGGACCCGGTGCCAGACCCCCTGCCCCCCCTGTGCGCCGAGGTCGACGGTCACGACGTACGCCTCGTAGCCCCGCGCGACGAGCCGCGCGGCCAGCGCACGCGCCTGCTCGGCGTTCCGGAATGCGCCGACCTGAACGGTGAACGTGACCGGACCCGGCGGCGCGGCCGGCACGGCCGCGACCGGCGCCTCGACTGCCGGCGACGGACCGGGCGATGCGACCGGCAGCGGCCGCGCCGGCGACGGACCGGGCGATGCGATCGGCAGCGCCGTCGAGGGCACGCCCGCCGCCTCGGGGCTCGCCTCGGGGGGCGGAGCGGCCGGCGGCGGCAGGACCGGGACGTCGCCCTCGATCGGGAAGGGCTGCGGCGCGGTGAGGTCGAGCGTCCGGTCGGGCCAGTCGGCGCCGAGCAGGAGGGGGACCGCGGCGACGACGGCGGCAAGGCGCGCCCGCGGCGTCATGCCGGCGTCGCGGCCGCCTCCGGCTCCCGCGTCATCCGCTCCGGGGCTCCCACCCCGAGCAGGCCGAGCGCCGTGCGAAGGACGACCTGGACCGCCTGGACGAGCACGAGGCGGGCGGCCGCCACCGCCGGGTCGTCGTCGAGGATCCGGCTGCGGTTGTAGTAGCCGTGGAACCGGGCCGCGAGGTCCTGCAGGTAGAACGTCAGGTGGTGCGGCTCCTCGCTGCGCGCCGAGTTCTCGACGACCTGGGGGAAGGCGGCGATCAGCCGCGCCAGCTCCAGCTCGTCGGCCTCGCGCAGCACCCCGAGGTCGGTCCGCTCGGGGTCGGGCAGCGGCACGTTCCGCTCCGCCGCCTGCCGCAGGACGCTCGCGATCCGCGCGTGGGCGTACTGGACGTAGTAGACCGGGTTCTCCGTGCTCTGCGCCTTGGCCAGCTCGAGGTCGAAGTCGAGCGGCGCGTCGGCACGGCGCATGAGGAGGAAGAAGCGCGCGGCGTCGCGCCCGACCTCGTCGAGCAGCTCGCGCAGCGTCGTGTACTCCCCCGCCCGCTTCGACATCTTCACCTCGGTCCCGCCCCGCATGAGCCGGACGAGCTGGATGATCGTCACGCGATAGGAGTCGGGCGAGTGGCCGAGCGCCTGGGCGACCGCCTTCATGCGGGGCACGTAGCCGTGGTGGTCGGCCCCCCAGACGTAGAGCAGCCGCTCGAAGCCGCGGTCGTACTTGTCCTTCGTGTAGGCGATGTCCGAGGCGAAGTAGGTCGGCCTGCCGTCGGAACGGATGACGACCCGGTCCTTGTCGTCGCCGAACGCGGTCGACCGGAAGAAGAGGGCGCCGTCCTGCTCGTAGAGGTGGCCGGCCGCGCGCAGCGCGGCCACCGCCCGGTCGACGGGGCTCGCCCCCCCATCGGGCCGGTAGAGGCTCCGCTCGCTGAACCAGCGGTCGAATCGGACGCCGAAGGCCTCGAGGTCCTCCTTGATGCCGGCGAGGAGGCGGGTCATCGCTCGCTCGGTGAACTCGGCCACGACCTCGGCCTCGGGCCGCGAGAGGTGCCGGTCGCCGTCGGCCCGCGCGATGTCGGCGGCCAGGTCCCGGATGTACTCGCCGTGATACCCCTCCTCGGGAAACGGCAACGCGCGGCCGAAGCGCTCCGCGTAGCGGACGAACACCGAGCGGCCGAGCAGCTCCATCTGGTTGCCGTAGTCGTTGATGTAGTACTCGCGCGCGACGTCGTAGCCGGCAAAGGCGAGGAGCGAGGCCAGGGCGTCTCCCACGGCGGCGTTGCGGGCCGCGCCGACGTGCAACGGGCCGGTCGGGTTCGCGCTCACGAACTCCACCTGCACCCGGACGCCGCGGCCGATCCGGGCCTCGCCGTACCGCGGCCCCTCGCGCAGGACCCGCCGGAAGACCTCGCGCCAGGCGTCGTCGGAGACGAAGACGTTCAGGAAGCCGGGGCCGGCCACCTCCACCCGCGCCACGAGGCCGCCCACAGGGATCTCGCGGGCGAGCATCTCGGCGATGGCGCGCGGCGCCGGCGGCTTCGAGCCGGGCGGCAGCGACTGCTTGAGGTGGCCGGCGAGGAGCATGGCGATGTTCGTGGCGAAGTCGCCGTTGCTCCGCTGACGCGGCACCTCCACGGTGACGGCGGGCGACGGGCCGGGCCCTGACGGCAGGCGGCCGGCCGCCCGGCAGCGTTCGATGGCAGTCTCGACGAGGCGTTCGATCTGGTCGCGCACGGGGTCAATCTAGCAGAGCGTCCCCGTCGAGGCGACCGGGGAGCGGCAAGCGGGCGGCGTGGTGGAGCGGCGGACCGATGCGCGCCCCGCGCGCGGCCGCAGCAGGGGCCGCTGCACGGGGCGCGAGGCTCCGGGTCGGGCCTTGACCGGACCGCCCGAGACCGGGGTCAGGACTTGACGACGTTGGCGGCCTGGGGGCCCTTGGTGCCCTGCACGATCTCGAACTCGACGGCCTGTCCCTCGCTGAGGGTCTTGAAGCCCTCTTCCTGGATCGCGGTGTAGTGGACGAACACGTCCTCGCCGTTCTCCCGGGCGATGAAGCCGTAGCCCTTGGCGTCGTTGAACCACTTCACGTGTCCGGTGAGCCTCGACATGCCTGCGCTGGCCCCTTTCTTGTGCTGCGTGTTCTCGATCGGCGCGGGCGCGCCCAACTGCCCGTGACGCCAATCACGAACGCTACCAGCAAGCGCTTGGACGTGTCAACGGGTTTTCAGCCGGGCATCCGGGCGGCGTCGGCGGCCTGGACCTGGACGCTCTGGTGCGCCTCGACGGCCGCGCCCGAGGCCGCGCAGACCCGGTCGCGGCCGCCGCGCTTGGCCTCGTAGAGCGCCTCGTCCGCGCGGGCGAAGAGGTCGGCGGCGTCGCCGGCGTCGTCGGGGAAGGTCGCCACGCCGAGCGAGACCGTGAGGGCGAGCGTGAGCCCGCCCGGCACCTCGACCGGCGTGGCGCGCACGTCCTGTCGGATCCGCTCGGCCACGGCGAGCGCGCCGGCGCGGCCGGCGCGCACCAGCAGGAGCCCGAACTCCTCGCCGCCGAGACGGCCGACCGCGTCGCTCGCCCGCGCCCGCGCCTCGATGCGCCGGGCGATCTGGCGGAGGACCGCGTCGCCGGCCGGATGGCCGTAGGTGTCGTTGATCCGCTTGAAGTGGTCGAGGTCGGCCAGCACGAGCGAGAAGGCCCCCGGCTCGCGCCGCGCGCGCGCGAACTCCTCCGCGAGCCGCTCGTCGAACCGCCGCCGGTTGACGAGCCCGGTGAGCGGGTCGGTATGGGCCAGCACGTCGCGGTGCCGGTAGGCGTGCGCGTGGGCGATGACGACCGCCGCCTGGTTGGCGAGGATCTCGAGGAGCCGCACGACGTCGGGCGGGAAGGCGCCCGGCCGGTCGGCGGCGAGGACGAGCGCGCCGAGCGGCCGCTGGCCGTCGACGAGCGGGACGAGCGCCATGGACTCGAGCGGCTTCACGCCGAGGCCCCGCGGCAGGAGCGGCACCTTCCTGCGGCGCTCGCCCGCACAGCCGAGCACGATCGTCGCGCGCTCGGCCAGCACGGCCTCGAGGCGCGTCC
>DASVDK010000367.1:0-7129 GCA_036381125.1 Thermodesulfobacteriota bacterium | reverse complement strand
CTCCTCTACCTCCCGACAGACGAGCTCGAGCGCCTCGAGGACGGGCTCCGGGAGGGGCAGGCGGCGCTCGAGGCGGTTGCCCGGCGCCCCGGGCTCGTCACGCTCGTCGACGCGCTGAACGCCGAGGTCACCCGGCGGCTCGGCGCCTTCGTCGTGGGCGACCTGCTCGGCCCCGACGACCGGGACGGGGCCGGCGCGGCGCCGTTCGACGCCGGCGTCCTCGCCCCGCTCGCCCGCGGCCTCGCGACGGCCGTGACCGGAGGCCCCGCGCCGTCGCTGTCCGCGCTCGTCGGCAGCTCCGGCGCCGACCGGTCCGGGCTCTTCCGGCCCCGCTACCTCTGGTCGGACGACCACCGGTTCCTCCTCCTGCAGGTGACGCCGGTCCCGCCCGAGGGGACGCACCGCCGGTTCTTCGACGCGGAGGCGGCGGCCGCCGCGATCGAGGGCGAGCCGGTGACCGCCGTCCGGGCGGTGGTCGCCGAGACCCGGGCCGCCTTCCCGGGGCTCGACGTCGGCGTCACCGGCGCCGACGCGCTCTCCGCCGACGAGGAGGCGACGACGCGGCACGACGTCGGCCTGGCGCTCGGCCTGGGGTCCGTCGGCAGCGTCCTCGTGCTGGTGCTCTTCTTCTTCCGCAGCCCCGCCCGGTCGCTCTGCGTCCTGCTCTGCCTCGGCGTCGCGCTCGCGTGGTCCTTCGCCTTCGTGACGCTCGCGATCGGACACCTGAACATCCTCTCGGCCGTCTTCGCGAGCATCCTCATCGGGGTCGGCATCGACTTCCCGATCCACCTCCTCGCGCGCTTCGAGGAGGAGGAGCAGGCGGGCCGGGACCGCGGCGCCGCCATGCGGCTCATGGCGGTCGGAACCGGCGCGACGGTGCTCGCGTCGGCCGCGGTCCTGATCGCCGGCTCGCTCGCCCTGACGGTGGCCGACCTGCCGGCCATCGGCGAGCTCGGCGTCATCTCGGCCGCGGGGCTCGCGCTGAGCATCGTGGCCAGCTACACGTGCTTCCCGGCGATGCTCGCCCTCGTCGGGCGGTGGCGCGCCGGCCCGGCCGCCGCGCGATCGGGCGATCGACCGCCGCCGGCCGTCGCAGCGTGGCTCGCACGGGCGCGATGGCCGCTGGCGACCGGCCTCGTGCTGGCCGTGGTCGGGGGCGGCCTGGCGCTCGCGAACCCGCCGGCCTTCGACTCGAACCTCCTCAACCTCCAGCCCCGCGACACCGAGTCGGTGCGCTACGAGCGCGCCCTGATCGACGAGGGGGGAAGCGGGACCTGGTTCGTCGTGACCGACGCGGCCGATCTCGCCGAGGCGCGGCGCAAGGTGGACGCGCTGACGGCCCGCCCGCTGGTCGAGCGGGTCGAGAGCGTGCTCGACGTGCTGCCCGACGAGCAGGCGACCAGGGCGCGGATCATCGAGAGGATCCGTCCGCTCGTCGCCGGCCTCGAGGTCCGCACCGAGGCGGCCGCGCCCTTCGACCTCGAGCCGTTCCGCAGCGGCGTGTCGCGCCTCGCCTTCAAGCTCGGCGAGGCCGACGAAGCCGGCGCGCGCGACGCGCGGCGGGCGCTCGTCGACCTCCTCGCCGCCATCGACCGGGTCGGGCCGGCGGCCGCGGAGCGGCGGCTCGCCGAGGCGCAGCGCGCGCTCGTCGCGGACCTCGCCGAGGGCGTCGACTGGCTCGCGGCCAACCTCGAGACCTCGCCGGTCGCGATCGAATCCCTGCCGCCCGATCTGCGCGACCGGTTCGTCGGCCGCACCGGTCGGCTCCTCCTGCGGATCTACCCCACGGAGAACGCCTGGCAGCGCGAGGCGATGGCCCGCTTCCTCGAGGACGTCCGGGCGGTCGACCCGGACGTCACCGGCCCGCGCGTCCAGGGGTTCGAGGTGACCGAGGCGATGCGACGCGATTACGTGCGAAGCTCGCTCGTCGCGCTCGGGCTGATCGTCGTCGTCGCGGCGATCGCGTTCCGCAGCGTGCGCGACGCGCTCCTCTCGGCGCTGCCGCTCGTCGTCGGCGGGCTCTGGACCGCCGGGGCGATGGCGGCGCTCGACATCGACTTCAACCTCGCCAACCTCTTCGGCGTCCCGCTGGTCATCGCGCTCGCCGTCGACACCGGGACGACGCTGGTCGGCCGGGTGCGGGAGGAGCCGCACGCCGCCGCGTCGGTCCTCGGCCGGTCGGCCGGCAAGTCGGTGCTGCTCGCGGTCCTCACCACGATCACCGGCTTCGCCCCGCTGCTCGTGGCCGAGCATCGAGGGGTCGTCTCGCTGGGCGTGCTCCTCTGCCTCGGCTCGATCCTCACGGCGATCGCGACGTTCGTCGTCCTCCCGCCGGTGCTCGCCGCGATGGCGCGCCGGCGGGCCGCGGCGAACGGCGCCGGGATCGGCCTGGCGGTCCTCCTCGCCCTCGGCGCGCCCGCCGCCGCGCAGGCGCAGGCGGGCCCCGTCGAGGCCGTGCGGCAGACGATCGAGACGGCGCGCGCGATCATCCGCGATCCGGCGCTCACCGCCGAGGCGCGCGACGAGCGGGTCCAGCGGCTCATCGCCGAGCGCTTCGACACCGAGGCGATGGCCCGGGCGGCGCTCGGCTCGAGCGCCGATCGGCTCTCGCCGGCCGAGTGGCGGGAGTACCTCCCGCTCTTCACGACCCTCTTCACCCGCTCCTACTCGCGGATGGTCCTCTCGTTCCTCGAAGGGGTCGAGGTCCGGTACGGCGAGCCGCAGCCGGCGCCCGGCGGCACGGGCGAGGTGCTCGTCCGCACGACCCTCCTCAAGTCCCAGGGCGCGACGCTCCCGGTCGACTACCGCGTGAAGCCCGACGGCCGCACGTTCACCGACGTCGTCATCGACGGGCTCTCCCTCGTCGCCTCCTACCGCTCGCAGTTCGAGCGGGTGATCCGCCAGGGCGGCCCCTCGGCGCTCCTCGAGCGGATGCGCAGCCGGCGCGACCGATGACGCGTACCCCAGGTCGGCGGGGGACCGGCGTCGGCGCGCTCGGGCCTCAGGTCCGGGGCCGCTTGCGCGTCGCACGTCGGCTCCCGTCCCCGCGTGCCGCCCGCGGACCGCTCTGCCGGCGCTCGGCCCTTCGGGCCGGCCCCGCTTCGCGGGGTGCGGGGGCATCGGCTCCTGTAATCTCGTGCCGCCCACGCACCCGCGTCACGGCGCTCCGGGCTTCGCCCGGGCCCCGCTTCGCGGGGCGCATTCCCGCTACTTGCTGGCGAGAACGAGGGGGGCCAGCGCCTCGGCGTCGAGGCCGGCGGCGTGCCGGAGGTTCGCCTCGGCGAGGCGCACGTTGTAGAGCGCCCGGAACCAGTCGGCTCGATGGCGGGCGTACTCCCGGAAGGCGTCCTCCACCCCGAGGTCGGCCGCCGCGGCGGCCGCCGCGGTCCACCGCCTGGCGGTACGGAAGGCCCGCTCGAGCGCGTCGGCCTCGCGGAGCGCCCGCTCGAGATCGATGTAGGCGCGCCGCACCTCGAGCGGGAGGCCGCGCCGCGCGGCTGCCTGCTGGGCGGCGAGGCGGGCCGCCTCGGCGCGCGCCTCGGAGACCTTCCCTCCCTGGCCGAAGTCGAACGTCCAGCGCACGCCGACCACGGCGCCGGCGAACTGGTGGCCGAGCGGGTCGACGACGAACGGGTTGTGAATTCGCTCGCGGTTCGTGGCGCCGGTCACGTCGACGAAGCCCGCGACGAAGACGGTGGGCTTGCGCTCCGCCGCGGCGAGTTCCGCCTCGGCCTCGCGCCCCGCGATGCCGGCCCTGAGCTGCGCGAACTCCGGCCGCCGGCTCTCGATGTCCCGGAGGTAGGCCTCCAGCGCCTGCCGCGGCGCCTCGGACGGCGCCGACCGCGCCAGGCTCTCCTCCGCCGGCTCCACGACGACGCCGGGCGGGGCGTCGACGAGGAGCGCGAGGGCCGCCCGCGCCATCTCGACGCCCGCCTCCGCCTCCACCCGCCCCCGCTCCGCCTCGGCGGCGAACGTCTCGAGGCGGAGCAGACCGATGTCCGCCTCGTCGGCGCCCTGCGCCCGCCGGCGCTCCAGCGCCTTCTCGACCTCGTTCTCGATCTCGGCGACGAGCCCGAGGGCGTCGCGTGCCAGGAGCAACCCGAGGTACGCCTGGATCGTCCGCTGGCTCGTCTCGGCGGCCCTGCCGAGCAGCTCGGCCCGCGCCGCGTCGATGCCGGCCCTGGCGGCGGCCTGCCCGGCGGCGATCTTGCCGAACGTGTAGAGCGGTTGGATGACCCTCACCTCGGCGCGTCCGAAGACGCCGGTGATCGCCCACCGGTAGGCGTCGTCCGGCGACATCACCTGGTCGCCGCGCGCGCGCGGCGACGGCCCTGCCGTGAGGGTCGCCTCGATGGCCGGCAGGCGCCCGCCGCGCGCCTGCGCAAGGCGCCCCCTGGCCGCGTCCACGCCCGCCTCGGCGGCGTCGATCTCCTCGCTCGCGAGCACCGCCCGCCGGACCGCCTCGTCGAGCGTGAGGCGCAGGACCTTCGGCGGCTCGCCTCCCGGCTCACCGGCGTACGCCGCGCACGCCGCCTGCCAGAACGCCACCGCCACGACGCCCACCACGATTCTCACACGAGCCCCTGCCACGGCGTCCTCCTCGGTCGATCGGTTGCACGGCCGCGGCTCGGCCCGCCGGGCCGCGCGCGGCGACCCAGAGAGCCCTACCGCAGGGGACGAGGGCGCGCAAGGCGCGCAGGGGGTGGATCGTCGGCCTGAAACGCCACGCGGCGCCGGGGTCTCCGGCGCCGCGTGGGTCGAGCCCGACTGGTCTGCGTGGCTACTTGGCGGCGGGCTGCTGCTGGGCCATCGTGCCCCGCCTGGTGCCGAGGGTCTGGAAGACCTGCCAGGACTTGAGCATGTCGATGGCTCGGTCGAGCTGGAGGTCCTTGCCCGGCTCCCCGAGGGTGAACTGCACGTCGGACGCCTTGTCGTCGGACGCCTCCCGCCCGCGCGTGCGCGACTGCGGCGCCTTGGCCGGGGCGTCCTTCGCCTCGGTCTCGTCCTCGCCGCGGAAGTGCCGCTCGAGGTCCCGCTCGCGGATCACGCCCCGGTCGGCGCCGTTGCGCGCGACGACCGTGCCGGCCTCGACGACGATGTCCGGCGTGATCCCCTTGGCCTGGATCGACCGCCCCTTCGGCGTGAAGTAGCGGGCCGTGGTGAGCCTGAGCGCCGAGCCGTCGGACAGCGGGATGATGGTCTGGACCGAGCCCTTGCCGAAGGTCTGGGTCCCGACGACGACCGCGCGGCCGGTGTCCTGCAAGGCGCCGGCGACGATCTCGGACGCCGACGCGCTCCCCTCGTTGACGAGGACGATGATGTTGTAGTCGCGCTTCGCGACGTCGCGCGTCGCCCGGAACTCCATGCGCTGGTTCTCGATGCGGCCGTCGGTGTAGACGATGAGGCCGGAGTCGATCCAGAAGTCGGCCACCTTGACGGCCTGATCGAGGAGCCCGCCGGGGTTGTTGCGCAGGTCGAGGATGAGCCCCTTGATCTGCTCCTTGTCGAACCGCTCGAGGGCCGACGCGAGGTCGTCGGCGGTCCGCTCCTGGAACTGCGTGAGGCGGATGTAGCCGAGGCCCGGCTCGAGCAGCTTGGCCTTGACGCTCTTCACGGCGATGGTGGCGCGCGTGATGGTGAAGTCGATCGGCTCGTCGGCCCCCTCGCGCGCCACGGTGATCTTGACGGCGCTGCCGCGCGGGCCGCGCATGAGCTTGACGGCGTCGGGCAGGCTCATCCCCTTGGTGGACTTGCCGTCGATCCGGATGATCTGGTCGCCCGCCAGGATGCCCGCCTTGAAGGCCGGCGTGTCCTCGATCGGCGTCACGACGACGATGCGGTCGTCCCTCGTCGTGATCTCGATGCCGAGGCCCGAGAACTCCCCGCGCGTCTCGACCTGCATCTCGCGGTAGACCTCGGGGGTCATGAACGAGGAGTGCGGATCGAGCGTCTCGAGCATCCCCTTGATCGCGCCGTAGACGAGCTCCTTGTTCTCCGGCTTCTCGACGTAGTTGCGCTGGATGAGCGCGAGCACGTCCGTGAACAGGCGGAGATCCTCGTACTGGCTGTCGGCGACGGCGTTGACCCGCTGCAGCGCCCCTCCGCCGAGAACGAGGCTGAGGACGATGAGGATGAGCGCGCCGATGGCGACGCGAGCGCTCCGCTTGCTGGGCATGTCCTGGACGACCTCCCTCCCTGCTGGACGGGGTGCTACTGGCGCCTGGCCTCGGCCGTCGAGAGCCATTCGGCTGGATCGAGCGGCTTGCCGGCCTGCCGGATCTCGAAATAGAGGACGGGGTCGCCGAGGGTGCCGGTGTCGCCTACCGAGGCCACCCTGTCGCCCTGCCGAACCGCCTCGCCTACCGCCTTGTACAACTCCGCGGCGTGCGCGTAAAGGGTATAGAACTGGTCTCCGTGATCGAGGATCAGCATCTTACCATAGCCCCGGAACCATCCGGCAAACACCACCCGACCGTCGGCCACCGCCCGCACGTCGGCGCCGGCCGGGGCCCGAATCTCGATCCCGTTGCTGACCGTCACCGTCCGGAAGCGCGGGTGCTCGCGCGGCCCGAAGGGGGTGACGATCTCCCCCGCGACCGGCAGGGCGAGACGCCCCCGGGCAGCGGCGAACCCGCCGGCCGGTCGGGCCTGCTCGCCCTGGAGCGCGCGGGCCACCGCCTCGGCCTCGAGCCGGGCGAGCAGCGCCTTGAGCGCCTCGGCCGCTGCTTGCAACTCCTCGGCCGCCGCAGCCGCCAGGCTCTGCTCGTCCTGGATCGCACGGAGCAGGTCGCGGCGCGCCGCCTGCTCGGCCTCGAGCCGATCGGCGAGGTCGCGCTGCCGGCGGGTCAGCGCCGCCAGCTCCCTCTCCTGGGCGGCGAGCGCCGCGGTCTCGCGCCGGAGCGCCGCGCGGCCGGCCTCGTAGCGGCGCACCTGCTCGCGGTCGGCCTCGAGCACCGCGCGCAGGTACCGCGCGCGCTTCGCCAGATCGGCGAGCGAGCTGGCCGACAGGAGCGCCTGGACCGGACCGAGCGGGCCGAGCTTGTAGAGGGCCACGGCCCGCGCCTCGAGGGCCCGGCGCTGCAACGCCAGCTCGTCCTCGAGCGCGCGCGTCCGGGCGAGCGTCTCGCCC
>DASVDK010000366.1:0-10901 GCA_036381125.1 Thermodesulfobacteriota bacterium | reverse complement strand
AGAAGGCCGGCCAGCGAGCGGGTGACGTCATCCACGACGTGAACCGGCAGCCGGTCAGCGGGCCCGACGAGGCGGCCGAGGCGATCCGGAAGGCGCCGGCCACCGAGCCGGTCCTCGTCCGGGTCGCCCGGGACGGGGGCGCCACCCTCTTCGCCGCCATCGAGCCGAGGGCCTGACCCCCGGCGCTACGGGCCGGCCCCGACGCCGGCCAGCGCGAGCCCGCCGAGGGCCGCGAACACCACGGCCGCGACGACGCGGACGAGGCGAAGCGGCACTCGGCGGGCGACGGCCTCCCCGAGGACGACGACGGGGACGTTGGCGACCAGCATGCCGATCGTCGTGCCGGCCACGACGGACGCCAGCGCGTCGAACCTCGCCGCCAGGATCGCCGTCGCCACCTGCGTCTTGTCCCCGATCTCCACCAGGAAGAAGCTCACCAGCGTGGCCGCGAAGGCCCGGTCCCGGCCGACCGGCTCCGCCTTCGTCTCGTCCAGGCGGTCCGGCACCAGCGCCCAGAGCGCGACGGCGAGAAACGAGAGGCCGAGCCCCCACCGCAGCGTCGTCGGGGACAACGCCGACGCCACCCACGCACCGAGGGCACCGGCCGCGGCGTGGTTCGCCAGGGTCGCGACCAGGATGCCGAGGGTGATCGCCACGGGCTGGCGGAAGCGGGCGGCGAGGATCAGCGCGAGGAGCTGGGTCTTGTCGCCGATCTCCGCGACGGCGACGACGAGGATCGAAGCGAGGAGCGCCTGCATGTCGTGACCGCGGGCCGGGTGACGGGACACCAGTGGCACGGCGTCCCCACCCGGCAGCGGCCAACGGACGCCGGCGCCACAGGTCTCGCCAGACCCTCCGGTCGCGCGCGCCATGGCCCAGGGGCCAAGCGTGTTGACGCGCGCCCCCCGCGGTCGCGGGGGCGGCTACTCCCCGGTGACGAAGTCGCGAGCACCCTACCAGGCAGGCGCGTCTTCTGCAAGGGCCTCGCGCGCTACGCCGCCCAGACGGACGCCTTCTTCGCCCAGCTCGTGTCCCGGTAGCGGGTGGTGAACTCCCTCGCGGTGTCGGCGAGGGCGGCCGCGTCGTTCGTGGCCTTGTACCGCGAGACGCCCGCCCAGTAGAGCGCTTCGGCCGCGGCGTCCGAGTCCGGGTGGCGGTCGACCACCTCACGGAACTGCCGCTCGGCCTCGGCGAACCGGCCGGCCGCGAACGCGGAGTGGGCGAGGCCCAACGCCAGTTGCGCGAGGAAGTCGTCCGCGGGCAGGAACCCCTCGATGCGGTGCCGCTCCCCCCCGCGGGAATCGATCACCAGCGTCGTCGGCGTCCACTGCACGCCGTAGCGTGTCGAGAGCTGCGCGTACGCGTCGGCCTGCTCCTTCACGTGCACGCGCACCGGGACGAACGCCTCCCCGACGAGGCGCACGACGCGCGGATCGGGATAGACCTCGGCATCCAGCCGAGCGCAGCCGCTTCACATCGGCGCCGCGGAGAAGTCGAGCAGCACGTGCCGGCCCTGGGCCCGTGCGTCGCCGAGTGCGCCCTCGAGGTCGTGGCGCCAGGTGATGGCGCCCTGTGCGGCGGTCATCGTCGGTCCTCCTGAGGTGGGAACCTCGGGCCGCCCCTGCAGGTCGCGTGTCAACGGCGAGGAAAGGCTGCCGCGGCCGCCGTCGACGACCGGGACGCGCCTCACCGTGGTCAGACCGGCGCCGGCGCCTCGGCCAGGGGGAGGCTGACCGTGAAGCGGGTCCCCTTGCCCACCTCGCTGTCGACCGTCACCGACCCGCCGTGCAGATCGGCGATCCGCTTGACCAGCGTGAGGCCGAGGCCGCTGCCGCCGGCGTCGCGCGCCCGCGCGGCGTCGGCGCGGAAGAAGGGGTCGAAGAGGCGCGGGACGGAGTCGGCGGGGATGCCGACGCCGGTGTCCTCGACGCTGATCCGCGCGACCCGCGCCGCCTCGTCGGCGGCCAGGCGCACGGTGATGCGGCCGCCGGCCGGCGTGTACTTGCGGGCGTTCTCGAGGAGGTTCAGGAGCAGCTCCCTGAGGCGCAGCTCGTCGCCGAGTACCACGAGCGGCGGCGGCGGCTCGAGGACGAGCGTCAGGCCGGACTGGACGGCGAGGTCGCGCCACTGGCGGACCGTCTCCTCGACGAGGCGGTCGAGCCGCACCGGCTCGCGCGCCAGGACGAGCTGGCCCTTCTCGGCTCTGGCGAGGAGCAGGAGCTGGTCGACGATGGTCGCCATGCGGTCGATCTCGTCGCGGTTGCTCGCGAGGACCTCGCGGTACTCCTCGGGCGTTCGCGGGTGGCGGAGCGCCAGGTCGACCTCCCCGCGCAGGATGGTGAGCGGCGTCCTGAGCTCGTGCGACGCGTCGGCGGCGAAGCGGTCGAGGCGCGCGAACGCCTCCTCGAGCCGGGCGATCATGGCGTTGAACGTCTGCGCGAGGCGCGCCAGCTCGTCGCGGTAGGGCGGCTCGGGTAGCCGCCGGGAGAGGTCGGTGTGCGAGATGCTCGACGCCGCGCTCACCATCGCGTCGATCGGCCGGAGCGCCACGCCCGCGAGCCAGTAGCCGCCGACGGCGGCCACGACGAGGGCCGCCGCACAGCCGAGCGCGAGCGCGGTGGCGAGCCGCGCGAGGGTCACCTCCGCGGGCGCGAGCGAGACGCCGATCTGCATGACCCCGGTGACCCGCCGGCCGTCGACGAGCGGCGCCGTGAGGAGGCGGATCCGCTCGCGGCCGTCGGCGGACGCCACGGTGCGCACGTCGGCGACGCCCCGAAGCGCCCGCGAGAGCGCCTCGGCCGGCACCGGCAGCCGCGGCCGCTTGCCGGCCACGCCGCGGGGGCTGCCCTGCACGTCGAAGATCTGCACGAACTCGCCGAGGAAGACGGCGCCCGAGGCGGGGTCCGGGATCAGCGTGAGGCTGCTCGGATCGGGCAGGCCGCGGCCGGCCGCCTCGTTGACCTGCCGGGCGATGAGCTGGAGCGACCGGTCCACGTCGCGCGCGAGGAGGCGGGCCACGAGCGCGTGCACCCCCCATCCCACGAGGGCGACGAGCAGGGCGAGCAGCGTCGTGTAGTAGAGCGTCAGCCTGAGGCGGATCCCCACGTCAGCGCCCCGACCGGCCGAGGCGGGAGAGCCACCAGACGAGGGCGCCCGCCGCGGCGGCGACGAGCAGGCCGCGCAGGCCGGCCACGCGCAGCACCACCAGCGCCGCCGCGGCCAGGGCGAGGGTCACGGCGACGCCGCGCGCGGCGCGCGCCCAGGCGGCGACCTCGCGTCCGGGCGTCCAGCGGCGTGCCGTCATGCCCCGGGCTCCCACACCCACGGCCCGGTGGCCAGCCCGGCGACGGCCGAGGCGAGCCACTCGGCGGCGCGGTCGGCGTCGGCGCGCCGGCCCGCGCCGTCGGTCACGTCGACCAGCAGCACGGCGTCGGCGCCCGGGCGGGCGGCCAGCTTCGCGTCGAGCGCCTCGAGCGTGGGGAGCCGGTGGTCCGGCTCGAAGGCGAGCCGCCCGGTCACGCAGGCGTCGCGGCGCACGACGCGCACCCAGACGGCCGAGGCGCCGCCGCGCGCCCGCGGGACCATGCGCGCCGCCGTCCAGTGACGTCCGGCCGGGTTCATCGTCCCCGTCACGTCGAGCGCCTCGGGATCGAGCCCCGGCCAGGTCCCGGCCGCGACGTCCCGCGCGGGCGGCAGCCGCCGGTAGGCGAAGAGCACCTCCCAGCCGTACCGCGTCGCTCGCGGGGCGTCCGCCGGCCGCCGCGCGAGCGCCGCGAGCGCGCGGCCGGCCGCCTCGGCCACCGTGGCGACCCCGGCGGCCGGGTCCGGCTCGGCCGGAAGCCCCCGCTCCGCGCGCCACGCGTCGAGGGCCGACGTGGCGAAGGGCGCCGGGGCGAGGTCTCCGCGCAGCGCCTCGAGGGCCTGCCGGTGCGCGGCGTCCGGCGCCGCCTCGAGCAGCAGGGCGGCGGTGCGGCGAACGGCCGGCGCCGGCGAGGCGAGCGCGCCGGGCAGCCAGGCGGCGAGCCGGCGCGGCAGCGTCCCGGTCGGCCGCCGCGCCAGGCTGCGCAGCGCCCGCACGACCTCGAAGTCGGGGTCGTCCGCCCGCGCGAGGAGGCGGTCGGCTTCGTCCGGCGACGGCCCCAGGGCGGCGAGCAGCGCGGCCGAGGCGCCGCGCAGCGCCGGGTCCTCGTCGTCGAGGCCGGCCAGGGCGAGGGGGGCGAAGCGCCGGTCGCCGATCGCGCGCAGGGCGAGCCGCGCGGCGATGCGGACATCCCGGTCGTCGTCGTGGAGGTGGGGTTCGACCAGCCCCTGCAGGGTCCAGTCGCCGTGCTCCGAAAGGCGCAGGAGCCCCTGGAGGCGGCGGGCGGCCCCGCGGGCGTTGAGGTCTCGCAGGAAGGGGCGGGCGTCGGTCGGGACCAGCGTGGAGGGGCTCACGCGCCGCCGTCCATGTCGTCGGCGCCGCCGAGCGCCGCCTCGACGGTGTCCCAGTCGAAGCCGCGGCGGGCGAGGTACTGCGCCGCGCGGCGCCGGGCGTCGCGGTCGCCGGGCGCCGGCACGCGGCCGGCCCGGGCGAGCGCCTCGCGCGCCCGCGCGACCTCGGCGGCGGGATCGTCGGGGGACGCGGCGTCGAGCGCCGAGGCGATGGTCTCGCGGGAGAGGCCGCGGGCGGCAAGGGTCTGCGCGATCCGGCGGCGCCCGTAGAGGCGCCCCTCGGCGAGCGCCCTGACCTGGTCGGCCGCGAGCCCGGCGTCGTCGAGGAAGCCGAGCCGGGCCGCCCGGTCGAGCGCCGCGTCGGCGACCTCGGCCGCGAACCCCTTGCGGGCGAGCTTGCGCGCCAGCTCCGCGCGCGTCTGGCGCCTGGCCGCCAGGCTGCGACATGCCGCCTCGAACGCCGCCTGCGCCGGCTCGGCGGCCGCGCCGCCGCCCGGCGCTACCTGGAGAACCGCTCGAGCGTCAGGTCGCCGAGCCTGGTCGTGCCCGCCCCCTTGCCGTCGCCTCCCGCCTTCTCGAACTGGTCCCACGTCGAATCGCTCGTCGAGGAGATGCCCTTCACCTTCAGCGCGAAGTCGTCCGGGTTGCTGCTCTGCCGCAGGGCCTCCTCGTACGTGATGAGGTTCTGCTTGTAGAGCCCCATGAGCGACTGGTCGAAGGTCTGCATCCCGTAGGATACAACCCCCTGCGAGATGGCGTCGCGCAGCTCCTTGGTCTTCTCCGGCTCCTCGATGCACTCCCGCACGCGCGCGGTCGAGACGAGCACCTCCACCGCCGGCACCCGCCCCTTGCCGTCGGCTCGGGGGCAGAGGCGCTGCGAGATGATCCCCTTGATGATGCCCGCGAGCTGCAGCCGGACCTGCTTCTGCTGGTGCACCGGGAAGACGGAGATGATGCGGTTGATCGTCTCGGTCGCGTCGATCGTGTGCAGGGTCGACATGACCAGGTGGCCCGTCTCGGCCGCCGTGAGCGCGGTCTCGATCGTCTCGGCGTCGCGCATCTCGCCCACGAGGATCACGTCGGGGTCCTGGCGGAGGGCGGCGCGCAGGGCGTTGGCGAAGCCCTTCGTGTCGAAGCCGACCTCGCGCTGGTTGACGATGCTCTTCTTGTCGCGGTGGAGGAACTCGATCGGGTCCTCGATCGTCACGATGTGCGCCGTGCGGTTCGAGTTGATGTGGTCGATCATCGCGGCGAGCGTCGTCGACTTGCCGGACCCGGTGGTGCCGGTCACGAGGACCAGCCCCCGCTGCTCCATGGCGATCTTCTCGATGACCCTGGGCAGGAGGAGCTGCTCGATCGTCTGGGTGCCGAACGGGATCGCGCGCAGCACCATCCCGACCGTGCCGCGCTGCTGGAACACGTTGACGCGGAAGCGCCCGAGCCCCGGCACGCCGTACGCCAGGTCGCACTCGTTGTCCCGGGCGAACTTCTCCTTCTGCTGCGCGTTCATGATGCCGAAGGCCATCTTGCTGATGACCTCCGGCGTCAGCCGCTCCGCGCCCTTCATGGGCGCCAGCGCGCCGTTCACGCGAAAGATGGGCGGCACGCCGACCTTGACGTGGACGTCGGACGCCTTGCCCTGCACCGCCATCTTGAGGATGTCGTTCAGCTCCATGGTTGCCCCTTGCTCCTTCGAACGACCATCCCCGTCCCCGACATGTCATCGATCTGGCGAGGCCCATCGGCCCCGCACAGCCCTGCTATCCGGCCGTCTTCCGGCCCCGCCCCTGCGGCGCGGGCTCGGGTTGCGTGGCCGCGGCCGCCTCGGGCGCGACCGCCGCCGCGGCGCGCGGCGGCAGGCCGAAGTGGGCGAGGATCTGCTGTTCGATGCGGGCGGCCAGCTCGGGGTGCTCGCTCAGGTAGGCCTTGACCGCCTCGCGCCCCTGGCCGATGCGCTCCTCCCCCACGCTGAACCACGCCCCCGCCTTCTCGATCGCCCCCACCTCCACCCCCAGGTCCACCAGCTCCCCCACCCGGCTGAACCCCTGCCCGTACAGCAAGTCCACCTCCACCTCCTTGAACGGCGGACTCACCTTGTTCTTCACCACCTTCACCCGCGTCCGATTGCCCACCACCTCGGCCCCCTCCTTCAGCGCCCCCACCCGCCGAATGTCCAGCCGCACCGAGGCGTAGAACTTCAGCGCGTTGCCCCCCGTCGTCGTCTCCGGGTTGCCGTACATCACCCCGATCTTCATCCGGATCTGGTTGAGGAACACCACCGTCGCCATCGTCCGGTGGATCGTCGCCGTCAGCTTGCGCAGCGCCTGGCTCATCAGCCGCGCCTGCAACCCCGGCAAACTGTCGCCCATCTCCCCTTCCAGCTCCGCCCGCGGCACCAGCGCCGCCACCGAGTCGATCACCACCAGGTCCACCGCCGTCGAGCGCACCAGCGTCTCGCAGATCTCCAGCGCCTGCTCCCCCGTGTCGGGCTGGCTGATGAGCAGACTCCCCACGTCCACCCCCAGCTTGCCCGCGTACCCCACGTCCAGCGCGTGCTCGGCGTCGATGTAGGCCGCCGTCCCCCCGGCACGCTGCGCCTCGGCCACCAGCTGCAGCGCCAGCGTCGTCTTGCCGCTGGCCTCCGGGCCGAACACCTCCACCACCCGCCCCCGCGGCACCCCCCCTACCCCCAGCGCCAGGTCCAGCGCCAGCGACCCGGTCGACACCACCGGCACCGCCGCCACCGGCCCCGCCGCCCCCAACCGCATCACCGCCCCCTTGCCAAACTGCTTCTCGATCTGCGCAAGGGCGAGGCTGATCGCCTTCTCCTTCTCGGACTGCGCTGCACGGGCCATGGCGCTCCTCCGCTACCTGGGATTTCGAGCAGTATACATTTGAGCCATGAGGGGCACAAGAGCGAGGACGAGCCTAAGCGTTGACATCTCGTAAGCAATCGATTACGGTAAGTCATGACTGACATGCAGCGTGCGCTCTCGGCCCTCGCCGATCCGACTCGCCGCCTCGTCTTCGAGCGGCTGGCGAGCGGCCCGCAAGCGGTCGGCGAGCTGGCACGCGGCCTGCCGGTGAGTCGGCCGGCCGTTTCGCAGCACCTCGCCGTTCTGAAAGCCGCTGGCCTGGTGACCGATCGTGCGGAGGGCGCCAGGCGCATCTACCGGATCGACCCGGCAGGGCTCACGGCGGTCCGTGCCTGGCTCGACCGGTTCTGGGATCGCACCCTGGAGGCCTTCAAGGCCGAAGCCGAAGCTGACGGGAGGGAGAACGGATGACGTCCACCACCACCCCCGAGCCCATTCGCAAGAGCCTTCGTGTCGGAGTCGCGCCTCGGCGAGCCTTCGAGGTCTTCACGGCGGGCATGCACCGCTGGTGGCCGGTCGAGAACACGCTCCTCGCCTCGCCCCGGACGGCGATCGTCGTGGAGCCGCACGAGGGCGGACGCTGGTTCGAGCGAGGCGCCGACGGCACCGAGTGCGACTGGGGCCGCGTCCTCGCCTGGGAGCCGCCGACTCGCATCCTGCTCGCCTGGCAGATCGACGCTCGGTGGCGCTTCGACCCCGGCTTCGTCACCGAACTCGAGGTGCGCTTCGTCCCGGACGGGACGGACGGCACGCGCGTCGAGCTTACGCATCGCAACCTCGAGCGGTTCGGCGAGCAGGCCGGAGCGCTTCGCGCCGCCCTCGACTCCGGTTGGGGCAAGGGACTGGAGGCCTTCGCGGCGGCTGCGAGCGCGGGCGCGTAGGGCCGGCGGGCATGCGGACCCGCTGCGCAACGGCGGTCGAGGGCTGGGGGCCGGTGGGCGCGCCGGGGGCCCCGCCGAGCAGGGGAGGTCGAAGTACCTGACGACGTGGCGCGCCTGCCGGCCGGGGCGCGACTCGCGGGCGAGCCGCATCGCGAGCCGCCGGCACGAACGGCGACGGCGAGGTCGAGCGTCTAGACCGCCAGCAGGCGACGCAGGGTGGCCTCGTCGGCGGCCAGCTCCGGCATGGGGGCGGCGTGGACGATCCGCCCGCGCTCCATGACCAGCGCCTGGTCGGCCACCCGCCTGGCAAACGGGAGGTTCTGGTCGGCCAGCAGGATGGTCACCCCTTCGGCGCGGATCCGGTCGAGCGCCTCGGCGAGGAGCCCAACGATCAGCGGCGAGAGCCCCTCGGACGGCTCGTCGAGGAGGAGCAGCGACGGCTCGGCCATGAGCGCCCGCCCGATGGCGAGCATCTTCTGCTCGCCGCCCGAGAGGTGCCGGCCCTGCCGGTCCCAGAGGGCGCGCAGCGGGGGGAAGAGGTCGCCGATCTTCTCCTCGGACCACCGGCCTTCGGTCTGCCGCAGCGCCAGTCGGGGCAACCGGAGGTTCTCCCGTACGCTCAGGTCGGGGAAGATCCGCCGGTCGTCCGGCACGTACCCGACGCCGAGCGCCGCGATGCTCTCGGGCGCGAGGCCGGCGATGTCGCGGCCGGCCAGCCGGATGCGGCTGCCGGCGTACGGGACGTTGAGCCCCACGAGGCTCCGCATCGTCGTCGTCTTGCCGACGCCGTTGCGCCCGAGGAGCGCCGTGACCTCTCCCCGGCGCACGGTGAACGAGACGTCCGAGAGGACCTGCGACAGGCCGTAGCCGGCGCCGAGCCGCTCCACCTCGAGCAGCACCTCGCCGGCCGCGGCCGCGGCCGGCGCCTCTCGCAGCGGTGCGTGGTCGGCCTCCCCGAGGTACACCTCGCGCACCCGCGCGTCGGCCCGGATCGCCTCCGGGCTGCCGTCGGCGATCACCCGCCCCTGGTGCATCACGACGATCCGGCTCGCCATGCCGAAGACGACGTCCATGTCGTGCTCGACGAGGAGGAACGTCAGGCCGCCCGCGTCGGCGAGGTGGCGGATGCGGGCGAGCACCCGCTCGCGCTCGCCCGGCGCCATCCCGGCCGTCGGCTCGTCGAGGAAGATGAGCCGTGGTCCCGTCGCGAGCGCGAGGGCCAGCTCCAGCAGGCGCTGGTCGCCGTGCGACAACTCCCCCGCCGGCGCGCCCGCGCGGTCGCCGAGACCGACCTCGTCGAGGAGCCGCGCGACCTCGCGCCGCACGTCGGGCAGCCGGTCGAGGCGACGCCAGGGCCTGAAGGCGAGGCCCGCGGCCGACACGACCGGGATGGCGACGTTCGCCTCGACGGGGAGGCGCGGGAAGACGCTCGTCACCTGGAAGGCGCGCCCCATGCCGGCCCGGATGCGCGCCGAGGCGGGCCAGCGGGTGACGTCCGCGCCGCCGAAGCGGATCTCCCCCCGGTCGACCTCGAGCCGGCCGGTGAGGAGGTTGATGAGGGTCGTCTTGCCGGCGCCGTTCGGGCCGATCACGGCCGTGATGCCGCCGCCCGGCAGGACGAGGTCGACGCCGGCCACCGCCGTGAAGTCGCCGAACGACTTCGCGAGGCCCTCCACCTCGAGCAGCGCCGTCATGGCGTCCCCCGGCCGCGGAACCGGCCCAGGGCGCCGAGGAGCCCGCCTCGGAAGGTGAGCACGATGGCGAGCAGCCCCGCGCCGAAGACCAGCAGCCAGTAGGTGGTGTAGCGGACGATGACCTCCTTGAGGCCGATGTAGACCGCCGCGCCGACGATGGGGCCGGCGAAGGCCAGCGGCCCGCCGATGAGGGTCGCCATGACCGGCTCGGCCGACTTCGTCCAGTGCGCGGAGGCCGGCGCCACGGTCTGCTCGAGGGGGGCCACGAGCGCGCCGGCCAGCCCGGCGAAGAGCCCCGCCAGCACGAAGGCGAGGAGCACGTAGCGGCGCACCGGCACCCCCGCGAACTCCACGCGGACGCCGTTCTCGCGGATCCCCCTGAGGACCAGGCCGAACGGCGAGGCCGAGACGCGGTAGAGCACGTACATCGCGAGGACGACGAGGACGCCGGCGAACCGGAAGTAGGCCGGCAGCGGGTTCAGGTTGGCCAGCTCCACCCCGGCGACCGCCAGCGGCCCGCGGGGGATGCCGATGAGGCCGTCGTCGCCCCCCGTCACGTCGGTCCACTTCCAGACGACCGCGTACACCATCATCCCGAAGGCGAGCGTGAGCATGGAGAAGTAGACGTGGGTGTGCCGCACGCAGAAGACCCCGATCGCCGCCGCGAGCACGCCCGCGGCGAGGGCGCCGGCGAGCACCGCGGGCAGGAGCGACACGGTGTCGCTCCGCAGGAGGAGGCCGGTCACGTAGGCGCCGGCCGCGTAGAACGCGGCGTGGCCGAAGGAGAGGAGCCCGGTCATGCCGAAGAGGAGGTTGAAGGACAGGGCGAAGAGGGCCAGCAGCAGCACGTTGAGGGCGAGGTACTGCTGGAAGCGCCCGGCAACCGCCGGCAGGGCGAGCACCAGCACCAGCGCCGCCGCCACGACCGCCCCCTCCCGCCAGCGCTTCACGATCTCACGCCTCCTTCACCGACTCGCGGCCGGCTTCCGCTCCGGCCCGGCGAAGCCGGGCTCCGCTCC
>DASVDK010000365.1:0-7484 GCA_036381125.1 Thermodesulfobacteriota bacterium | reverse complement strand
GCCCGGCTGGAGGCGGCGCCGTGAGGCGCCGCCGAGGCGAGCGGCCTCAGGCGGTTGGCGCGCCGCAGGCGCGCCGACGAGCGGAGGCCGGGTTCACCCCGGCCGGAGCGGACGCCGGCCGCGAGCCGTTGAAGGAAGCGGCGCCGTGAGGCGCCGCGCCTACCTCGAGCTCGGGCGGGTCTCGAACCTGCCGACCGTCTGGACGAACGTCCTGGCCGGGGTCGTGCTCTCGGGCGGCCAGGTGTCACCCGGCCGGCTCGGCGCGCTCGTCGCCGCGCTCTCGGCGTTCTATCTCGGCGGAATGTTCCTCAACGACGCCTTCGACCGGAGATGGGACGCCGCGATGCGCCCCGAGCGGCCGATCCCGTCGGGTCGCGTCGCCGCCCGCGAGGCGTTCGCCGTGGGGTTCGCCCTCCTCGGCGCGGGCCTCGCCCTGGTCGCCGCCGCAGGCGGGCCGCGGGCCGCCGGCGCGGGCGCGGCGCTCGGGGCCGCCGTCGTCGTCTACGACGCGTGGCACAAGGGCAACCCGTTCTCCCCGCTCCTCATGGGGCTCTGCCGGGTGCTCGTTTACGTGACGGCCGCCCTCGCCGCGTCGGGGAGGGTTGGCGGGGCGGCGGCCGTCGGTGCCGCGGCGCTCTTCGCCTACCTGGTCGGCCTCACCTACGCGGCGAAGCAGGAGACCCTCACCGAGGTGAAGGGGCTCTGGCCGCTCGCCTGCCTGGCCGGCCCGCTCGTCTACTACGCCGCGCGAGCGCCGGCCGGAGGCCTCCTTGCCCTGGCGCTCGCGGCGGCGCTCGCGCTCTGGACCGTCCGGGCCGTGTCGCTCCTGGTCCGCAGGCCCCCGTTCATCCCGCACGCCGTCGCGAGCCTCATCGCCGGCATCTCGCTCCTCGACGGGCTCCTGATCGCCCTGCACGGCGGCGGCGCGCTCGCGCTCGGCGGGGTGGCCGGCTTCGCCCTCACCCTCGTCCTGCAGCGCCGCGTGCAGGGCACCTAGGGGGGATCCCACCGCGGTGAAGCGCGGGACGAGCCGGCTGCCGCCCGTGGAAAACGGAAAGACCTGACCCCGTGGAAAATGGAAAGACCTGACCCCCAGGAAAATGGAAAGACCTGACCCCGTGGAAATGCTACGCGGAGCGGGTCGGCCGGCCGTCGAGCCGCGCCCCGGGGGTCGTGGCGAGGCGGTAGAGGGGGTACAGGGAGACCATGGCGCGCAGCGCCATGCGCTCGAACTCGGGGCCGGCCAGGCGGCGGTCGGTGCGCGGCCAGGCGAAGCCGACGTCGAAGAGACTCGCCGCACGCGTTCGGAGACCCTCGGCCACCTCCTCCCAGAAGCCCTCGGGGAGCCGGGTCACGGGCAGCGGCGGCTCGGCCGCCTTGCGCGGCTTGCCGGGGAGCCCGAGGAACCAGCCGAGGTCCGGGAGCGCGGCGAACAGGTCGGCGAGCCGCCGGCGCTCGCGGAGGATTGCGTCGGCCAGCGTCCGCTTGTCGCCCGCGGCCTCGTCCTTGAGGACGAGCCGCACGTCGATGCCGCGGCCGCTCGCGACGACGCCGAGGAAGGCGTACATCTTGTACTTCTTCGGATCGCGGCCGAGCGCGACCCAGGTCTCGGTCGGCGTGTTGACCGAACGGCGCATGTGCTTCGCCACGTGCGCGAAGAACGGCTCGCCCACGGCTGCCGAGAGCCGGGGCCCGAGCGCCTCGCCCAGCGCGGCCAGCTTCGGCGAGACGCGCGCGCGGAGCGACGCCATCCCCTTCGCGAAGTCCTTGATGGCGAAGACCTGGTAATCGGCCGGCTCGAAGCCGGCGAACGCAATCGTCCCGGCGCGTGACGTCGTGGCGCGCATGCGTCCCTCCCTCGTGGGTGCGCATTGTAGCGTGGGCGTCGCGTTTCGGGGCGGGGACCACACCGGTCCTCCCGGCGCGCGGTAGAGTGCCGACATGGACGCGCCTCGCATCGTCGCGCTCGGCACCGCCACCCCGCCCCATCGCTACCGGCAGTCCGAGCTCCTCGCCTACGCCCGGACGGTCTACAGGTCTCCGGCGGTTCAGCGCAGGCTCGCCCGGTTCTTCGACGAGTCGATCGACGAACGGGCGCTCGCCATTGCCGACCTCGCCGCCTTCACCGCCGACGAGACGCCCGGCGAGCGGAACCGGCGCTACCGGGAGTGGGCGGTCCGGCTCGGCGCCGAGGCGGCCCGCCAGTGCCTCGACCGGGCAGGCGTCGCCATCGACGCCGTCGACTGCATCGTGGCCACCTCGTGCACCGGCTACACCTGCCCCGGCCTCGATACCCGCATCATCGAGGCGCTCGGGTTCCGCGGCGGGCAGATCGAGCGGGCGAACCTGCTCGGCATGGGCTGCGCCAGCGCGGTGTCGGCGCTGCAGCGGGGGGCGGATTTCGTCAGGGCCCACCCGGGGAGTCGCGCGCTGGTCGTCGCCACCGAGGTCTGCTCCGCGACCTACCACCTCGACGAGCGCGACCTCGGCACCGTCGTCGGCAACGCCATCTTCGCGGACGGGGCGGCCGCGGCGCTGCTGGCCGATCGCGGCCCCGGGATCGCGCTTCGCGCCTTCGCCTCCGACGTGAGGCCGGAGTACCGCGACATCATGGGCTACGACAACGAGAACCCCGAGGGCCTGCTCAAGCTCTACCTCGTCCGGGAGGTGCCGTTCGTGGCGGGCGACATGGTGCGGGGAGTGGTCGGCCGCCTCCTCGCCCGTGCCGGCCTCGCGCCCGACGAGGTCGCCGCCTGGATGATCCACGCCGGCGGCCGGCGGGTCATCGACGTGGCGCAGAAGGGGCTCGGCCTCTCCGACGACCAGGTGCGGATGTCGCGGGAGGTCCTCCGGAAGAACGGCAACCTCTCGTCCGCGACCATCCTCTTCGTCCTCGAGGAGACGCTCGCCAGGCGGCCTCCGCCGCCCGGCGCGCACGGCATTCTCGTGGCGGTCGGCCCCGGCTTCTCGGCCGAGGGGGCCTGGCTCGGCTTTCCGGAGCGGGCCTCCGGCTCGACCTCCCCGGAAAACGGAAAGGCCTGACCCCGGGCCGTCCGGGGTGTCAGCGGGCGCGGCGCGCGAGGAGCCGGGCGACAACGGGCCAGAGCCAGATCGCCAGGGAGAGCGCCAGGAGGGCCAGCGCGACCGGCCGCTCGAGGAAGATCGGCGCGCCGCCCAGCTCGAGGCTCCGCCGCAGGTTGCGCTCGAAGAGGGGGGCGAGCACGAGGCTCAGCAGCAGCGGCGCCGCCGGCATCCTGACCTTGTGCATGACGTAGCCGACCACGCCCGAGAGGAGGAGGACCCAGAGGTCGAAGAGGCTCGTCCGCAGGCTGAAGACGCCGACCGCCGCCACCATCACCACGGTGGCCACCATGACGTTGGCCGGCAGCCTGAGGAGCTGGACCGACAGCCCGATCAGCGGCACGTTCAGCAGGAGGAGGATCAGGTTGCCGACGAGCATCGAGGCGATGAGCGCCCAGGCGACCGGCCCGTGGTCGACGAACAGCCGGGGGCCCGGCTGGATGCCGACGATCGTGAACCCGGTCAGGAGGATCGCCGTGGTGGCCGAGCCGGGGATCCCGAAGGCGAGCATCGGCACGAGCGAGCCGGCGACGGCGCCGTTGTTGGCCGACTCCGGTCCGGCCACCCCCTCGATGGCGCCCCGGCCGAACGCCTCCGGTCGCCGCGAGAGCCGCTTCTCGGCGCCGTACGACAGGAAGGCGGCGATGGTGGCGCCGGCGCCGGGCAGCACGCCGGTGGCGAAGCCGATCAGCGATCCGCGCGCGATCGGCCATGCCGACCGCCGCCAGTCGGCGACGCTCGGCCAGAGGTCGCGCAGGCGACCGTAGCCGTGGCGCTCGAGCAGCGCGCCGGCCCCCCGCCGCTCCACGATGGCGCAGAGCTCGGGGAGGGCGAAGAGCCCGATCGCCACCACCACGAAGTCGATCCCTTCGACCAGCTCGGGGATGCCGAACGTGAAGCGGAGCGCGCCGGTGCCGCTGTCGAGCCCGACGGTCGCGAGGGCGAGCCCCATCACGGCGCTGATGAGCCCCTTGACGGCGGCCTCGGCGGCGAGCACCGACACGGCCGAGAGGGCGAAGCACATCAGCGCCGCGTACTCGACGCTCCCGAAGCCGACCGCCACGGCCGACAACGGGACGATGAACAGCGCGAGCAGGAGCATCCCGACGTTGCCGGCGATGAAGGAGCCGAAGGCGGCGATGCCGAGCGCGGCGCCGGCGCGCCCCGCCCTCGCCATCTCGTACCCCTCGAGCGCCGTGAGGACCGAGGAGTTCTCGCCCGGGATCTTCATGAGGACGGAGGTGACCGTCCCGCCGTACATCGCGCCGTAGTAGATGCCGGCCAGCATGATGAGCGCGGCGACCGGCTCCTGACCGTAGATCATGGGGAGCAGGAGCGCGATGCCGCCGACCGGCCCGATGCCCGGGACGATGCCGACGAGCTGCCCGAGGAACGCCCCGGCCAGGCAGGCGAGCAGGTTCCCCGGCGAGAGCGCCGTGAGGAGGCCGCCGTAGAGCGCGGCGAGCGTGTCGACCCCGGAGGCCACCCGCGGCCCCTCCCGCGCGCCCGGCTACCCGGCGAGCGCCGCGCGGGGCAGCGCGACGCCGAGGAGCCCGCCGAAGACCAGGTAGAGGACGCCCGCGACGAGCGCGCCCTGGGCCATCGGCACGAGCGGGTGCCGCGGCCGCTCCGACAGCGTGCGGATCATCCAGGCCGCGCACCCCCAGGTGGCCGCCGGGTACCCGAGCCAGGGGAGCAGGGCGAGGTAGCAGGCGAGCGGGAGCAGCAGGTACACCGTCGCCTGGCGCACCTCCCGGCCGAGTTCGGCCCACGCCCCCCGGTCGCCGGCCGGCCGCAGCCATGCGCCGAGGAGGTACCGGACCGACCCGCCGACCCAGACCGCCCCCACGGCCATCGGGAAGAGCGCCGAGCCCGGCCCGTCCGAGACGAGCAGCCGCGAGGCCAGCCAGAAGTAGACGAGGCCGGCCGCGGTCAGGGCGACCGCGACCGGCCTGTCGAGCACGCTCGCGCCCATTACTGCCCGAGCGCGGCCTTCGCCTTCTCGAACTCCCGCGTGACGATCGGCAGGAGCGCCTCGTGCCCGACGTCGGCGAGCAGGACCATCCCCTCCTGCTCCGTCGCCTTCGCGAGCCTCGGGTCGACCACCGCGGCCTTGAGCGCCGTCTCCCACTTCGCGAGCACCTCGGCCGGCATCCCCGGCTTCGCGACCAGGCCGCGGTACTGCATGACGACCACGTCGATGCCCGACTCCTTGAGCGTCGGCACGGCCGCCAGCCCGGGCACCGGCCCCGCGCTGAGGGACGCCAGCGGCCTGATGGTGCCCCCCTCGAGGTTCGCCATGCTCCCGCTCGCCGGAGCGAAGGCGACGTCGATCTCGCCGCCCAGCACGGCCCGCAGGATCTCGGGCGTCCCCTCGTAGGCGATGTAGTTGACGCGGGCCCCGACCGCCTGCGCGTAGTCCAGCACGGCGGCCTCGTAGTGCGTCTTGCGGCCGTACGAGCCGATCTTGAGCAGGTTGCCGCTCGCGGCCGCCTCCTTCACCCTCGCGTTGAGGTCCCGCACCGACTTGAGCGGCGAGTCGGTCCGCACGACGATCAGGATCGGATCGCCCTGGACGCGCGCGAGCCAGGTGAGCTGATCGGGCTGGCGGATCTGCCCGAGCCGGCCGGCCGCCATCGTCATGATCTGGCTCATCGTGATCACCGACACGGTGTAGCCGTCCGCCGGCTGGCCGAGCAGGTGGGTCAGCGCGACGGCGCCGCCGCCGCCGGTCCTGTTCTCGATCACCACCGGCTGTCCAAGGTGCCCCTCGAGCACCTTGCCGAGCTCGCGGGCCATGAGATCGCTGCCCGACCCGGCCGCCGTGTGGACGAGGATCCTCACCGGCTTCGTGGGGAACGCCGTCTGCGCGTGCGCGACCCCGTGCATCGCGGCGAACGCGACGGCCAGTCCGACGGCGACCAGCTTGATACGGCTCATGCGGCATGCCTCCTTGGGTTGAGTGCTCAACGCTCCGCCAGCGCCTCGCGGACGAGCGGAACGATGTCGTCGAAGCGTTCGGCGATCCGCACGCCGGCCGCCCGGAGCGCCGCCTTCTTCTGCGACGGCCGCCCGAGGCCGGCCTCGATCAGGGCACCGGTGTGCCCGAAGTGCATCCCGCGCGGCAGGCGCTCGAGGATCTCCCCCGAGACGAACGCGACCACCGGCTTGGCGAAGCCGGTCCGCGCGATGAACTCCGCGGCGGCCTCCTCCCGACCCGTCCCCGGCTCCGCGAACAGGACGACGGCGCGCGTGTCGGGGTCGGCGTCGAAGAGCGGCAGGAGGTCGGTGTACTCGCTGCCGATGACGAGATCCCCGCCGATGGCGACGTACGTGCTCTGGCCGATCCCGGCCTTCGTCAGCGCCATCGCCACCTCGGCGCCCATCCCGCCGCTGCGCGAGATGACGCCGACCGGGCCGGGCCGGAAGATCAGGTCGGGCCGGTCGCCGCCGGTGCCGCCCACCTTCGCCTTGCCCGGGCTGATCATCCCCTGGGAGTTCGGCCCGATCACCCGCACCCCCACCTCGCGCGCCCGCTCGACGATCTCCGCCGCGTCGTGGTGCGGGACCCCCTCGGCGAGGAGGACGGCGACCGGCACGCGCGACTCGATCGTCTCGAGGGCGGCGTCGCGGGTGAAGCGGGCCGAGACGAAGAGCACGGCGAGGTCGACCTCGTGCGCCCGCACGGCGTCGCGCACCGTGTCGTAGACCGGCACGCCGTGGACCTCGCCGCCCCCCTTGCCGGGCGAGACGCCGGCGACGATTCGCGTCCCGTACCGCTGCATGTACGGAACGTGGAGGCTCGCCTCCCGGCCGGTGATGCCCTGCACCAGCACCCGGGTGCTCCCGTCGAGCAGGATGCTCACCGCGCCGCCGCCCCCCGGATCCGCTCGAGGATGCGGCGAACCGCCTGCTCGAGCGACGTGTCGTCCTCGTACAGCTCGAGCCCGGGCACGTCGCGCGCCGCCTCGCGCGCCGCCTCCATGCCCGGCCCGGCGAACCGCAGGACGACCGGAAAGCGCCGGGCGTCGACGCCGCCGTCGGCGAGCGCGCGCACGATGGCGCGCACGTGGACGTCGACCCGGGTGAAGTTCTTGACGTTGCCGCCGGCGAGCAGGCCGCGGAGCCCGGGGCGCTCGAGGATCGTGCGCGTCACGCGGTAGAGCTTCTCCTCCATCGGCCCCGCGGGCCCGGGGGTGATGTCGAAGGCGGTCGCCGGCCGACCGCCCATCGCGACGAGGCTGCCGAGCACGGCGAGACCGGCCCCGCCGCTCGTGATCATGCAGGCGAGGTCGCCGTCCGGGAACTCGAGGAACCGCATCGCGCCGCCCTCGGGCAGCGCCCGGTCGATCTCGCGCACCCGGCGCTCGAGCGGGGTGAAGGGCCGCTGGCCGGTCCCCTCC
>DASVDK010000364.1:0-18421 GCA_036381125.1 Thermodesulfobacteriota bacterium | reverse complement strand
GCCGGCCCGGCCGGCCGCGCCGTCGGAAGGGCGGCCGCCTCGACTCGTGGCCCGCCAGGGCGAGCCCGGGCCGGAACGGCCGCCGCGGGTGCGGAAGAAGCCGCGCGCGGCGAGGTGCGGATCCCGGAGCAGCTCGGCCGTCTCGAGGAAGACGCTGCAGGGCAGGCGCCACGCCTGGGTCGTGTGGAACCAGGCGTCGCGCGTCCAGTCCCGGAGGAGGCGGCGCAGCGGCGGGGAAATGTCCGCCCGATCGACGCGGCCGCCCGGAAGGTCGGCCGGCGTTGCCGTCTCCGCGGCGCCGAGGAGATGGAGGAGGTCTTGCCGCTGCTCGTCGGTCGGGGCGCAGAGGAGGAGCGTGCCGTCGCGGCCGCGCACGGGGCCGGCCGCGTTCCGCCCCGAAAACTCGGCCGCGCCGCTCGCGCGTTCGCCTCGCGAGGCGAAATGCTCGCTCAGCGACCCTTCGAGCGCGGCGGCGACGCTCTCGACGGTCGAGACCGAGGCCTGCCCTCCGCGGCCGGTGACGAGACGACGGAAGGCGAGCGCGGCCACGACCAGCGCGACGTGGGCCCCCGCGAGGCACGAGGCGGGGTAACCCCGGATGCGCGCCGGCGCGCCCTCCACCCCGTTCGGCGCGGCCCACCCGCCGGCGGCCTGCCAGACGACCTCGGCCAGAGGCTGATCGGCCCACGGCAGCGCGCCGTACAGGCCCGTCACCTCCACGACGACAGGGTGGAGGGGCGCGCGCGAGAGCTGCGCGGGCGCGAGACCCCATCGCCGACTCCGCTCGCGCGGCAGGTCGAGGACGATCGCGTCGGACCGGTGCACGAGCGCGTCGAGGGCCGCGCGGTCCGGCCGGCGTTCGGGGTCGAGGCGGCGCCGCGACTTGTGGAGGCCGAGGAAGGCGCGCAGGGTCGGCGGAGCGGGCGGGGACCCGGGGAGGGTCACGGCCGTCACGCGGGCACCGAGCAGCGCGAGGAATCGACCGGCGAAGGCGCCCGCCGCGCCCTGCGAGAGGTCGAGAACCCGAACGCCCTCGAGGAGGCGGGTCCTCATCGCCCTCGACGCTCCCGCCGGTTCGTGGAACTCACGCGCCGCTCCGTCTCCGCGCCCGCACGCATCCGCGTTTCGCCCGTGGCCGCACGCTCCGGCGCACGGGGCGTGTCGAACACATTTCTATTGCTATTGACAGGCTCACCGCAAGTCGAATAGAGTCAGGTCGACACGAGAGGAACGACGTTCCTAATAGTGGAACGAAACGGAGTTCACCGCGTCGCGCAGGCGACGTTCCGAAAGGCGATCCGTGATGGCGCCCCTCACCTCGCGCATGCGCGCGCCGGCGGCCCCGAGCCGTCGGCGTCACGACACCGCACGGTCGACCGGACCGAAGTCGCTCAAGACGGTCGGGGAGGCGATGACCCTGCTCGAGCAGTTCACCGTGGAGCGCCCCAGGCTCAACATCCCGGCGCTCCAGAAGCTGATGGGCCTGCCCAAGACGAACGTCTACCGCCTCCTCTCGACGCTCGAGTCGCTCGGCTATCTGGAGAAGGACAGGGCATCGGGGTACTACCACCTCTCGTTGCGGCTCTACGAGATCGGAAGCCGCTCGCTCGTCAACTTCAACCTGCGCGACCTCGGCCGGCGGTACCTGCAGCAGCTCAACGAGCGTACCGAGGAGACGGTGATCCTCTCGGTCCTCGACAAGGGAGACGTGGTCCACATCGACGTGCTCCCGGGGCGCAAGCGGCTCAGCGCCACGTCGCACGTCGGCGCCAGGCTGCCGGCGCATGCGACCGCATCCGGCCTGGCGCTGCTCGCCTTCTCCAGTCCCGAGGTGGTCGACGGGGTCATCGGGCGCGGCCTGGCACCCGTCACCGAGAGGACCATCACCTCCCCGGCGGCGCTTCGAGGCGTGCTCGGCGAGGTCCGCCGCGCCGGCGTCTCGAGCAACTACGGCGGGCGGCTTCGCGAGGTGTTCGGCGTCGGCGCGCCGGTCATCGGACGCTCCGGCTTCGCGGAAGCGGCGCTCGCGATCGCCGTGCCGCTGCCGTACATCGGGCCCGGCGACGAGGCGCGGCTCAAGCGGGCCGTGGCCGAGGTCGCGGGCGAGTTCTCGAAGGCGCTCGGATATGTCCCCGGTCGCTGACGCGACGCGGCCGGCCCCCGCCGCCCGGGACGACGCGCCGCGGGCCATGCTCGCCGGCTTGCGGGTCGTCGAGGTCGCGGGACTGGTCGCCGGGCCGTACTGCGGGAGGATCCTCGCCGCGCTCGGGGCCGACGTGGTCAAGGTCGAGCCGCCGGGCCTGGGCGACCCGGCCAGGCGGCGGGAGCCGTTCCTCGGCGGCCGAACGGGGCCGGAGGACAGCGCCCTCTTCTTCTCGCTCAACTGCAACAAGCGCGGGGTCACGCTCGACGTGGGGCAACCGGCCGGGCGGGCGCTGCTCGGCCGCCTCCTCGAGCGCGCCGACGTGCTGATCGAGGACCTCGCGCCCGACCGGAAGGCGGAGGTCGGGATCGACGCGGCGAGCCTCGGCCGGCTCAACCGGGCGCTCGTCGCGGTGTCGATCACGCCCTTCGGCGTGACCGGGCCCTGGCGGAACTACCGGGCCTACGAACTGCAGGTCTTCCACGCGGGGGGAGAGGGGTACCTGCTTCCCAACGGGCTCGCGCTCGAGCTGTTCCCCGAGCGCCCCCCGCTCAAGATCGGCGGCCTGCCCGCCCAGTACCAGGCCGGGCTCTCCGCGGCCGCGGCGGTCGCGGCGGCGCTGATCGCCCGCGCGGGCGACGGCCTCGGGCAGAGCATCGACCTGGCGCAGCGGGACGTTCAGCTCGTCCTGAGCTGCATGGCGCTGCAGCGGTACACCGACGGCGTGCTCGAGCACCGGACGACCAGGTCGTTCCGTTACGGCGGCGTTCTCCCCTGCGCGGACGGGTACGTCGCGCTCCTCACGCTGGAGCAGCGGCAGTGGGAGGGGCTCGTCGCGATGATGGACAACCCGGAATGGACCCGCGACGAGCGCTTCCGCGATCCCATCCGGCGAGCCGAGCACGGCGCCGAGATCAACCGGAAGCTCAGGGCGTGGAGCCGCACGCACACGGTCGCCGAGGTCCTGGCGCGCGCGCGGCGGCACGGGGTCCCGGTGGGCCAGTTCCACTCCCCGGCGGACGTCTGCGAGTCCCGGCACGAGCGGGAGCGGGGGTTCTTCCAGGAGGTTCCGCACCACGAGCTGGGGTTCATCCGGACCCCCACCTTTCCGTTCCGGTTCTCGGCGACGCCGGCCATGCTCCGCAAGGGGGCGCCCCGCCTCGGCGAGCACAACCGCGCCGTCTATCAGGACGAGCTCGGCCTCTCGGCGGAGGAGTTGGCCAAGCTCGTCTCCGCCGGAGTGATCTGAGGCCGACACCATGAAGCCGCCCCTCGACGGCGTCCGCGTTCTCGACTTCACGCTGCACAACGCCGGTCCCTTCGCGACGATGCTCCTCGCCTGCATGGGGGCCGAGGTGATCAAGGTCGAGAGCGCGATGCGCCTCGACATCCACCGCCGGCCCCACCCGGTCTACGGCCGCCTCGACGTCCCGAACTTCGAGCAGGTCCAGATGCGGAAGCGCTCCGTGCGGCTGAACCTCAAGGACCCGCGCGGGATCGAGCTTGCGCGGGCGCTCGCGAAGGTGAGCGACCTGGTGGCGGAGAGCTTCCGGCCGGGCGTGATGGACCGGCTGGGGCTCGGCTACGCCGACCTCAGCAAGCTGAACCGCCGCATCATCCTCCTGTCGGTCTCCGCGGCCGGCCAGACCGGGCCGGAGCGGGAGAACCCGGGCTACGCGCCGATCTTCGGGGCGACCGGGGGGCTCGGCTACCTGACCGGGTACGAGGACGGCCCGCCGGTCGAGATCCGCCACATCATGGACCACTCCGTCGGGCTCTCGGCGGCGTGCGGGGCGCTGTTCGCCCTCTACCACCAGCGGCGAACCGGAGAGGGCCAGCACGTCGACGTCTCGGGGCAGGAGGTGGCGAGCAGCCTGATCGGCGAGTACCTGGTGGAGTACGCCGCGGGGGGCCGCAGCGCGGCCCGCATGGGGAACGCCGACCACATCATGGCCCCGCACGGCGTCTATCCCTGCGCCGGCAAGGACCGGTGGGTGGCGATCGCCGTCGGCAGCGACGCCGAGTGGCTCGGCCTGCGCGCCGCGGCCGGCGATCCCGGGTGGGCGTCGGACGGCCGCTTCGACGACGCGGTCGGGCGATGGACCCATCGCGACGAGATCGACCGCCGGCTCGCGGAGTGGACCTCCCGGCACGCGGCGGAGGAGATCACGCGCCGCTGTCAGGCGCACGGCGTCGCGGCCATCCCGTCCATGAGCCCGGCCGACATCCACGCGGACCCGCAGACCGAGGCGCGCGACATGCTCCCGACCATCGAGCACCCGCGCCACGGGCGGCGCCGTGCGGTCCGCCCGCCGTGGAAGTTCTCGCGAACCCCGGCCGACGCGGTCGGCTGGTCCCCGGACCTCGGCGAGCACACGGCAGAGGTCTTCGGGGAGCTGCTCGGGCTCTCGGCGGCCGAGATCGAGTCGCTCGTCGAGGCGAGGGTGATCTACTGATGGCGCGCGGGGCGCTGGAGGGGCTGCGCGTCGTCGAGTTCGGGGGGCGCCCGGGGGCGGCCTACGCGGGGAAGCTGCTCGCCGACCTCGGCGCCGACGTGATCAAGGTCGAGCCGCTCGAGGGCGACCCGGCCCGCCGCCACGGCCCGTTCCCCGGGGACCGGCCGGACCCCGAGGCGAGCGGCCTCTTCCTGTTCGCGAACGCCAACAAGCGCTCCGTCGCCGTCGACGGCGCCAGGCCGGCGGGCCGCGCGATCGTGCTCGACCTCGTCGAGCGCGCCGACGCGCTCGTCGCCGGCGGGATGCCGGCCGAGCTCGAGGCGGCCGGGCTGCGCTGGGCGGATCTCGAGGCGCGCAACCCGAGGCTCGTCGCCGCGGTCGTGACGCCGTACGGCCTCACCGGGCCGTACAGGGATCGCCCGGCCCACGACATCAACGTGGCGGCCGCCGGCGGCGTCAGCCTGGGCATCGGCGCGCCGGACCGGGAGCCGCTCAAGCTCCCCTACGACCAGACCGGCTTCCAGGCCGGGCTCGTCGCGGCCTTCGCCGTGCTGGCGTCGGTCCTCGGGCGGACCCGCACGGGCCGGGGCCGGCTGAACGACATATCGGAAGCCGAGGTGTGGGCGACGATCCACACCGGGCCGGGCGTCGTCGCGTGGCTCTTCTCGGGGCGGCTCAGGCGGCGCTCGGGACACCGGCTGCTCGGCCTCCCCTGGCCGCACACCGTCCTGCCGTGCCGCGACGGGTACTTCGCCTTGCAGGCCTCCGAGCGGCGGCATTGGGAAGCGTTCGTCG
The DNA here is from genome assembly GCA_036381125.1 of Thermodesulfobacteriota bacterium. GTDB lineage: Bacteria > DASVDK01 > DASVDK01 > DASVDK01 > DASVDK01 > DASVDK01. The sequence goes on along the minus strand of DASVDK010000364.1, from coordinate 13,027 downwards.
AGATGATCGGCAGCCCCGAGTGGACTCGCGATCCGAAGTACAGGGACCGCGTCAGGGCCAACGAGGAGCACGGGGACGAGCTGGACGCGCACCTTGCGCCCTGGCTCGCCGCGCGGACGCGCGCCGAGATCTTCGAGCTGACGCGCCGCTACCGGATCGCGGGGGCGCCGCTGCTGGCGATGGACGAGGTCGTGGGCCACGAGCACCTCGCCGCGCGCGGCTTCTGGGCCGAGGTGTCGCATCCCCGGGCCGGCAGGCTCCGGTACCCGGGGGCGCCGTATCGGCTCGGGCGCACGCCCTGGTCGCTTCGGCGCGCCGCCCCGCTGCTCGGCGAGCACACGCGGGAGGTCCTGAGAGAGGTGCTGGACGTGGACGACGCGCGCTGGGACGCGCTTGCGGCCGATGGAGTCGTCCGGCCATGACGCTGCCGCTCGAAGGGGTCCGGGTGGTCGACTTCGGCTGGGTCTGGGCCGGCGCCGTGCCGGGCCAGCTCCTCGCCGACCTCGGCGCCGAGGTGATCAAGATCGAGTCGCACAAGCGGCTCGACTTCATGCGGCGCGGCCGGCCGATCATCGGCGACAAGCTCGACCCCGAGCAGAACCACATGTTCCACAACGTGAACCGGGGAAAGCTCGGCCTCACGGTCGACCTGAACGACCCCCGCGGAGCCGATCTGGTGCGGCGGCTCGTCGCCAGGAGCGACGCCGCCATCGAGAACTTCGCCCCCGGCTACCTCTCGCGCGTCGGTCTCGACTACGCGGCGCTGCGGGAGGTCAACCCGAGCCTCGTGATGATCTCGATGTCGGCCGCCGGGGGGGACGGGCCGCTGCGGGACGTGCGGGGGTACGCGACGATCATGGCCGCGCTCGCCGGCATCGACTACCTCGTCGGGTACCCCGGCGAGCGCCCGCTCGGCTCGCAGCAGGCGTACGCGGACCCGAACGCGAGCCTCCACGCCGCCGTGGCCCTCATGGCGGCGCTGGTCCACCGACAGCGCACCGGCGAGGGGCAGCACATCGACCTCTCCCAGTGGGAGACGACCATCGTCACCGTCGCCGAGGCGGTGATGGACTACGTCATGAACGGCCGCGTCGCCGCGCCGCAGGGGAACCGGTACGCCGGGCTGGCGCCGTGCGGGAACTACCCGTGCCGAGACGCCGACTCGTGGGTGTCGATCGCGGTGGGGGACGAGGCGCAGTGGGCCGCGCTCGTGGCCGCGATGGGGTCCCCGGAGTGGGCGCTCGGGCCGGAGTTCCGGACGGCGGCCGGCCGGTTGGAGAACCTCTTTGCCCTCGACCGGCATCTGGCGGCCTGGACGCGGGGGTTCGGCAGCGCCGAGCTGGTCGAGCGGCTGACGCGCCACGGGGTTCCGGCCGCGCCCCTGATGGACCACGAGGCGCGCTACTTCGATCCGCACTATCGCGAGCGGGAGACCTACGTGGAGATCGACCACCCGATCCTCGGGCGCGAGGTCGTCTACAACGTCCCCTGGCGGATGAACGACGTCCCGCGGCGCATCACGCGGCGGGCCCCGTTCCTCGGCGAGCACAACGACTACGTCTGCAAGGAGATCCTCGGCCTCACCGACGAGGAGGTCGCACGGCTCGTGGCGGAGGAGGTCCTCCGGTGAGCGCCGGAACGCCCGGCCGATGACGGTCGCCGACCTCCTCGCGCTTCCGGCCGAGGCCGCGCCGGACCAGCCGGCCGTGACCTTCGCCGGCCGGAGCCTTCGCTACCGCCAGATGTGGCAGCGCGCGACGCTCCTGGCGGGCGCGCTCGCCGCGCAGGGGGTCGGGCGGGGCGACGTCGTCGGGATCATGGCGACCAACTCGCCGGCGTTCGTCGACGTCCTCTTCGCGAGCGCGCTCCTCGGCGCCACGTTCGTCCCGTTGAACTACCGGGCCAAGCGCGACGAGCTCGCGCACCTCCTCGCCGACGCCCGCGTGGCGGTGCTGTTCCGGGAGGAGCGCTATGCAGAACTCGTCGCGGCCGCGGCCGCCGGGGTGCCGTCGCTGCGGCGGGTCTACGGCCTGGACGAGGGATCGCCGTCGGCGCCGTCGCTGCGCGACCTGGCCCGGGGCGCGGTGCCGCTCGGCGTCGCCGCGGGCAGCGGCGACGACGTCGCGGTCCTGATGTACACGAGCGGCACGACCGGCCTGCCGAAGCCGGTGCGGATGCGGCACGACGGGCTCGTCTCCTACGTGCTCGGGGCCGGAGAGATGGCCGACGGCCGACCGCGGGGCGCGAACCTGATCGCGGCGCCGCTCTACCACATCGCCGGGCTGAGCGCCCTGCTGACCAGCCTGTTCGGAGGCCTGCGGGCGGTACTCCTGCCGCAGTTCGACGCGGAGGCCTGGCTGCGCACGGTCGAGGCCGAACGGATCACGCACGCCTTCCTCGTGCCGACGATGCTCAAGCTCGTGCTCGACCATCCCAGCCTGCCGCGCACCGACCTCGCCTCGCTGCGGCTCGTGTCGTACGGCGCGGCCCCCATGCCGACGCCGGTGATCCTCGAGGCGATCGAGACCCTTCCGAGACACGTGTCGTTCAGCCAGTCCTTCGGCCAGACCGAGACCCTCGGGACCGTCTCGGTGCTCGGGCCGGAGGACCACCGGCTCGAAGGGGCGCCCGACGTCGTCGAGCGCCGCCGCCGTCGCCTGGCCTCGGTCGGCCGGCCGCTGCCGGACGTCGAGGTCCGGATCGTCGCCGAGGGCGGCGCGGAGGCGCCGCGCGGGACGGTCGGCGAGGTGCTGGTCCGGTCGGCGCGCGTCGCCGCGCCGGAGTCGGCCGACGGAAGCGGGGGCGGGGGGACCGGCTGGCACCACACGGGCGACCTCGGCTGGCTCGACGAGGACGGCTACCTGTTCCTCGCCGGCCGGCGGAAGGACCTCATCATCCGGGCCGGCGAGAACATCGCCCCGGCCGAGATCGAGGTCGTGCTCGCCTCGCACCCGCTGGTCGACAGCGCCGCCGCCGTCGGGCTGCCGGACGAGCAGTGGGGCGAGCGGGTCGTGGCGGCGATCGTCCCGCGCGCCGGCGCCGGGATCGACGCGGCGGAACTCCTCGCGTACTGCCGGGCCCGGCTCGCCAGCTACAAGGTCCCGGAGCGGATCGTCGTCGTGCCCGAACTCCCCCGCAACGGCCTCGGCAAGGTCCAAAAGAACGTCCTCAAGGACACGCTCCTCGGAGTCACCGTCGATGCCGACCAGAATCGGTGAACGCTACCAGTGCGGTACGTGCGGCGCGACCTTCCTCGTCACGCGCCCCGGGACCGGCGTACTCGCCTGCTGCGGCCGCCCGATGGACCTCGTCACGCCGGCGGCCGCGAGGCCGCCGGCCGCGCCGGCGCCCGATCGAGGGCGGGCCGACGAGGAGGAGGAGGACCTCTGGTGAGCGAGACCGGGAAGAACCAGCTCGGGAAGCGATACGAGTGCCGCGGCTGCGGGGCCCAGGTGCTCTGCACGCAGAGCGGCGACGGGCGGGTGTCCTGCTGCGATCGCCCCATGGTCGTACTCGAGCCGAGGGCCCTGCCGTCGGCGGACTGAGCGCCGACCCGAGCAGGACGTGACCTCCAGCGAAGGAGGGTGGGGAGTGCTGGCCGTACAGACCGAGAAGACCTCCGATGCGCCGGCCGAAGTCCCGGAGGTGCCGGGCGAGTCGCAGCCGCGACCGCTCGCCGGCTACGCGTACGGCATCTCGGCTGCCCTCGTCCTCGCCCTCGTGGGCTTCCAGCTCTACACGGCCACCTTCGGGGTGCTTCCCGTGCTGGTGCAGCGCTCCGTCCACGTGGGTCTCGCGCTCGCCATCGTCTTCGCGACGTTCCCGGCGGGCCGCCGGTCGCCGCGGTCGCGGGTCCCCGCCTACGACTGGCTCCTGGTTGCCGCGGCGTTCGTCACGGCCGGCTACGTCACGGTCAACTACGACGAGATCATCCGCTCCGTCGGTCGGCCGTCGACCGAACTGGAACGATGGCTCTCCGTCGGCCTCACGCTCGCCGTCCTCGAGGCGGGGCGGCGGACGGTCGGCTGGATCCTCCCCGCGATGGCGCTGGCCGCCATCGCGTACGCGCTGTTCGGGGACAGGCTTCCGGGCGTCTGGACGAACCGCGGCTTCGGCTTCGACGTCGTCCAGGAGGTGCTCTACCTGAGCGCGCAGGGGTTCTGGGGGGAGATCACCGGCATCTCGGCGACGACCATCGCCGTCTTCCTCCTCTTCGGCGCCGTCCTCCAGTATACCGGCGGCGGCGACTCGTTCGTGGCGATCGCGCGCTGCGTCGCCGGGCGCGCGCCGGGCGGCCCGGCCAAGGTCTCGGTCGTCTCGAGCTCGCTCTTCGGGACGATCTCGGGGAGCGCGGTCGCGAACGTCGTCGTCGACGGGATCTTCAACATCCCGCTGATGAAGCGGACCGGCTACCGCCCGGAGTTCGCCGCGGCGGTCGAGGCGACCGCCTCGACCGGCGGACAGCTCGTGCCGCCGATCATGGGCGCTGCCGCGTTCGTCATGGCGCAGATGATCAACGTGTCGTACTGGACGATCGCCGCCTCGGCCGTCCTCCCGGCGCTCCTCTACTACCTGGCGATCTGGGTCGGCATCCATCTGGAAGCGCTCAAGGGGGGGCTGCCGGGCGTGCCGCCGCAGCTCGTCCCCGCGTGGCGCGAGGTGATCACCGTCGGCCGCCTCGCGCCTCTGGTCATCCCGGTCGGCCTCCTCCTCCTGATGATGGGACAGGGCTTCACCCCCGAGACGGCGGCGTACGTGGCGTTGTGGGGTTCGATCGTCGTCTTCCTGGGGCCGTGGGGGCCGACGGCCTACCGCGACCGGTTCCGTACGCTGTTCACGGCGCTGCTGTCGGGCGGCAAGGCGATCGCGCTCGTCGCCGTCCTGATCGCGACGGCCGAGATCATCGTCGCGATGGTCGGCCTCACCGGTGTCGGCGTGAAGTTCTCCGAGCTGCTGGTAGCCGCGGGGGGAGGCAACCGCCTGGCGGCGCTGGTCTTCAGCATGCTGCTCACGCTCGTCCTCGGCATGGGGCTGCCGACGACGGCGGCGTACGTGCTGGCAGCCGCGGTGGTCGCGCCGACCCTCGTCCGGCTCGGCCTGGAGCCGCTCCCCGCCCACATGTTCGTCTTCTACTTCGCGATCATCGGCGCCATCACGCCGCCGGTCTGCGCCGCCGTGTGGGTCGCGGCCTCGATCGCCCGGTGCAACTGGTGGCGAACGGGCTGGGAGGCGGTGCGCCTGGGACTGGCCGGTTTCGTGGTGCCGTACTTCTTCGCCTACGATCCGGCGCTCCTGCTCAGCGGGGACGTCTGGCACGTCGCGCTCGCGGCCGTCACGGCGGTGACCGGCGTCGTCGCCCTGCAGATGGGAAACCGGGGCTACGTGTTCCAGCCGATCGCCGGCTGGCTGCGCGGCGTCCTCGTCGCCCTGGGGCTCCTCCTCATCTGGCCGCACGCGTGGGCGAGTCTGGCAGCGCTCGTCGTCTTTGCCGCGCTCCTCGCCGTTCTGCGGCTACGCCGGCGCTCCCGTGTCGTCGATGCCACCTAGCGTCCTTCGGAAAAAGGGAGGTTCGTCCATGCTCCGTGCCAGATCGTTGCTTGCTCTCCCGCTCGCGGCGCTCGTGTTGGCCGCGCCGGGCGGAGAACGTGACCGCGCCGATGCGGCCCAGTCCGGGCCCACGCGACAGCTCTCCATCGGCGCCACGTCGGCGTCGTCGGGGACCTACGCCTACTTCGTCGCCGTCGCCGAGATCGTCAACCAGAACGTCCCGAACGTCAACCTGACCGTCGTCGAAACCGGCGCCGCGGCGGAGAACACGCGGCGGGTCGTCTCGGGCGCGATCGACATGGGCCTGAGCGGCACGCCGGAGGATTACAACGCCTACAACGGCCAGGGAGAGTTCCGGGGGCGTGCAGCCAGGAAGCTCCGGATCCTCTGGTACTTCGGCTCCAACGCGCAGCACTACCTGGTGCGGGAGGACTCGGGGGTCCGCTCGCTGTCCGACCTGAACGGCAAGAACTTCTCGCCCGGCGGCGCCGGCAGCGCCACGGAGAAGGCCACCGAGGCGTTCTTCGAGGTCCTCGGCATCCGGCCGAAGTACCACCGCGGCACGATGGGTGATGCCGTCAACGCGGTCAAGGACCGCCGGATCGTCGGCTTCGCCAAGGGGGGCCTCGGCACGAAGGCCGACTCGGCCATCCTCGACGTCCAGACGTCCGTGCCGCTCCGCGCGCTCGGATTCTCGGACGGGCAGGTCGCCACGCTGAAGGAGAAGTTCCCTGCTCAACCCTGGGTGAAGATCCCGGCCGGCTCGATCCCCGGCATCGACTACGAGTACACGACCTGGACCTACCCGCTCAACATCCTCGGGACGACCGACATTCCCGAGGACGTCGTCTACCGCATCGTGAAGGCGATCGATCAGCACAAGGCGCGGCAGGCCCAGGTCTATCCGCCCGTCGCCGATTTCGACATCGCGAGGCTGACGGCGGAGATGGCGAAGATCCCCCTGCACCCCGGCACGATCCGGTACCTGGAGGAGAAGGGGATCCGGGTTCCGGACGGGCTGAAGGGCTAACCGACGAACACGCCGCATCTCGCGCCGGCTCGAGGCGGGGCGTCGGGCCGGCGCGGCGCGGCGAGGAGAGGACTCAGGTGACAACCGAGATCAGTCAGGCTCCGGTCGAGGGCCGGATCACCGAGGAGGCGATCGAGCAGGCGCGGCGGATGATCGGGGCCCTGTTGCGCCCGGAAGGGCCGTACCTCCAGGACGCCACGATCGATACGCTGAGGAACTTCTGCAACGGGATCGGCGACCTGAACCCGCTCTACCGGGACGCGGAGTACGGGCGCAAGACGCGCTTCGGGACGATGGTCGGCCATCCGTTGTTCCCCATGGCCTACGGGTGGATCGGACGCACCCGGTGGGGCTTCCCCGGCGTCCACGGCTTCTACGCCGGCAACGACTGGGAGTTCTTCCGGAACGTCCGGCCGGGCGACCGTCTCGGCTGCATCGAGCGGGTCGTCGGCGTCGAGGTCAAGGAGAGCCGCTTCTCCGGCCGGCTGGTGCTGCAGTACGTCGAGGCGAGCTTCACGAACCAGCGCGACGAGCTGGTCGCCCGCGTCCTCGGCTGGTCCACGCGCCACGAGCGGCAGGCGTCGCGGGAGCAGGGCAAGTACAAGGAGGTCAAGCCGTACGAGTACCGTCCCGACGAGCTCGAGGCGATCGACGAGGCGGTGCTCGGGGAAGCGAAGCGGATCAGAGGGGGGGAGCCGCGCTACTGGGAGGACGTGGCCGAGGGCGAGGAGCTGCCGCCCATCGCGCGGGGCCCGCTGTCGCTCATGGACACCATGGGCTTCCTCGTCGGCTGCGGCCGCGGGCACACGCACGGGATCCTCCTCGAGGCGGCCAGGCGGCACCCGGGGCACTACTTCCGCAATCCGGAGGCAGGCGGGGGGATCGAGTACACCGGCATCGGCCACCACCGCGACTCGGTCGCCAGGCAGGTCGGGGTCCCGGGCACGTACGACTACGGCCCGCAGCGGACGGCCTGGCTCGCGACCCTCGTGACCAACTGGATGGGGGACGCGGCGTTCCTGAAGCGGCTGCGGGGCGAGATGCGGCGCTTCAACATCATGGGCGACACCACGTGGTGCAAGGGGAAGGTGACGCGCAAGTACCGGAAGGACGGGTACGCCCTGGTCGACCTCGAGATCCGGGGGGAGAACCAGCGAGGCGAGGTCACCGCCCCGGGGCTCGCGACCGTGATCCTCCCGTCGCGAGACATCGCCGCGAAGCCGGTGATCGACGGGGCGAGCCTCGATCTCGACCTGCCGACCGTTCGCTGAGGCCTCGCGAGGCGCCGGCGAACGGAACCACGTGCCGGATGGTCGCGGACGCGACGCGGAAGGTCGTGCTCGCCGGGGGGCGGGTGCTCGCCATGGACGGGGCCCCGCCGGGTCCGCGGGACGTCGCGATCTCGGCCGGGCGGGTGTCGGCCGTCGGGCCGATTCCCCCCGGCAGCGAGCCCGCGGGGGCCCGGCGGATCGACTGCCGCGGGTGGACGCTGCTGCCCGGTCTGTGCGACGCGCACCTGCACTTCTTCGCCTACGCGTCCGCCTTCGACCGGCCGGTCGTCGATCCGTACCGCGTCCGGTCGGTCGCCGAGCTGCTCGACGGGCTCTCGCGGATCGTCGCGGCGTCGCCGGCCGCCCGCGTGATCGAGGTCGGGTGGTACGACGAGCGCCAGATGGCGGAGGGCCGCCACCCGAGCCGCCGCGACCTCGACGCGGTCGAGGCCGAGCGGCCGCTCAGGCTCAAGCACCGCAACGGCCACGTGGACGTGCTCAACAGCACGGCGCTCGCGCGGCTCCTCGAGCTTCGCCGCACGCTCCGGGACGACAGCGGCTGGATCGACCTGGACGGCGACGGGCGGCCGACGGGGCTCCTGGTCGGGTGCCGCCGGCTCCTGCGCCGCCTCTTCCCGGCGTCGCCGCCCTCCGACGAGGCCTGCCGGGCCGCGGCCGAGCGGCTCCTCGGCCTCGGGATCACGGCGTTCGTCGACGCGAGCCCGGGCAACGGCGTCCGGGCGTGGGAGCGGTTCGGCCGCCTCCAGTCGTCGGGGGTCATCCCCCAACGAGTGACGATGCTCGTCGGGACCGGGTCGGCCGGTCGCGGTTCGTGGCCGCCGCCCGACACGACCCCGCCCGGCGCGCGGCTGCGCGCGGGGCCGGTCAAGGTCCCTCTCGGCCCTGGCGGCTTCGAGTGGCGGCACCTCGACGCGCTGCGCGGCCTGGTCGACGGCGAGGCGGTACGGCGGCTCGGCGCGGCCTTCCACGCGCTCGAGCCGGAGGACGTCTGGCTCGCCCTGGAGGTGCTCGGGGCATCGGGCCGCGACCTGCCGGTCACGCGGCTCGAGCACCTCGCGCGGGTCCCGCCGCCGCTCGCGGAGAGGCTCGGCGCTCTCGGTGCCGTGGCCTCGACCCAGCCGGCGTTCGTGTACTGGAACGGAGCCGGCTACCTCCGTACGCTTCCGCCCCGGGAGGAGACCTGGCTCTACCCGTTGCGGTCGCTCCTCGACGCCGGCATCCCGCTGGCCTTCGGCTCGGACGCGCCCGTCGTGCCGCCCGATCCCTGGGTGGGGATTGCCGCGGCCGTCGGCCGTCGCGATCGTTCGGGTACACCCGTCGGCGGCGAGCAGGCGATCGGCCGCCGCGCGGCCATCGAGGCGTACACGACGGGGGCCCGCGCGGCGAGCGGATGGGGGGCCCTGGCCGGTCGGATCGTGCCCGGATGCGAGGCCGACCTCGTGGTCGTCGATCGGGACCTCGAGACCTGCTCCGAGGGGGAGCTGGTGAGCGCGAAGGTCCTGGCGACCTGGACGGGCGGGGAGCTGTCGTGGGCCGACCCCCTCTTCGCGGCTCGGTGCCGGCAGGCGGTGGGGGCGCGGCCGGAATCGAGACAGCGGGACGCAGGAGGGTGAGGTGGGCCTGGAACCGAACAGTCGCGTGGCGCTGGTGACCGGGGCGAGCGCCGGCGTCGGGTGGGGTATCGCCGAGCTGCTCGCTGCCGAAGCGGTGCGGCTTGCCATCGTGGCGAGGCGGGGTAACCTGCTCGAGCGCCTCGCCGCGGCCGGCGCGCCGCGGCCGCTCGACGCGCCCGAGGAACGATGGGCGGTCGCGGCGTGACGAGGCCAGGGGAGGACCGCGAGCGGTGCCGCCGAGCGTGACGTACCGGACCGTGGCCGGCGTGGCGGAGATCGGATTGCCGCGGGGGCCCGAGCCGCTCCTCGACGAGCGGTTCGCGTGCGACCTGCTCGACGCGCTCGAGCGGGCGGCGACCGACGACGCGGTCCGGGTCGTACTCATAGGCGGCCGGGGCTTCTGTGCCGGCCTGCCGGAGCCGCTCCCGCCGGACGCCGAGACGCTCGTGGCGCCCGTGGCCGCGGTCAGGGCGCTTGCCAAGCCGGTCGTTGCAGCCATCGGCGGCCCGGCCGTGGCCGAGGGACTCGAGCTGGCCCTCGCCTGCGACATCCGGATCGCCTCGCGGGCGGCGACGTTCGCGATGCCGCAGGTGGTGCGGGGACGCCTCCCGGTGGCCGGCGGCACGCAGTACCTGCCGCGGCTCGTGCCCCGGGCGGTGGCGATGGAGATGCTCCTGACCGGGCGCGCGCTCGGTGCGGACGAGGCGCTCGCCGTCGGCCTCGTGGCCCGAGTCGTTTCCTCCGACCTCCGGGAGGCCGCCAGGGCCCTCGCCAGGGACATCGCCGGCAAGGCACCGCTCGCGAGCCGCTACTGCAAGGAGGCGGTCCGGTGCGGGGCGGACCTCCCGCTGCCGCAGGCCCTCCGGCTCGAAGCGGACCTGAACTTCCTCCTCATGACGACGGAGGATCGCGCGGAGGGGCTGCGGGCCTTCTTCGAGAAGCGCCCGCCCCGCTTCACAGGAGTCTAGGTTGCCGGGGCCGGTCGGCACCCGGGACGTCTCGCACACTCACGGAGGCTACGCCATGGCACCGCGCTCGGTCTACCTCGTGCTCGACATGATCAACGACCTGGTCCACGAGCAGGGTCCAAGCGCACAGGGTCCGTACGGGACGGAGGTCCGGCGCCGGAGCGCCGTCGAGAAAACCGCGGCCGCCATCGCGAAGGCGCGACAGGCCGGCATCCGGATCGGCTACGTCCGGGTCGGTTTCTCGCCCGACTACGGCGAGTGCCCGCCAGGCTCGCCGATCTTCTCCCGGGCGAAGGCCGCCGGGCTCTTCAAGCTCGGCACCTGGGGGACCGAGGTCCACCCGGCACTGGCCCCGCGCCCCGGCGATTTCGACATCGTCAAGCACCGGGTGAGCCCCTTCTACGGAACCACCCTCGAGCCGATCCTGCGCGCCAACGGGATCCGAAGGCTCTACCTTTCGGGCGTGTCGACCAACGCCGTGGTCCAGGCCGCGGTGCGGGAAGGGCACGACCGCGATTACGAGTGCGTCGTCATCGAGGACTGCTGCGCCGCGCTGAGCGAGGAGGAGCACCGCGACGCGATCGCGCTGCTGCGCCGGTTCGCGACGATCACGGCCTCGGGCGAGGTGGACTTCACCGCGGAGCCCGGCGCGGCACGCTGAGCGCGCCGGCGAAGGAGGGGGACGTGGCAGAGGACTATCGCGACTACATCGGACGCGAGGAGCGCCGCCGCGACGTGATCACGGCCGGGCCGCTCGAGGGGGTGGCGGCGCTCCTCGACGCGACATGGGCGGAGGTCTCGCCGCGCGGGGTGCTGCCGCCCCTCTGGCACTGGTTCTTCTTCCTTCACTGGGTGCGTCGGTCGGAGATCGGGCCGGACGGTCATCCGCGCCGCGGGCGGTTCCTGCCGCCGGTCGCGCTGCCGCGGCGGATGTTCGCGGGGGGCCGGCTGACGTTTCACGGGGCGTTGCGCGTCGGCGACCCGGTCGAGCGAGTCTCGACCATCCAGTCGGTGCAGGAGAAGACCGGCGCGTCCGGTCCGCTCGTCTTCGTGACGGTGCGGCACGAGCTGTCGGGCCCCGGCGGGCTTGCCGTGGTGGAGGAGCAGGACCTCGTCTATCGAGGGCCCGACACCGGCGCCGCCAGGCAGGCGGCCGAGCCTCCCCCCGAGCCCCTCCCGGCGGGGGCGTGGCGGCGCGAGGTGAACCCGGACCCGGTGACGCTGTTCCGGTTCTCGGCGCTCACCGCCAACGGCCACCGGATCCATTACGACCGCCAGTACGCGACCGGCGTGGAGGGCTACCCCGGACTCGTCGTGCACGGGCCGCTGCAGGCGATCCTCCTGCTCGACCTGCTGCGTCGGGAGCGGCCGGACCGGGAGGTCCGGGCGTTCGAGTTCCGGGCACGGCGGCCCCTCTTCGACGGCTCCCCGTTCTGGTGCGTCGGGTACGACGAGGCGGGTCGGGTGGAGCTGTCGACGCGCGACGCGCAAGGGCGGGCCTGCATGACCGCGCGGGCAACGCCGGCCTGACCCGGGGCGGCCCCTGGTCGCGCCGGCTCGCGGTCAGGCGAGCGGGCTCAGCACGAGCCGCCCCGTGGCCTCGGCCCGCTCGAGCCGCTCGTGCGCGGCCGCGGCCTCCTCGAGCGGCACGGGGCTGGCGACGACCGGCGTCACCTGCCCCAGGCGGACGAGCCGGAGGGCGTCCTCGAGCTGCGTGCGCGCGGCTCCCCAGGCGCTCGCGATCGAGAGGTCCCGCAGGAGAAGCTGCGCCGGGTTGAACGGCACCGGCTCGTCGGTGAGCTGTCCGGCGAGCACCCAGCGTCCGCCCGGGGCGAGGCTGCGGCGGGTCGGGTGAAAGAGCGGGGAGCCGACGGTATCGATGGCCACGTCCACGCCGGCTCCCCCGGTCAGCTCCCTGACGGCTGCCGAGAAGTCCTCTCCCGGCCGTGCGACCAGGACCTCGTGGGCGCCCAGCTCGCCGATCCGCTGCGCCTTCCTCGGGGAGGTCGTGACCGCGACCACGAACCCGCCGGCCAGCCGGGCGAGCTGTACGGCGTGGATTCCGATGCCTCCGCTCGCGCCGGTCACCAGCACCGCGTGCCCGGGCCGAACGCCCCCCGCGTCGCGTACGGCGTGCAGCGCCGTCCCGATCGCGCAGCCGGCGATCGCCGCCTGCTCCGGCGGGATCCCGTCGGGCACGAGGGCGAGGGTGGCCTCGTCGATGCAGACCAGCTCCGCGTAGCCGCCGTTGAGGCCGGCGTCGCCGAGCCCTTCCCGTTCGGGGCAGGACGCTTCCCGGCCGCAGCGGCAGTAGCGGCAGCGCCCGCAGACACGCCGGCGCTGCGTCGACGCGACGCGATCGCCCGGCTTCAGCCGGCGCACCGCCGGCCCGACCGCCTCGACGACGCCGGCCACCTCGTGGCCGGGCACCAGGGGCATGCGTACCCGGCGCCGCAGCAGGCCGCGTCGCGCCAGGACGTCGTGGAAGCAGACGCCGCACGCGTCGACCCGGACGAGCACCTCGGCGTCGCGGGGCGAAGGCGGAGCAACCGTCTCGAGCTGGAGGACGCCGGGACC
>DASVDK010000363.1:0-4848 GCA_036381125.1 Thermodesulfobacteriota bacterium | reverse complement strand
CCCCCGGGACGCCGGTCTCGGAGGCCAAGCAGGTCATGGAGCGCCGCAGGATCCGGCACCTGCCGGTGGTCGAGGGGGACCGGCTGGTCGGCATCGTGACCGACCGGGACATCCGGCTGAACCTGCCGTCGCCGGCCACGTCGCTCTCGGTCTGGGAGATCAATTACCTCCTGGCGCGACTGACCGTCGGCGAGGTGATGACGAAGCGGCCGATCACCATCGAGCCCGACCGGGAGGCGACCGACGCGGCGAAGCTCATGCTCGAGCACCGCATCGGCGCCCTGCCGGTCGTCGAGAACGGCGCCCTCGTCGGGATCGTCACGGAGACCGACCTGCTGCGCGCGTGGGTGTCGTGAGGCGGACGTCGATGGCCTCGCGCAGGCTCGATCGCAGACCCGAGCGGAAGGTCACGCGGACCGGCGCCAAGCCGCCGGTCGCGAGGCACACGGCCCGCCTGGGCGAGCCGACCGTCTGCCGGCGGTGCGGCGCGGTGTTCGCGCGGCAGACCTGGCGGGCGTCCCGGACGCTGTCGCACGCGGCGCTCGCTCGCGCCACCTGGACCACCTGCCCCGCCTGCCGGCAGGTGGGCGAGGGGATCGCGTACGGCCGGGTCGTCATCCGCGGCGCGTACGCCGCCGAGCACGAGCGGGAGATCCGCCGCCGGATCCGCAACGTCGCCGAGCGGGCGCAGTTCACGCAGCCGGAGCGGCGCGTCGTGTCGGCCGATCGGCAGGGGGCGGCGGTGCTCGAGGTGCTGACGACCTCGCAGAAGCTCGCGCACCGCATCGTGCACGAGCTCAAGAAGGCCTTCCGCGGTCGCGCACGCTACGCCTGGTCCGACCGCGACGGGTCGCTCACGGCCACCTGGGAGCGCGATCGGTGAGAGGGGGGAAGGCCATGGCGAACGGAGTCGACGGGGCGAGGGCCAGGCTGCTCGAGCGGCGGCGGGCGCTGCTCGCCACCGTGGCCGGCGTCGAGACGGAGTTGAAGGGCCTCGAGAACGAGATCGAGGTGGAGTTCGTCGAGCAGGGGCAGGAGGAGACGATGGCTCGCCTGCTCTCCCGCCTCGACCTCCGCGCCAGGCACGAGCTGGAGGAGATCGAGGCGGCCCTGCGGCGGCTCGCCGCCGGCGAGTACGGCCGCTGCGAGCTGTGCGGCGAGGCGATCGCGCCCGCCCGGCTCGAGGCGCTGCCGACGACGCGATTGTGCCTCGGGTGTGCCGAGGCGAGAGAACGGGCCGAGGGCCCGACAGGAGGTGCCGTATGAAAGCCATTACACCCTTTACGCCCTTCTCCGGTCTGACCACGCTTCGGCGGGAGATGGATCGGCTGTTCGACCGGTTCAGCGAGTTCGAGCTGCCCGACCTGCGCTGGAGCGGCGAGTGGGCGCCGGCGCTCGACGTGTCGGAGACCAGGGACGCGATCGTCGTCAAGGCCGAGGTCCCCGGCATCGACCCGTCGCAGATCGAGGTGACGCTCGAGGAGGGGCTCCTCACGATCAAGGGCGAGAAGACCGAGGAGAAGGAGGCGAAGGAGGAGCAGGTCTACCGGAAGGAGCGGGTGTACGGCGCGTTCGCCCGTGCGATCCGCCTGCCGGCCGCCGTCGACGCCGCGAAGGTCGACGCCACCTTCAAGAACGGCGTCCTCACCGTCACGCTGCCGAAGACGCCGGCCGCAAAGGGCAAGACCATCCAGGTGAAGGCCGCCTGAGGCGCGTCGAGGCGCGCGCCGTCGGTCGCGCGCCGCGCCGGGCCTTTCGGCCCGGCGCGGCCGGAGGGAGGGATCTCATGTCGCAGGGAGCAACGCTCAAGCGCTCGCTCGGCCTCTGGATGGCGACGGCGCTCGTCGTCGGCAACATGATCGGCTCCGGCGTGTTCCTGCTGCCGGCCTCGCTGGCGAGCGCGTCGGGGCCGATCGCCATCGTCGCCTGGCTCCTCACCGGCGCGGGGGCGATGCTCCTCGCGCTCGTCTTCGCGCGCCTCGGTCGCGCGTACCCCTCCACCGGAGGCCCCTACGTCTACGCGCGCCGCGCCTTCGGCGACTTCATCGGGTTCCAGACCGCGTGGGGCTACTGGATCGCGGCCTGGGTCGGCAACGCCGCCATCGCGGTGGCGTTCGTCGGCTACCTGACGGTCTTCTGGCCGGCCCTCGGGGCGAGCAACGTCCTCGCCGCCGCGGTCGGCATCGGCACGGTCTGGCTCCTCACGCTCGCCAACATCGCGGGGGTGCGGGAGGGGGGCCGCATCCAGGTCGTGACGGCCCTGCTCAAGTTCCTGCCGCTCGCGGTGATCGGCGTCGCCGGCCTCTTCGTCCTCGACCCGGCCAACTTCACCCCGTTCGCGCCGAAGGGGGTCGCTCCCGGGCTCGCGGCGGGCGCGGCGCTGACCCTCTGGGCCTTCATCGGGCTCGAGTCGGCCACCGTGCCGGCCGAAGAGCTGCTGGACCCGGAGCGGACGATCCCGCGGGCCACGATCCTCGGCACCGCGGCCGCGACGCTCGTCTACGTCGTCGCCACCGTCGCCATCATGGGTGCCGTCCCCCAGGCCGCGCTCGCCGAGTCGACGAGCCCGTTCGCCGACGCGGCGGCCGCCATCTTCGGGACGCCGTGGGCGGGGAAGGCGATCGCCCTCGTGGCCATGATCTCGACCTTCGGCTGCCTCAACGGGTGGATCCTGCTGCAGGGCCGCATCCCGCTCGCGGCGGCCCAGGACGGGCTCTTCCCCGCCCGGTTCGCCCGGGTGAGCGGTCGCCGCAGGACGCCGGTCTTCGGGCTCGTCGTCTCCTCCCTGCTCATCACGGTCCTCATGCTGATGAACTACAACACCGCCCTCGTCGAGCAGTTCAACTTCGTGATCCTGCTCGCCACCCTCACGACGCTCGTGCCGTACGCCTACGCGGCCTCGGCGGAGCTGTACCTCCTCGCCACCGACCGCGCGCGCTTCGACGGCCGGCGGGCGGCGGGGAGCGCCGTCGTCGCCGCGCTCGCCTTCGCCTACTCGCTCTGGGCCATCTACGGGTCGGGAACCGACGTGATCGCCAAGGGCTTCCTGCTCCTCATGGCGGGGGTCCCGGTCTACGTGTGGCTCACCTGGCGGAAGCAGCGCGAGGCGTCGCCGTCGAGGTCGGCCGAGGCGTCCCCGGGCGGCGCCTACGCGCCCGCGCCGGCCGGCCGGTGACGCCGTGACGGTCGGGCCGCGGGTCTCGCCGCGCGCGGGGCGACTCCACGTCGGATCCGAGGTGGGCCGCCTCGCGCGCGTCCTCCTCCACCGCCCGGACCTCGAGCTCAAGCGGCTCACGCCGAGCAACAAGGAGGCGCTCCTCTTCGACGACGTCCTGTGGGTGAAGCGGGCCAGGCAGGAGCACGACGCGTTCGCGGACGCCCTTCGGGAGCGAGGCGTCGAGGTGCTCTACCTGGGCGACCTCCTCGCGGAGGTCCTCGAGCGACCCGAGGTGCGGCTCGAGGTCGTGGAGCGGACGCTCGCGTCGCACTTCCTGGGGCCGACGCTCGCGCCGGCCGTGCGCGAGTGGTTCCTCGCCATGCCGGCGCCCGACCTCGCGGAGCGGCTCGTCGGCGGCGTCGCGCCCGAGGAGCTGCCCTTCCGCAGCGACGCCCTCGCCGCCCGCGTCGTGCCGTCCGGCTTCGTCCTGCCGCCGCTGCCGAACCAGATGTTCACGCGCGACACGTCCTGCTGGATCTTCGGCGGCGTGACGATCAACGCCATGGCGAAGCCGGCGCGCAAGCGGGAGTCGCTCCACGTCGAGGCGGTCTACCGGCACCACCCGCTCTTCGCGGGCGGCGCCCACGAGGTCTGGAGCGACGGCCTCGCCGCGCCGATGCAGCTCGAGGGGGGCGACGTGCTGGTGATCGGCAACGGGACCGTCCTGGTCGGCATGGGGGAGCGGACGCGGCCGGCGGCAGTGGAGCTCCTCGCGGCCCGGCTCTTCTCGGCCGGCGCCGCCCGGGCGCTGCTCGCCGTGGAGCTGCCGCGCGAGCGCAGCACGATGCACCTCGACACCGTGCTGACCATGGTCGATCGCGACATGTTCACCGTGTACCCGGAGCTGCGCGGGCGGCTCGGGACCTGGCGGATCACGCCCGGCCCGCGCGGGCTCGCCGTCACCGCCGAGGACGACCTCTTCGCGGCCGTTGCGCGGGCGCTCGACCTGCCGCGCGTCCGGGTGATCGAGACCGGCGGCGACCGCTTCGCCGCGGAGCGGGAGCAGTGGGACGACGGCAACAACGTCCTGGCCGTCGCGCCGGGCCTGGTCATCGCCTACGAGCGGAACGTCGACACGAACACCCGGCTGCGGCGCGAAGGGGTCGAGGTCGTCACGATCGCCGGGTCGGAGCTCGGCCGGGGGCGGGGCGGGCCGCGCTGCCTGTCGTGCCCGCTCGAGCGGGACGCGGCCTGAGCGGCGGCGGGCGTCCCCGGCCGCTCCCGGCGCGGGCGCCCTCGCGGCCGATCGTCTCGGCGCCTCGGGCCGCCTCGACCTCACCGACGTCGGTCGGGTCGCGCTACAGTTCGGGGTGGCCGGCCGTGCGCTGGCTCGAGCGCCTGCCGGCCGCCGCGCTCGATGGGCGCGCCGGGACGCAGGTCGTGACCCGAAAGGACGCCGGGAGGGATCGCCGCGCCGCCATGCTCCGCGCTGCCCTCGCCGTCATTGCCGTCGCGCTCCTCGCGGACCGGGCCGCCGCGGCGCCCCCGCCGTTCCAGACCGAGGCGGTCCGCACCGGCCGCTTTGCCGACGACCTGTACGTGGCCGGGCGGTCGGTGACGGTCGACGCGGAGGTGGCCGGGGACCTCGTGGCGGCCGGGCGCGAGGTCACGCTCGGACGGAGGGTCCGCGC
>DASVDK010000362.1:0-24474 GCA_036381125.1 Thermodesulfobacteriota bacterium | reverse complement strand
GGACCCCGGGGGCGGGGCATGGCCGCGACGGTACCGGCCTCCCGAGTCGCCGGTCGACGCGTCGGCCCGGTAGAGGACAATGTCCGCCGCCTGGAGGACCGGGCAGGCGACCGCACGCTCGAGGAGGCCGGCGGGGGTGGGGGCGAAGACGACGGTCCGCTCGGGGTCGAGGCGGGGGGTCAGGAAGTCGAGGGCCCCCGGGGTCGGCTCCGAGGTGAGGGCGTGCGAGGACGCGCATCGCGGGGAGGCCCCGCGCCGCCGGGTCAGGTGGTGGGGAGCAGGGGGCAGCTCGCCGGCGAGAACTCGAGCTCCACTTCCGTTCCGGCCTCGAAGTCGTCCGCCGACGAGACCTTGAGGACCGCCCCGCCGGCGGCGACCGTGTACTCGGTGTAGGGGCCCATGTACAGGGCGTCCTGCACTCGACCGCGCAGCACGTTGGCCCGGCTCGCATCGAGGTGACGCGGCGACCCGGCCACGCGCAGGTGGATCGCCTGCGGGCGGAGGAGCATCTGCCGGACCGTGCCGGGTGCCGAGCCGTCCGTGCCGCCCTCGACCTGGACGCGGCTGCCGTCGGGCAGGAGCCAGGCCGACCGGTCGTCCGCGAGGCGCACCTCCACGAAGTTGGCGGACCCCACGAAGTCGGCCACGAAGCGGTTCGCGGGCCGCCGGTAGAGGTCCTTCGGCGTTCCCACCTGCACGATCCGGCCGGCCTCCATCACGATGACGCGATCGGACATGGAGAGCGCCTCGGCCTGATCGTGCGTGACGTAGAGGGCGGCGATGTCCAGCTCGCGCTGCAGCCGGCGCAGCTCGGCCCGGGTGCTCTCGCGCAGCTTCGCGTCGAGGTTGCTGAGCGGCTCGTCGAAGAGGAGGACCGACGGCCGGCCGACGATGGCCCGGGCGAGCGCGACGCGCTGCTGCTGCCCGCCGGAGAGTTGCGAGGGCTGCCGCGCCTTGAGGTGGGAGAGGCCGACGATGCCGAGCGCCCACTCGACCCGCTCGGCGATCTCGCGCGCCGGCGCCTTGCGGATCCGGAGCGGGAACGCCACGTTGTCCTCGACGGTCATGTGCGGCCAGATCGCGTAGGACTGGAAGACCATGCCGAGGGCGCGCTCGTGGGGCGGCACCATGGTGCCGGCCGCCGGCGCCGAGACGACCTCGCCGGCGATGGCGATCGTGCCGCTGGTCGGCTCCTCGAGGCCGGCCACGCAGCGGAGCGTCGTGGTCTTGCCGCAGCCGGAGGGGCCGAGCAGGCTCACGAACTCGCCGCGCGCCACCTCGAACGAGATGTCGTCGACGACCGCCGTCGACCCGTAGACCTTGGTCACGTGCTCGATCTTGATGCTCATGCCGACCTCGACGCGTGGTCCGTTCCCGCCGTCACGCCCGGCGCAGCCTCGGCCGCACCTGCAGGATGACCGCGATGACGACGAAGATGATGCCCATGGTGACGACCGACAGGGCGCTCGCCTGCCCCCAGTTGGCCTGCTCGAAGAAGGTCCAGATCGCGATCGAGATCACCGACGTCGACGCGGTGAAGAGGAGGATCGCCGAGGAGATCTCCCGGAAGAACGCCATGAAGAGGAGGAAGTACGCGCTCTGGACCGCCGGGAAGGCGATCGGGAGGATGATGCGGGCCGCCCCCTGGAGGCGCGTGGCGCCGGAGGTCCAGGCGGCCTCCTCGAGGCTGCGGTCGATCTGGACCATCTGGCCGCCGATCGCCTCCGTGGCGTAGGGGAGGAAGCGCGTGACGAAGGCGAGGACGATGATCGACAGCGTCCCGTAGAGCGGCAGCGGCAGGTAGGCGTACGCCCACAGGAGGCCGAGCCCCACGACGATGCCGGGCACGCCGAACGGGAGCGTCGCCGAGAGGTCGAGCGCGCGGTGGCCGGGCGGCGTGAGCCGCAGGGTGAAGTAGGAGCAGGAGAGCGCGAGGACGACGCCGATGGCCGCCCCGACGCCCGAGACGACGAGCGTGTTCCAGATGCTGCGCATGGTGGCCGGGCTGTTCCAGATGAAGACGTAGTTGCGCAGCGTGTACATGCCCTCCATGGGGTTCGCCGTGAACCACTTGAGCAGCGACGTGTAGACGAGGATCACCGCCGGGAGCGCGAGCGACAGGACGACGAACCCGAAGCAGAGGAGGTAGGCGGGCCACCGCCACCGGCCCAACCGGATCGGCGCGAGGCGGCCGGCCTTGCCCGTGACCGTGACCAGACGAGCGCCCCGCGCCACGCGGCGCTGCGCCCAGATGGCGACGCCGGTCAGGGCGCTGAGGGCGAGGCCGATGGCCGCCGCGAGGCCGTAGTCCACCGGCGGGAACCGGCAGAGGAGGTAGAGCTGGGTCGCCAGCACCGTGACGTGCCCCGGGATGCCGATGAGCGCCGGAATGGCGAACTGCTCCAGCGAGACGATGAACGTGAGGATGAAGCTCGAGATGATCGGGTAGCCGAGCAGCGGGAGCGTCACCCGGAAGAGCACCTGGACCGGCGTCGCGCCCGCCGTGCGCGCCGCCTCCTCGTAGACCGGGTCCATGCCCATGATCGGCCCGCGCATGGTGAGGTAGACGAAGGGCACCTGGTGCAGCACCATGACGAAGACGATCCCCGCCACGGTGTAGATGTCCACCTCGACGTTCTCGAGGCCGAGGACGCCCTGCAGGAACTGGTTGAGCACGCCCCCGCGCGAGCCGATGATGATCCAGGCCATCGCCAGGATGAAGGACGGCAGGTAGAAGGCCAGGCCGACGAGGGCGGTGACGAGGTTGGGGTACCTGAAGTCGGTGCGGTGGACGACGATGGCGATCGCCGTGCCGATCGCGATGGCGAAGACCGAGGTGAGGAGGGCGATGTAGAGCGTCGTGAAGATCGAGCCGACCACCCCGGTCGTGGCGAGGTTGACCCAGTTGGCGATCGTCCACTCGCCGGGCATGCCGGGGGCGCTGGTCCGCAGGCTGCCGTAGACCAGCGCCCCGATGGGGACCGTGACGAGGAAGAGGACGATCGCGAAGGTGGCGCCGTAGAGCGCCGTGAGGGAGCCGTCCGGGAGGGCGCGGCCGAGCCTCGACACACGCGCCCGGCTCGCGCCGGTCTTCACGGGCGTCGCCCCGAACGTCTTCTCGGACATGCTCTCCCCTCCGTCGGCATGGCCGGCCGGCTCGCGGCCGGTGGTGGGGCCGCGGCCGCAAGGCCGCGGCCCTCCGGGATCAGCGAATGCCGAAGGTCTGGCGCCAGTGGTCGACGATCTGCTTCTGGCGTGCGGGGGTGAGGAGCTTCTCGCCGTCCACGGCGTTGCTGAGCTGCGAGGTCGCCGGGAGGTGGGAGAGCGGCGGCGCGTCCTTGCGCGTGACCGACAGGCCCCCGTAGGTCTGGAGCGCCTCCTGACCCTCTCGCGTCATGAGCCAGTTGACGAAGACCTTCGCCGCGTTCGGGTGCGGCGCCCGCCTGGCGACGAACACGTAGGCGTTGGAGAGGGTCGTCCCGGACTTCGGGTACACGACGCCGATCGGCGCGCCGTCGGCCAGGGCCGGGTTGACCGGGAGGTCCGTGATGTGGGCGACGTCGATGTCGCCCCGGATGACCGCCTGCATGATGCCGCCCGAGCCCTCGAAGAAGCGGACGTTGTTGGCCTTGAGGCGCTCGGCGGCGTCCTTGATCCCGTTGTCCTGCCAGAAGGCGATCACCTGCTGCACCGCCACGGAGCGCCAGGGCGGGTTCATGCCGATCCGGCCCTTGTACTTCGGATCGAAGAGGTCGGTCCACTCGGTGGGGATCTCGTTCCGCTTGACCCGGTTCTTGTTGTAGACGATCGCCTCGCGCGCCGTCTGGACGGCGAACATCTGGTTGTCGATGTTGACCGAGGCGGGGAACGCCCCGAGCTCCGGCGGCGTCCACTTCTCCATCCACCCCTGCTTCATCCCCTCGTAGATCCGCTCGTCGGGGAAGGTGAGGACGACGTCCGCGATGTGCCGTCCCGCGGCGAACTCGGTCGCGAAGCGCTCGATGAGCGGGGCGCTGCCGAGGCGCACCTGCTCGGCCCGGATCTCGGGATGGGCCTCCCGGAACTTCTGCAGGAACGGCTCGGCGCCGGCCGGCCGCATGTTGTGATAGAAGGTGAGCGCCCCCTCCCGCTTCGCCGCCGCCTCGACGTCGGACCAGGAGCCCTGGGCCGGCGCGGGCGTCGCCGCGCCGAAGAAAACCGCCGCAAACGCGACGGTCGCGAAGACGGTGTGCCGCCACTTCCGCACGGTCGCCAAGATGCCCATCATGGAAGAGCCCTCCTCTGCTTCACCAGCTCGTGTTGGCTCACGCTCCGCCCGACTTGCGCGGAGTCCTTCGACGTCGTCGCGCCCGCGCCCGCGGGAGCCCGACCCCCCTGCCGCCCTCCGGCATGCCGGAAATCCCGGCCGCACCGGTCGCCTCCTCTTCCCGCATCGCCAGGCGGATGTGATAGGCGGCGAGGACGTGCTCGCGGGCGGCCGGCTCGGCGCGGGCCGGGTCGCGCGCCGAGATGGCCTCGATGATCCGGGTGTGCTCCTCGAGCGCGGCGGCGCGGCGGCCGGGCCAGGCCAGGGTGGTCCGGCCGAGCAGCGCCATGGCGTCGTGGATGGCGCCGAGGCTCTTGAACAGGAAGCGGTTGTGCGCGGCGTTGCGGATCGCCTCGTGGAACTGGGCGTTGTGGCGGGCGAGCACGCGCGGATCGTCCGGCAGCCGGCGCTCGGCCTCCAGCATGGAGGCGAGCATGGCGATCTCGGTGCCCGAGGCGTTGCGGGCGGCCAGGGCCGCCGCGGTCCCCTCGAGGGCGGCCCGCACGTCGTACAGCTCGGCGATGGCCGCGGCGTCGAGCGACGCGACCACGAGGCCGACGCGCGGCTCGAGCCGCACGAGGCCTTCCGACTCGAGGCGGCCCAGCGCCTCGCGGACCGGGGTGCGGCTGACCCCGAGCCAGTCGGCCAGCTCGGTCTCCCGGATGCGCCGGCCCGGCGGCAGGCGGCCTTCGCAGATCGCGTTGCGAAGGACCGAGTAGGCATGCTCGGCCGCCGGCTGCGAGCGCTTCGGCACGTTCGGCAATGTCTGCTTCATGGCTCCATTGCCAGAGTGGGCCCGGCACATCGCGCGTGAGCCGAGCCGCCTCGAGGCGGTCGCACCGGGCCGCGTGTCGCGGCCGGTCGCCGATCTCCCGGTGCGGGCCTGGCGGCGGCCCGAGACGGCGGTCTGGTCGACGGGAGACGGACGCCTCCGCGTCCCCCGCTTGCCGTCGTCTCGGCGCGCGCGCCCGGTCCGACAGACCCGATGTTCTTCTTCACCGCCGGCTCCCGCGCGCGGAGCTCGTCACGTCGGTCGGCCCGGTCGCAGTATAACCTACGCCCTGCTGAACCAGCGAAGCGAGCTGCGATCCTGCCGGCCCGTGGCCGGCGCGGCACTCGGCCCGATGCGTCCGGGCCCGAGGACGTACGTCATCCGGAGTTGCCCGGAGCTGTCCTGTTCCGATAGATCCCGAGGAGCCTCCGAAACATCGCCCGCTGCAAGCCGAACGCCATGATCAGGAGCACGGACGTCCAGATCCCGATGGCGATCGGGCTGCTGTAGAAGACCGAGACGTCCCCCAGGCTCATGAACAGCGCCTCCCGCATGTGCTTCTCGATGAGCGGTCCGAGCACGAAACCCACGACCATCGGAGCCAGCTCGAAGTCGAACTTCCGCAGCACGTAGCCGATGCAGCCCAGGAGCAGGAACACGTAGACGTCGAGCATGCTGTTGCGCACGCTGTACGACCCGATCGCCGCCAGGATCAGGATCAACGGCAGGAAGACGTGATTCGGGATTCGCAACAGGCTGACCCAGACGCCGATCAGCGGGATGTTGAGGATCAGGAGCACGATGTTCCCGATCAGCAGCGACGCGATCACGCCCCAGAACACTTCCGGGTGGTTCGACAGCAGGAGCGGGCCGGGCTGGACGCCATGCACCATCAGGGCGGCGAGCATCAACGCGGTACTCGCACCGAACGGAATGCCGAGCGCGAGCAAAGGCGCCATCGAGGAGGTGGCCGCCGCGTTGTTGGACGTCTCGGGGCCGGCCACCCCCTCGATGGCGCCGTGGCCGATCTCGTGCCGATATCGGGACACCGCCTTTTCCAGCCGATAGCTCGCGAAGCTCGACAGGGTCGCGGAGGGGCCGGGCAGCAGCCCGAAAATGAACCCCAGGACCGTCCCGCGCCCGTACGGGGCCCAGGCGCGCCGGATCTCGTCGCGCCTGGGCAGCATCTCGCGCAAGCTGACCCCGATCGGCTTCGGCCGACGTCTGAGCTCCTCGACGACGCTCATGATCTCGGCCAGGCCGTACAGCCCGACCACGAGAGCCGCGATCTCGACGCCTTGCCTCAGATCGTTCACGCCGAAGGTGAAGCGATTCTGGGCCGTCACGGGCTCCTCGCCGACGGTGCTCAGGGCGAGGCCGATGGCCATCGGGAAGACGCCTGCCGCGAACGAGCCGCCCGAGATCCGTGACAGGATCAGCAGGCCGCCGGCCGTGAGCGCGAAGAACTCCGCCGGGCCGAAGAGGATGGCGAAGTCGGCCAGCACCGGCGAGAAGAGCATGACCCCCACGCCGGAGAGCGTGCCGCCGATGAACGAGCCGATCGCGACGATGGAGAGCACGCCTCCTGCCCGGCCCCTCTTCGTCAGCTGGTACCCGTCGATGCTCGTCATGACGGACGAGGACTCACCCGGCATGTTGATCAGGATGGCCGTCGTCGATCCGCCGTACTGGGCGCCGTAATAGATGCCGGCCATCATGATGAGGCCGGCGCTCGGGCTGAGCGAGTAGGTCACCGGCAGGAGGATGGCGATGCCCGCGACGGGGCCGAGCCCCGGCAGCACGCCGATCGCGGTGCCGGCAAGCGCGCCGGCGAGGGCGGCCAGCAGGTTCTGGTACGTCAGGACCACCCCGAGGCCGTACAGGAAGCCGTCGAGCGTACTCATCGGGCCGACCCCTCGTTATCCGGCCAGCACACCGCGCGGCATCGGGACCCCGAGCAGGTGGATGAACACCGCGTACAGGGTCCCCGTGATGAGGATCGAGTACAGGGCCACGCGCGGCCACGCGAGGCTCGACAGCAGACGCATGAGCAGGATGCAGAAGAGGGTGCTGCTGAGCAGCTGACCGAGCCACGGTAGGGCCACGAAGTAGCCCAGCAGCAACCCGACGACCCCGAGCAGGCGGGCGCGATCCGCTCCGGCCGGAAACTCGACCCGCTCGGCGGGTCCTGTCTTCCAGCCTTCCCAGATCGTCGCCAGACTGCCCACCACGAGCAAACCACCGACGATGAGCGGGAACACCGCCGCCCCGGGCTGGCTCAACCGTCCGAACGGCATCTGCAACGCCATGCCGAGGTAGGCGGCGGCGAGCAGCACGCCGATTCCGCCTATGGCGAGGTACCCCGTGCGCTTCCGAACGGGAGCGCCGCTCACCTGGCAGCACCCGCCTCGATCCGATCCAGCCACTCGATGAGGCTGGCGAACTCCTTGCCGAACTCGCGAAGCTCGGCCACCGCCTCCTCCGGGCCCTTGGGATCGACCACGAAGCCGTTCTTCTCGGCAAAGGCCAGAAACTCCCGGCTCTCCATGGCCTTCCTGGAGGCCTCCGTGAGCCTGTCCAGGATGTCCTTCGGCAGGCCCTTGGGCGCGATCACGGTGTAGCTGGCCGGCAGGGTGGCGTCGAAGCCCGCGTCGGGGATGGACGTCGCGTCCGGAGCGAGGGGGTACTTCCCCTTCGCGAAAACCCCCAGGACCCTGAGCTTGCCCGCATTGACCTGGGCCATCGAGTTTCCGCCGTACCCGACCGCCGCCTCGATCCGGCCGCCCAGGAGCGCCAGCAACGCTTCGCCTCCGCCGCCGGTGAACGGGACCGTGGCGATCTTGACGCCGGCGGACCGGTTGAGCTGCTGGACGACGAGGTCGGCGATCGACCGCACTCCCGACACGCCGACCCGGATCTTGCCCGGCCTCCGCCTCACGTCGGCCATGAAATCGTCGAAGGTCTTCCAGGGAGCCTCCGTGCGGACGAGCAGCATGCCCGGGACGTCGGCCAGCTTCGTGATGATCTGGTAATCATCGGGGGTCTTGTAGGCGAGCCCGGTGTTGACGAGCGGCTGATAGGTCAGCGCGGCGCTGTCGCCGAGCCCGATCGTGTAGCCGTCCGGGTTCGCGCGCACGACCAGGTTGGTGCCGATGGTGGCCGACCCGCCCGGCCTGTTCTCGACGTTGATGTTGCCGGGAAGGGTCTTCTCCAGTTGAGCCGCGAAGGCTCGCGACAGTGGGTCGGTGGAGCCGCCGGGGTTGAACGGGACGATGAAGGTGATGTCCCGGCTGGGGTAGTCCTGCGCCAACGAGGGTCCGGCCCAGGCGAGCATCAGAGCGGCGGCGACAATCCCTGTTGCGCGTGCGGCGAAGTGTCTCATCGTTCTCTCCCGATGACGGTTTCCAAGAGGCCGGTTCATCGACGGCCGGTTCTTCGTGACGCGTGGATCTCCACCCGTGACCTGGACGTCCACGTGTTCCGAGCTGCCCCGACGGGCATCCATGGCGACGGTCGAGGGCCAGTGCCTGCCCGCGCCGGCGCGATGCCGGCGGCGCGGCGCCGCGCGTTCGGCGAGACCAGGGGCCGTCCGATCAGTGGGTATCGAAGAGCTCCTGCACCTGGTCGGCATCACTCGACCTCGTCAGGGCAAGCGACAGAAGGATCCTCGCCTTCTGCGGGTTGAGATTGTCCGCGGCCACCATGGCGTGCTCTTTGAGATAGGTGCGTCGGGCCACGCGGCCGCTTCCGGCCCGGCTCGACTGCACGATCAGGACGCCGGCCTGCGCCGCCCGCTCCAGGGCGGCCCGCTCGAGCGGTGCCGTGAGCCCCGGGGGCAGGCCCGCGGACACGAGCCCCCGCGCTCCCGCGGCAACGAAGGCGTCGACGGCGCAGCCGTCGGCGCCCGCGTACGAGTAGACGATGTCGACGCGCGGCAGCGCCGTCACGTCGGCAATGTCGAAGACCGAGGTCAGCGTGTGCCGCCGCAGGGGAGAGCGGTAGAAATACACGCCGTCCCCGTCCACGTGGCCCAGCACCCCGACGTCCCGGCTCCGAAAGGTCTGCAGCCGATACGTGGAGGTCTTGCTCGCATCCCGGGCGCTGTGGATCTCGTCGTTCAGAACCACCAGCACGCCCTTTCCGACCGCCTGAGGATCGCCGGCCGTCCGCACGGCGGAGACCAGGTTCATGCCGACGTCCGAGCTGACGGCGCTCGCCGGCCGTTGGGCGCCGACGAGAACCACGGGCCTGTCGGTCTTGAGCACCAGGTTCAGGAAGTACGCGGTCTCCTCGAGGGTCGCCGTGCCGTGTAGGACCACGAAGCCGCGCACGTCGGCCTCCTCGCGCGCCGTCCTCATGATGAGCTGCGCAAGCTCGATCCAGTCGGGCGGCGATATCCTGGTGCTGCCGACGGCGCGAAACGAGAGCGGAACCAGGTCGGCGAAGCGGGCGGCCTCGGGCACCCGCTCGATCGCCTCCGCAGGCTCCATCTTCCGGCCCGTCTCGGGATAGTCGAGCACCTCGAGGGAATGGTCCGAGATGGACGAGATCGTTCCTCCCGTGCCGATCACGGCGATCCTGGGCTTTCTCATCGGTCCTCTCTCTTCGGGATGCGGCAGGTGGTCCCGATCCGACGTACCCGTGAGACCGTTTGTTCGAATCGGGTCACGCCTCACACGGCGGATGCCGGTCGATCCAACGGGTTGCACGCTCGTACGCGTGAGCGACGCGGTACACGGTCGCTTCCTCGAACGGATGCCCGACGATCTGCAACGAGAGCGGCAGTCCGTCCTTCGTGAAGCCGCACGGTATCGCGATCGCCGGCTGCCCCGTCACGTTGAACGGCTGACGGGCCTGGCGCGGATACGCGCGGGCGATGGCCGCCGGGTCGTCGATCTCGCACGCCGGGTCGAAGCTGGAGGCGGTTACGCACACGTCGACGTCCGCCATGGCGTCCTGCGTCAGACGGCACAGGCGCGTGCGCAAGCGCTGCGCGTCGATGTAGTCCGCGGCCGTGACGCCGGCCCCTTCGAGGATGCGGGCCCGCGCGAGCTCGCCGTACTCGTCCGCGCGAGCCGCCAGCCAGCCTCGATGGATCGCGAATGCCTCGGAGCTCAGGATGATCCGGGCACAGGTCGCGAAATCGGAAAGGGGAGGGAGCCGGACCTCCCTGACCTCGGCCCCGAGATCCCGGAAGACGGCCACCGCGGCATCGATGGCGGCGATCTGTTCCCGGTCCGCCGGCTCGGCGTCTTCCGTGTAGAAGTGGCGCACCAGCCCGATCCGAACGCCCGCCACGCCGCGGTGCAGGTCGGCCGAGTAATCGGGCACCGCGACCGACGCGCTGCCGGGGTCCCCCGGGTCGTGGCCCGCGATGGCCTGGAGCACCAGCGCGTTGTCCTCGACGGAGCGGGTGATCGGGCCGACGTGATCGAGCGAATAGGCCAGCGGGAAGACGCCGCGTCGACTGACGAGTCCGTACGTCGGCTTCATGCCGGTCACGCCGCACATCGACGCGGGATTCCGGATCGATCCGGCCGTGTCCGTGCCGAGCGATGCGGGCACCAGTCCCGCGGCCACCGCGACGCCGGAGCCGCTCGACGATCCTCCCGGAAAGCGCCGCGTACCCCACGGATTGACGGCGGGCGGCCAGGGCAGGTCGAAGGATGGACCGCCGATGGCGAACTCGTGGGTCGACAGCTTTCCGAGGAGCACGGCCCCGGCCGCGCGCAGCCGGGACGTGACGAAGGCGTCCTCCGCAGCGACGTTCTCCCTCAGGAGCCTCGAATGCGCGGTGGTCCTCAGTCCGGCCGCATCGATGACGTCCTTCAGCGCGAACGGGACGCCGTGCAGAGGCCCGCGGTAGGCGCCGGCCATGATCTCGCGCTCCGCCTCTCGGGCCGCGGCGAGCGCGCGATCCGCACAGACGCTCAGGAACGCGTGCAGCCGCGCATCGATCCGGTCGATCCGGGCGAGGAGCTGCTGCGTATACTCGACCGGCGACAGCTCCTTCGCCCGGATCATCTCGGCCGCGCGAGCGACGCCGACGAAGGCCAGTTCGGTCACCGGTTCGTCCTGAGGTTGGGGCGAGGTCGGAACGTGAAGGCGACCTCCTCGTTCCAGGCCAGGTCCTTCGGCAGCCGGCTCGTATGCGAGCGGCTCTTGTCGATGCTCCTGGCGAGCTGGTCCAGGTGGCGAGCATCCAGTCTCGCGAGCCCTGCCGCGCTCGCCAGTCGCTTCGTTTCGGCTTCGCTCATCGCTTCGTGCCCGAGAAGCAGAAGTCCCCGATGCGGCCCCCGCCGGCCGGGCGCTCCGGCGCCGGCGGGTCGAGCCGTCGCACGAGGAGGCCACGGGGGGCTCGGCCGGGGTCGGTGTCGGGGGCGTCCATCGTCGCGTCGCCGACTCGCCGCCGCACGCGGCGACACGAGATCGGGTGCCGGCGGTTCGCCCCGTCTCGGCTCACCCTCTCCGCCTTCGCGTCGGACCGGGAGCCCCGAGCCCGTGCCGGGATGGCCGCGTCGCGTCGAGCGCGGTACGAGAACTCCGGACGCGACGGGCTCGCCGCTTGCGTGTCGTTCCGGCCACACGCCTCCATGCTCAAGTGTATACAGGCGGATACGCGAGTATACGTTCTTGTATGAAACGTCATTCGCATGGTAAGGTCAAGCGGAATTCCGGGCGAGTCGGGGCGCAGTCGCGCGCCTCGCAGGTGAGGCCGGGCCGCGTCCGCCATGCGGTTCTGCGGAGCCGTCCGCGGGACCGCGAGCTCGAGGACGGACCGGGCGGCGGCCGTTGCCGAGGCCGGCCGGCGGGGCGGGACGTGCGAACCGCGTCGAGCGGCCGCACGGCGCGCTGCCGCGTGGGCGCGAATGCTCGAGAAGTGGTCGGATCCAGGACACGACTGAGGAGAGGGTTGCGGTGAGCGGACGGGCATCGAAGGGGAAGGCGTACGACGTGGTCGTCGTGGGCGCCGGCAACGCGGCGCTGGCGGCAGCGGTATCGGCGAAGGAGAGCGGGGCGGCCCGCGTGCTGGTGCTCGAGAAGGCGCCGCGCGAGGCGCGCGGCGGCAACACGCACTTCAGCGGCGGCCTCCTGCGCTTCGCCTACGACTCCGTCGACCAGATCCTCGAGGTGTGCCCGAGCGCCGCGAAGCTCGAGGGCTTCCTCGAGGGGATCGAGACCTACCCGGCGTCGGCGTTCCGGGAGGACCTCCTGCGGGTCACCAACGGCCGCTCCGACCCGGAGCTGTCCGGCATCCTGATCGGCAACTCCTACGCCACGGTCCGCTGGATGGCCGGCCTCGGCATCGAGATGGAGCCGGCCGTCTCGCTCGGCGGCGTCAAGGTGGACGGCAAGATCAAGTGGCCGAAGGGGGCCGTGATCCGCGCGGTGCACGAGGGGGTCGGCCTGTCGCGCTCGTGGTTCGCGATCGCCGAGTCGAAGGGGGTCGAGATCCGCTACGACAGCCGGGCGAGCCGCCTCGTGCAGGACGCCGCCGGCCACGTCCGCGGCATCGAGGTCCAGGGCCCGGCGGGGATCGAGACGATCCCGGCGCGGGCCGTCGTGCTCGGCTGCGGCGGCTTCGAGGCGAACCAGGCCTGGCGCGCCCAGTACCTCGGCCGGCCCTGGGATCACGCCAAGGTGCGCGGCACGCGGCACAACCAGGGCGACGGCCTGCGCATGGCGCTCGAGATCGGCGCGATGCCGATCGGCCAGTGGAGCGGCTGCCACGCCACCCCCATCAACGCCGACAGCCCTCCGTACGGCGTGTCGGAGCTGACCGACAAGACGAACCGGCTCTCGTACCCCTACGGCGTGATGCTCAACAAGGCGGGCCTCCGGTTCGTCGACGAGGCGGAGGACTTCCAGTTCTTCACCTACGCGAAGTTCGGCGGCATCATCCTGAACCAGCCGGACTCGGTCGCCTACCAGATCTTCGACCAGAAGGTCGTGCACCTGCTCGAGGGGCGCTACGCCACGAGCGAGCCGATCGTGGCCGACACCCTCGACGGGTTGCTCGAGAAGCTGCCGATCGACCGCGCGACGGCCCGCCGGACGCTCGACGAGTACAACGCGGCGGCCGGCCACGGGACGTTCAATCCGGGCATCCTCGACGGCATGTGCACGAAGGGGCTCACGCCGCCCAAGTCCAACTGGGCCCAGCGGCTCGACACCCCGCCGTTCGTCTGCTATCCCTGCACCGGCGGCATCACCTTCTCGTTCGGCGGCCTCAAGATCGACGACCAGGCGCGGGTGCTCGACACCGGCTGGCGTCCCATCACGGGGCTCTTCGCCTGCGGCGAGATGGTCGGCAACATCTTCCACTACAACTACCCGGGCGGGACCGGCCTCACCTCGGGCGCCGTCTTCGGGCGCCTCGCGGGCGCCTCGGCCGCCCGCCTCGCGCGCGGCTAGGGGGACCGACGTGGCGCAGGGGAAGGTCCGCGCCGTCTTCATGCGCGGCGGGACATCGAAGGGCATCGTCTTCCGCGCCGAGGACCTCCCGGCCGACGCGGCGGCCCGGGACCGGCTCTTCCTCGCCGCCATGGGCTCGCCCGATCCGAACGGGCGGCAGCTCGACGGCATGGGGGGCGGCATCTCGTCGCTCTCGAAGGTCTGCATCGTCGGCCCGCCGAGCCGGCCGGACGCCGACGTCGACTACACGTTCGGCCAGGTGTCGGTCCGGGAGGCATCGGTCGACTACAGCGGCAACTGCGGGAACATGTCGTCGGCGATCGGCCCGTTCAGCGTCGACGAGGGGATCGTCCGGGCGACCGGCCGACGGGCGACGGTCCGGATCCACAACACCAACACGCGGAAGATCATCGTCGCCCGCTTCGACCTGGAGGGGGACCGGGCGGCCGTCGACGGCGACTTCGTGCTGGACGGCGTCGCCGGGGCGGGGGCGCCGATCCGGCTCGACTTCACCGACCCCGGCGGCGCGAAGACGGGCCGGCTCCTGCCGACCGGCCGGCCGGTGGACGTCCTCGAGGTCGCCGGCGTCGGCCGCGTCCGGGCGAGCCTCGTCGACGCCGCCAACCCCTGCGTCTTCGTCGCGGCGTCGGACCTGGGGTGCGACGGCAGCGAGGCCCCCGAGGCGCTGGAGCGGGACCGCGAGCGGATGGCGCGCCTCGAGGCCATCCGCTGCGCCGCATCGGTGGCCATGGGGCTCGCGCCCGACCCGGAGCGCGCGCGGGCGATCCCGAGCGTGCCCAAGGTGGCGATGGTGGCGGCGCCGCGGCCGGCCACGACGCTGTCGGGGCGGACGCTCGCGCCCGAGGACATGGACATCGCCGTGCGGATGATCTCCATCGGCCAGCCCCACCGGGCCGTGCCGCTGACCGGCGCCATGTGCCTCGCCGTCGCGACGCGCATCGAGGGGAGCCTCCCCCACGAGCTGGCCGCCCCGCCGGCCAGGCCGGATGCGGACATCCGGATCGCGCACGCGTCGGGGGTCACCGTCGTGAACGCGGCGGTCACGCGCAACGGGGCGGGGGGGCCCGGCGCCGGCTTCAGGGCCGAGTACGCCACGGTCTACCGCACCGCGCGCCGGCTCTTCGAGGGCTACGTGTTCTACCGCCGGTCGGGAGTCGCCGCGTGAGCGAGGGGGTCACGAGGACCGTCGCCGGCTGGCTGGCCGGGCTGCGGCACGAGGACGTCCCGGAGCCGGTCCGCCGCGCCGTCCGCCTCTTCGTCCTCGACACGCTCGGCGTCGGCCTCGCCGGCATGGACCAGCCGTGGACCGGGATCGTCGCCGACTGGGCGTCGCGGTGGGCGCCCGGCGGCGAGGCGCCGCTGGCCCGCCGGTGGGGGAGCGGCCGCGGCAACCTGCGCCCGAGCGACGCCGCGCTGGTCAACGGCGTCGCCGCCCACGCCTTCGAGCTGGACGACTTCCACAACGCGAAGCTCCACCCCGGCGCGGTCGTCGTCCCGGCGGCGCTCGCCACGGCGGAGGCGTACGGCGCCGGGGGGGAGCGGCTCGAGACGGCCATCGTCGCCGGCTACGAGGTGATGATCCGCACGGCGCTCGCCCTCGAGCCGTCGCACGCCCGCCTGCGCGGCTGGCACCTGACCGGCGTCTGCGGCACGTTCGGCGCGGCGGCGGCGGCGGCCATCCTCCTCGGCTTCGACGCGGAGCGGACCGCGTGGGCGCTCGGCCTCGCCGGCACCCAGTCCGCCGGCCTCTTCGCCTTCAACGCCGACGGGTCGATGAGCAAGCGGTTCCATCCCGGGCGGTCCGCGCAGTCGGGCGTCCTCGCGGCGGAGCTCGCCGCGCTCGGCTTCACCGGGCCGACCAGCGTGTACGAGGCGGCCGACGGCGGGCTCCTCGAGGCCTTCTCCGACCACTCGGATCCGGGGCGCCTCGTCGGCGGTCTCGGCGCCGCCTGGCACGCCGCCGAGACGACCTTCAAGCCGTACTCGTGCTGCGGCAGCGTGCACCCCCACATCGACGCCGCGCTCGCCCTCCGGGGGAGCTACCGGCCCGGGGCGCGCGTGCGCGCCGGCGTCGCCCGCGTGGTGGACGTCCAGTGCGGCTACCCCTACCGCCCCGGCACCGCCCTCAACGCCCAGATGAGCCTCCGCTACTGCGTGGCCGTGGCGCTCGCCGACGGCGCGGTCCTGCCGCGGCAGTTCGCGCCCGACCGCATCGCCGACCGGACCGTCACCGCCCTGGCCGAGTCGATCGAGGTGGTCCACGACCCGGCGCTCGACGCGATCTATCCCGGCCGCTTCGCCGGCTGGGTCGAGATCGAGGAGGCGCCCGGCCGGTTCCGTCGCGTCGACGTGCTCGACCCGTCCGGGTCGCCGGCCAACCCCGGCCGCGACGCCGCCCTGCGCGCGAAGTTCCGGGCGCTGGCCGCGCCGATCCTCGGCGAGGCGGGGGCGGGGCGCGTCGAGGCCGCCGTCGGCGACCTCGACCGGTGGTCCGCCGGCGACCTCCTCGGGCTTCTCGAGCGGCCGGCGGCATGAGCCTGACGGCGGACTTCGCCCGGCTGCTCCTCACCGTCGCCGCCCGCGGGCTGACCGACGCCGAGCGCGCGACGTGCCGCGATCTCGTGGTCGACGGCGTCGCCATCGCCGCGGCCGGCAGCCTCGAGGAGGGGCCGCGCCTCCTGGCGGCGCAGGCCGCCGCCGCCGGCGGCGCGCCGGTCGCCACCGTCATCGGCCAGGGCTTCCGCACCGACCCGGTCGCCGCCGCCCGGACGAACGGGGCGGCGATGCACGTCCTCGACTGGGAGCCGATGTGGAACCCGCCCAACCACGCCGTCTCCACCACGCTGCCGGCGATCCTCGCCCTCGGCGAGACCCTGTCGCGCGGCGTCGAGCTGCCGGGGCCGGCGGCGCGGGCGGTCCCCGACGGCGAGCGGCTCCTCCTCGCGCTGGCCGTCGGCATCGAGGCGCAGGCGCGGCTGCGGCTCGCGTCGGGCCAGTACGAGCCCGCACAGCTCACGTTCCATCCGCCGGGCGTGGTCGGCCCCCTCGGCGCCGCCGCGGCGAGCGCCGTGCTCCTCGGGCTCGACGCCGAGCGGCTCGCGCACGCCCTCGGGATCGCCGCGTCGCGGGCCGGGGCGGTGCTGGTCAACGTCGGCAGCATGACCAAGGGGCTCCACTGCGGCGACGCCGCGGCCGCGGGGCTCGACGCCGCCCTCCTCGCCGGCCGCGGGTTCACCGCCGACCCCGACGCCCTGGCCGGCCGCCGCGGCTTCGGCTACGCGTTCTTCGGCGAGGCCTTCGACCCGTCGCGCCTCGTCGCGCCGGTCGAGACGCTGCACGTCGTCGACCCGGGGCCCGCCTTCAAGGTGTTCCCGAGCCAGTACGGCACGCACTTCGCCATCGCCGCCGCGCTCGACCTGCACGCCGCGCTGCCGCCGGGCGCCGGCATCGAGCGGGTGCGCATCACCACCCCCGTCATGCCGTACGTCGATCGGCCGAGGCCGGCCGGCGGCCTGGCGGGGAAGTTCAGCTTCCAGTACGCGGCCGCCGTCGCGCTGCTCGACGGGCGGGTGGGGATCGAGAGCTTCACCGACGCCCGCCGCTTCGCGGACGACATGGAGCGCCTGCTCGCCCGCACCGAGCTGGTCCAGGACCCGGCCATCGAGGGCCGCTTCGACCGGATGCACGTGCGGGTCGAGGTCACCCTCGCCGACGGCCGGTCGCTCGAGCGCCGGTGCGATGGGCCGCCCGGCATCTGGGGCAGGCCGATCGAGGGGCGTCTCCTCGCGGACAAGGCTCGCGGGTGCCTCGGCCTCCTCCTCGGGCCGGCCGGGGTGTCGCGCACGCTCGAGGCGCTCGCGCGCATCGAGACGCTGTCGGCCGGCGCCGTCGCCGAGCTGCTCGGAGGCCTGCGCCGGGAAGGGGTCGATCGACCATGGCACGAGGCCGCGGGCGGGACCGCGGCAGGAGGGCGGTGACGTGGACCTGGAGCTACGTGGTCGGGTAGCGGTCGTGACCGGGGCGAGCGCGGGCATCGGGCACGCGGTCGCCGAGGTGCTGGCGGCCGAAGGGGTGCAGCTCGCCGTCGTGGCGCGACGCGCCGAGCGCCTCGAGCGACTCGCGGACGACCTCGCCGCCTCCGGAGCGCCCCGCCCGCTCGTCGTTGCGGTGGACCTCGGCACGCCGGACGCCCACACGCTCGTCCGCGACCGCGTCCTCGGCGCGTTCGGGCGCGCCGACATCCTCGTGAACAGCGCGGGCGGCTCGCGCCCGCTGCCGGTCGACGCCACCGAGGAGCAGTGGACGGAGGCCTTCGCCGTCAACTTCGTGGCGTTGCGGCGGCTCACGCACGCGCTTCTCCCCTCCATGCGCCAGCACCGATGGGGCCGGATCGTCAACATCACCGGCTCGTCCGAGCCCCGGGGGATGAACGCCGCCAACGCCGCGAAGGCGGCGGTGCACGCCTGGGCCAAGGGCCTCTCGCGGGAGGTCGGCCCCTACGGCATCACCGTCAACTCCATCCCGCCCGGCCGGATCATGAGCGAGCAGATCGTCGAGCGCCTCCACCCGACGCCCGAGGATCGGGAGGCGTTCGCGAAGGCCAACATCCCGCTCGGCCACTTCGGCGAGCCCCGGGACGTGGCGCACCTCGTCGCCTTCCTGGCCTCGCCCAGGGCGGGCTACATCACGGGCGAGGTGATCCACGTGGACGGCGGGTTGCGGCGCTTCGCGTTCTGAAGTCGCCTCGCGGTCCGGTTCACCCGGCGCCCGGCCGTCCCCGTCGCCGACGGGTGAGACGGTTCGGCGCCGGTGCTCGCCGGCCAGACGAGGGCCCGGAGCCAGCCGATCGGGGCTGCGCCGCGAGCCTCGCGCAGTGGTGCGAGGGGCGGCTCGCTCCGATCGGGCAACCGACGCTCACGCCCGATTCGCTTCCAGCGCCCGGTAGCCTGCGGGGGTGACGCCGAAGGCGGCCTTGAACATCCGCGAGAAGTGCGCCTGGTCGGCGAAGCCCACGGCCAGCGCCACGTCGGCGAGCGGCCGGCCGCGGCGGAGCTGCGCCCGCCCCTCGTCGAGACGCCGCAACAGGGAATAGCGATAGGGGCTGGTCCCGAAGGCCGCCCGGAACTGCCGAGCGAGCTCGTACCGCGTCAGGCCGGCGACCGCCTCCAGCTCGGACGACCTCACCACGCGGGTCGTCTCCGCGTCGAGGAACTGTCGCGCCCGGGCGACCGCGCGGCCGTCGAGGCGGACCGGTGCGGCGCGCCCGCCGGCCGACGGGTCGGCGCCGACCAGCGCGTCGGCCAGCCGGAGGACCAGGACGTCGATCGCGAGCGGTTCCGGGACGCACCGGAACGCGGCCTCGATCGCGCCCGCCAGCGCCGCGTTGGTCGTCACCGGCTCGCGCACGAAGGGGAGCGCGCAGGGACGCCCGCAGATCGCGCGAGCGGCCTCCCGGATCCGCCTGGGCGCCACGTAGACGATCCGATAGCCGAAGCCGTCCGGCGTGCCGGCGCGGCCGTCGTGCGCCTCGTCCGGGTGCAGCACGACGACCTTGCCGGGGGTGCTGGCCCGGGCGACGCCGCGATAGTCGAAGGCCTGCACGCCGGCGTCGGTCAGGCCGATGGCGTAGGTGTCGTGGCGGTGCCGGTCGAAGCCGCGGCCGGCGAACCAGGCCTGGAGCGCCTGCACGCCGTCCCCCAGCTCCCGGCTGCGAATCCAGTCCGGCCGCCGCGTCCCGCACGATCGTTCAAGACCGGCGCCGCCGTCGCCGCGTAGCCTGTCGGCCATGGCTCCGCCTCCTCGTGCGACAGTATGACGCCGGACCGGGCCGCCGCGTTCCTGCTCTTCGCGGCCGTCGCCGCCGGCACGCCGGGGCCGAGCAACCTCCTCTTGACGGCGACCGGCGCCCGGGTCGGCGTGCGGCGCGGACTCCCCTGCCTGTTCGGGGTGACCATCGGCATGGGCCTGATGATGGCGGTCGTGGCGTTCGGGCTGGGCAGCGTCGTCCTCGCCAGTCCCGCCGTGTTGCGGGCGCTCAACTGGATCGGCGCCGCCTTCCTGCTGTGGCTCGCCTTCCGGATCGCGACCGCGGGTCGCGGCGGCGCGGCGGTGGGGGACGGGAAGACGCCGGTCGGCTTCGTCGGCGCGGCGGCGTTCCAGTGGGTCAACCCGAAGTCGTGGCTCGTCTGCGCCGCCGCGGCAGGGGCCTACCTCGACGCCGGGTCCGGCAGCGCCCTCGCGCAGGCGTCGGCCCTGGGCGGCCTGTTCGTCGTGGCGTCCTCGCCCTGCTGCTTCGTGTGGCTCGCCTTCGGCGCCACCGCGCAACGGCTCCTGCGCACCGAGCGCGCCCGCCGCGCCTTCGACGTCGCGATGGGCGCGCTCCTCGCCGGATCGGTCGTCCTGGCCGTGCGCTGACCGTTGCCGCGGCGGCGCCTCGGGCCCGTGCGGCGTCGGAGACGCGAGATCGGGCGCCTCCGTCAGTTGATGTAGCCCCGCTCCTTGAGGAAGGCGCGGGCCACGTCCGCCGGCTCCTTCTTCTCCTGATCCACCTGGGCGTTCAGCCTGCGCATCGTGTCGTCGTCGACCTTGCCGGCGAGCGTGTTGAGGACCTCGGCGATCCTCGGGTCCCTGCCGATGACCTCCTGCCGGACGACCGGGGCGGCGTAGTAGGGCGGGAAGAACCGCCGGTCGTCCTCGAGCGTCACGAGGTCGAGCGCGGCGATGCGGCCGTCGGTGGCGAAGGCGGAGGCGACGTCGACCTGGCCGGAGGCGACGGCCTGGTACATGATGCCGAAGTCCATCCCGCGCGCCTGCTTGAACTTGAGGCCGTACGTCTTCTCGATGCCGGGCAGGCCGTCCGGCCGGGTGATGAACTCCTGCGTCCCGCCGAACGTGAGATCCTGCGCCTTGTCCTCGAGGTCGGCGATCGTCCTCACGCCGAGCGCCCTGGCCCTGTCCGCCCGCATCGCGAGCGCGTAGGTGTTGTTGAAGCCCCAGGGTTCGAGCCAGGTGGCCTTGAAGCGGCTCTCGTACTCCTTCTTGACGGTGCGGAACACCTGCTCCGGGTCGGTCTGCACGGGAAGCTTGAGCAGCGCCGTGAGGCCGGTCCCCGTGTACTCGACGTACACGTCGACGTCGCCGCTGACGAGCGCCTGGTGCACCACCGCGGTGCCGCCGAGGTTCAGCTTGCGATCGACCTGGTAGCCCGCGTGCTCGAGCAGCGCGGCAACCATCTGGCCCACGATGAGCTGCTCGGTGAAGTTCTTGGAGCCGACCGTGACCGTCTTCCCGGCCTGACCGGCGTCGGCGGTCGGCGCAAGGAGCGCGGCGGCCGCGAGGAGGGCAGCCACGAGCGCGGCGAGGAGCGTCCGATGGTTCATCACGGCAACCTCCTGGTAGCGAGTGGGGCGCCGCCCGATGGAGCCGGCGCAGGAACGCGGAGCCGTTCGAGGAGACGGTCCAGGCTCTCGGCCCCGGGCAGGTCCTCGACCGCGGCCGCGAGCGAACGCGCGCCGGAGGTCCCGAGGACGGGGTCGGCGAGGCGATGGAACTTCTCCCGCAGTTCGGCGTCGGCGGGCGGGGCGTCGGCGTCGCCGCGCGCGGCGACCACGCCGGAGCGGGCGCGGCGGCCGTCGGCCGTCTCGACCTCGACCCGGGCCAGGGCCCGCGCCGGGAACTGCCGGGAGAGTTCCGGCTCCTCGACGATCGCCACGCGGGCCGCGAGCCGGCGGCGGGCGGCATCCTCGAGGGCGGCGCCGAGCACGTCGGCAGGCCCGACGGTGCCGCCGAGGAGCGCGCAGGCGACCGGCCAGGGGAGGCTGAACTGCGCCTCCTCGGTGGTCCGGGGCGCGACGGCGCGCAGGTGGGTCGCCGCCTCGAACGTGTACACCGTGACCCGGGCAATCTCGTCGCCCCGCACGCCCAGGGCACGCGCGGCCGCGAGCGCCCCTTCGACCGCCGGCTGCGCCCACCGGCAACAGGGGTACGGCTTGAAGTAGAGATCCAGGACCAGGTAGTCGCGGCCAAGGCTCTCGCAGAGCGCGGCGCCCTCGGGCCCGGCGTCGAAGAGGCTCGGGATCCCGGTGAAGCCCGCGGCCGCGAGCCCGACGGAGGCGAGCCCGACCATGGCGCCCCACCCGATGCCGTCCTTGAGCATGCTCGGGTGGTCGACCGACCGCATCTCGGGGGTCATCGCCGCGTGGAACTCGGCGATGCCGAGCGCGTGCCAGGTCTCGTCGGGCGTGAGGCGGAGGAGGCGCGCCGCGCCGGCCGCCGCGCCGACCGGCCCCCAGGCCCCGGTGCCGTGGTAGAAGCCGTAGAGCGGGTGCAGGATGCGTCCGGCGCGCATGGCGACCTCGTAGGCGACGACGAGCGCCGTCAGGAACTCGGAGCCGCTCGCGCGGGCCTGCTCGGCGGCCGCGAGGACGGCGGGCAGGACGACCGCGCCCGGATGCCCCTTGACGGGGCGGTAGCCGTCGTCGATGTCGAGCGCCGAGGCGGCGAAGCCGTTGGCGAGCGCCGCGCCGACCGGTGTGCTGCCGCTGTCGGCGCCGATGATGGTCGCCCCGCCCGGGCCGTGCGCCGCCCGGGCGTACGCGGCGGCGATCCGGGCGACCGGGGTGAGGCTGCCGGCGACCGCCGAGCCGCAGAGGTCCAGCAGGCAGCGAACCGCCTGTGCCTGCACGGCCGCGGGCAGATCGGCCCAGCGGACGTCGCGCGCGAACTGCGCGACCCGACGCGTCCGGGCTCCCGCGCTCATGCGCGCGCCGCCCGCAGGCCGCCCGGCGTGAGCAGGCGGCCGATGCGCCGCATCCCGACGTCGGCCAGCATCGCGAGCAGCGCGACCGGCACGGCGCCGGCGAGGAGCACCGGCGTGTCGACCATGGCGAGCCCCTGGAGGATCAGGTCACCGAGTCCCCCGCCGCCGATGAAGGCCGCGAGCGTGGCGACCCCGACGTTCTGGACCGTCGCGGTCTGGACGCCGGCCAGGATGACCGGGACCGCCAGCGGGAGCTCCACGAGGAAGAGCCGCTCGGCGCCGTTCATGCCCATCCCGCGCGCCGCCTCGATCGCGGCCTTGTCGACGCCGCGGATGCCGACGTAGGCGTTCAGGAAGATCGGCAGGAGCGCGCGGATCGTCAGCGCGAAGAGCGACGGCGCGAACCCGATGCCGAGGAACGGCAGGACGAGGGCGAGGATGGCGAGGCTCGGGATCGTCTGGCCGACGCCGGCGAGCCACGTCATCGGGCCGGCCAGCGCGTTGATGCGACTGGCCAGGACCGCGAGCGGGAGGGCGGCGAGGACGCCGAAGAGGACCGACAGGGCGGTCAGCTCGACGTGCTGCCGGAGTAGCTCGAGGAAGCTCTCGGGGTGTTCCAGGATGTAGGCCACGAAGCCGAACGGGTTGCCCATCGGGAATCTCCTCAGCCGCCGGTCGCCTGCGCGGTGTCCTCGCGGCGCCTGCCGCCGAGCCGGGCCAGGCCGGCGTCGACGGCGAGCGCCATGGCCGACGTCGCCAGGGCGCCGCCGAGCACGCGGTCCGCGTCGAGGGTGCGCAGGCCGTCGAAGATGAGCAGGCCGAGGCCGCCGGCGCCCACGTACGCCGCCACGGTCGCGATCCCGATGGCCGCCACGGCGGCGAGGCGCACGCCGGCCAGGATGATCGGAAGCCCGAGCGGCAGCTCGACGAGCAAGAGGCGCTGGGTGCCGGTCATGCCCATGCCCCGTGCCGCCTCGAGCGTCGCGGGGTCGACGGCATCGATCCCGGCCACGGTGTTGCGGATGATCGCGAGCAGGGAGTAGAGGATCAGCGCGACGATCGCCGGCCGCGCGCCGAGCCCCGTGAAGGGAATGAGCACCGCGAAGAGGGCGAGACTCGGGACGGTGTAGAGGACGCCGGCGACGTGCATGACCGGCCCCTCGAGCCACCGCAGGCGCGTCACGAGGACGCCCACCGGCACGCCGATGAGGACGGCGACCAGGACGGAGGCGGCGACGATCTCGAGGTGCTGCAGCGCGAGCTCGAGCACGCGCTGCGGGTGCTCAACGAGGTAGCGCATCGTCCGCCATCGCCTCGCCGATCGCGACGACGAGGTCCCGGTAGGTGAGGCGGCCGGCCGGCCCGCCCGCCGGGTCGGCCACCCAGATGGCGTCCCCGGCCTCGTCCGGGCGCCGGCCGAGCCGCCTGAGCGCGTCGAGCACCGAGAGCGTCGCCGGAAGGGCTTCCACGCCCGGCCGCGGGCCCTCGGTCGCCGGCCGGGCCAGCTCCGCGAGGGTCGTGTACTGGAGCATCCCCGCGGCCCGGTTCTCGCCGATGAAGCTGGTCACGAACGGGTCCTCGGGACGGCGAAGCAGGTCGTGGGGTGCGCCGTGCTGCACGATCCGGCCGTCGGCCATGAGCACGATCCGGTCGCCGAGCAGGAACGCCTCGCCGATGTCGTGCGTGACGAAGACGATCGTCTTGTGCACCTCGGCCTGGATTCGCCGGAGCTCCCACTGGAGCTGCTTGCGCGTGATCGGATCGACCGCGCCGAACGGCTCGTCCATCAGGACGATCGGCGGGTCGGCCGCCAGCGCCCGCGCGACGCCGACCCGTTGCTGTTGCCCCCCCGAGAGCTGCCGCGGATAGCGATCCGCGAACCGCGCGGGCTCGAGGCCGACCAGCTCGAGGAGCTCCTCGGCGCGGCGGCGCCGCCTGTCGGCCGGCCACTCGAGCAGGCGCGGCACGATCGCCACGTTGTCCGCCACGGTCATGTGCGGGAAGAGCCCGACCTGCTGGATCACGTAGCCGATCCCGCGCCGCAGTTCGACGTCGTCGAGCGCCGCGATGTCCCGCCCGCCGACCGTGATGCGCCCGGCCGTCGGCAGCTCGAGCCGGTTGATCATCCGCATCGTGGTCGTCTTGCCGGAGCCGGACGGCCCGATCAGCACGCAGATCTCCCCCGCGGCCACCTCGAGCGAG
>DASVDK010000361.1:0-10580 GCA_036381125.1 Thermodesulfobacteriota bacterium | reverse complement strand
CGGCGTCACGAGGACCCCGCCGCGACGCAGCTCGAACGGGCCGAGGCAGCGTGCGACCAGGTACGGCTCGGTGCGCCCCGGCTCCGCGACCGGGCCGGCCGCCGGCCCGACGCCGCGCGAGACCTGCGCGACGGCGGCCAGGCGACGATCGACCCGGTCGCGGACGCGCGCGAGGATCGCCGCCGCCCCGCCCGCCAGGCCGGCGACGAGCGCCAGGTCGCGCGTCGGGGGCGACGGGGGGTGTCGCGCGTGGACGAGCTGGATCACGCCGAGCGGCGCACGCTCCGCACCGGTCCTGATCGGCAGGCACGACCGCGCCACCCCGCCCTGGCGCACGAGCCGGCAGGGGAGCGGCCAGGACGTCCGCGGGCCGCCGAAGGTCGCGCCGACGCCGGCGGCCACGACCGGGCAGAACGGCGCGGCGCCGTCGAGGAGGCCCGGGCAGGCGCCGATCGAGGCCCCCCGGTCGGTCACGTACCGCACCACGCCGAGGCCGCGTCGGTCCAGGAGGCCGACGCCGCCGGCGTCGGCCTCCCCCATCTCGATCGCCCGCGCGAGCAGCGCCCGCAGCAGCCGGTCGAGCCCCGACTCGTCGCCCGCCTCCGCGTCGTCCGCGGCGGCCCTCAGCTCCTCCCGGAACCGGAGCATCCAGGTCTCGATCGCCGACCCGAGCAGGCCCCCGGCCCACGTGAGGAGCCGGAGCCGGTCCGGCTCCGGGTCGAGTCGCGGATGCCTCGAGGCAACGCCGAGCACGCCGACCGGCCCCCCCGTTCCGGCGAGCGGCACCCACGCGCCGAATCGGAAGCCCTTCGCCGTGACCGACGTCCGGACGTAGCGGACGTCGCGGTCGAGCGCCGCCGTCGCCTCGGGCGCGCGCGCGGACAGGACGAGGCCGGGCAGTCCCTCGCCCGGGCGCAGCCGCGGCGCCTCGCAGAAGGCGCGCCGGAAGGGCCCGGAGTACGCGGCCAGGAGCAGCTCGCGCCCCGTCGGGTCGGCGAGGAAGACCTCCGCGGACTCCATGCCGGTCGCCTCCCGGACGACCGACAGCGTCCGGTCGAGCCCTCTCGGAAGGGGGTCCGCGGCGAGCGAGGCGGCGAGGGTGGCGAGGGCCGACAGGTCGCGCACGACGTCCGCCCTTCGGCGCCCGTCCGTCGCGCCGGCGGCGCCCGCAGGGGCCTCCGCCGGCGAGAGGCGGCCGACCGCGCCGCCGGGACGGTCGGGCAGGGCGAAGAGTTCGCACCGCACCGGCTGCGGTCCGGTGGGCGTCCGCCCGGCGAGCAGCCGAACGCTCCCGGCGAGCCGTCCGGCGCCGAGCGCGGCGAGCGGCGGGCAGGCCCTCCCGCAGACCGGCTCCCCCGAGCGAGGGTCGCGACCGTCCACCGCCTCGCGGCACGGGCGGCCGAGCGCCTTCGAGGCCGGCACGCCGATCAGCGCGGCCGCCTCGTCGCTCCACTCGACGACGCGACCCCGCGAGTCGACGGCGAACAGGCCCCCGGCGCTCACGGCGATTACCCGCTCGCGCGCCGGATCATCACCCGCACCTCGTCCGCCGACTCGTGGAGGATCTCCCAGGCGAACCCCCGCTCGGCGAGCCGCGGGAGGAGGAACCGGGGCACCCGCTCGTTGATCTGCAGGAGCGAGGCGTGCTCGGGGAGCCGCTCGAGCGCCTCGAGCG
Organism: Thermodesulfobacteriota bacterium; assembly: GCA_036381125.1. Taxonomy (GTDB): domain Bacteria; phylum DASVDK01; class DASVDK01; order DASVDK01; family DASVDK01; genus DASVDK01. The sequence goes on along the minus strand of DASVDK010000361.1, from coordinate 8,905 downwards.
TCCGGGTCATCGGCTCGGGCGGCTCGAGGCCGCGCACGTCGAGCACGACGACGGCCGGGTCGCCCTCCACCGCCGGCTCCGCGGCGCGAGCGGGCTGCGGAGCCGCCACCGTCTCCGTCCCCCGGACGAACCAGACGACCCAGTCGTCCTCCGCCCGCCGCTCGGTCCAGTGGTCGAAGCCCTGGCGCCCGAGCACCCGGTAGAGCGGCACCGGCTCGAAGATGGCCCGCAGCCGCAGCACGTGTCCGGCCGGCAGCCCCGCGACGGCCGCCATGATCCGGCTGAACGGCTCCCGTCCCGCCAGGAGGTCGGGTCGCACGTCCAGGTCCGTCACCCGGCCTTCGGCCTCCGCGCGAGCAATCGCCTCCGGCCGCGTCCCGTCCACTGCCATCGCTCCCCTCCTCTCCTGCCTGCTCAGAGCGTCCCGAGCGCCGCCGGGTCGATCATGTCCGGGCTCCAGGGCGGGTCCCACACGATCCGCACGTCGACGGTCTCGACCCCCGGCAGCGCCCCCACGACCGTGGTCACGCCGTCCCGCATCGCCGCGCCGAGGGGGCAGCCGGCCGCGGTGAGGGTCATCGTGACCGTCACGCTCCCCCCGTCGACCCGGACGTCGTAGACGAGGCCGAGCGAGACGATGTCGAGGCCGATCTCCGGGTCGATGACCGCCCGGAGGGCCGCCAGGACCTCGGCCGGGTCGGGCCCGCCGCGCGCGCTCACCGCCCGACTCCCCGGGCCGCCGTGCGAGGCCAGGCGACGGCCGCCATGTGCCCGGCCACGACGAGCGTCGACGCGGCGAAGAGCACGCCCCCCGTCCTCGCCGCGCCCGTCCCGAGGCCGAGCGGCGCGGCGGCGACGAGCAGGACCCCGACGACCAGCAGGCCGAGGGCGAGACTCGGCGGCCCCGGCGTCACGAGGTCCGACACCTTCGGCACCGGCGCGCGGCCGACGAGCGGCGAGTAGCGGTGGTACCAGACGAGGAACGGCACGATCCGGTAGTAGTGACCGGCCACGAGCGGCGCGAAGCCGCCGAAGAGGACGATCGTGCCGTAGGCGGTGGCAAGGCCGGGCTCCCGGCTGCCCAGGACCAGGACCGCGGGGCCGAGGAGCACGGCGGCCAGAAGCCCCCCGACGGCGGTCGCGGCCATCCGCATCCCCGGGTCGACCCGCGGCCGCCGTCGCGCCCGGAAGTACAGGCCGACCTGGAACGCGAAGGCGAGGAGCGCGGCGACGACCAGCCCCGCCCCCACCGCGGCGGCCCAGGGCGCCCGCAGGCCGAGGCCGGCCGCGAGGAGCGGGGCGCCGGCGCCGAGGCCGGCCAGGGCGGCCGCCGAGGGACGGATGTCGGCGTCGTGCGCCAGGAGGAACATCGGCATGAGACGTCGCGAGACGCCGACGACGACCGGCATCACCCACCCCGCCAGCGCGAGGTGCACGTGGGCCGCCACGACGTCGAGGCGCGACGACGCGAGCCAGCCGTTCGAGAGGCTCGCGCCGAGCGCGAGCCCGAGGACGAGCACGAACGCCAGGTTCGCGGCGCCCACGGCGAGCCCCCAGAAGGTGATCCCGCGCGACTCGACGCGCGCCAGGGTGCGGCCCAGGTTCGCGAGGAAGGCGACCACCGCGACGGCGACGAGCGCGAGGCCGGCCTCGCGCGGCCGCGGCGCCTCGGCGGCGGCGCCGGCCACGAAGAGGAGGAGGCCCGGGACGAACAGGGCGAACGTCGCGTACGCGAGCGGGCGGCTCGCGATCCCGATGCCGAGCGCCACCGGGAGGAACTGGTAGAGGACCCCCATGATGGATAGCGTGATCCAGCCGAGCGTCACCAGGTGGACGGCGGCCGTGACCGGGCCGGCCAGGAAGGCCCCGGCGGCCACGGCCGGCGCCGCCCGCACGAGCGCCAGGCCGGCGAGCACCAGGAAGCCGAAGGCGGCCGCGAAGTGCGCCGCCGGCAGCACGAGCGGCGGCGCCTCGGGCGCGGACGCCAGGCGGACGGCCCGCCGGGCCGCACACTGACCGGTCGCCATGGTCTCCAGCGTTGTCATCGCGACCCCGCCTTTCACCGCACCTTGCGGCGCCGCCTTCTACGCTACCGGTTCCGGCCCGGAGCGCCTTGACCTGGGTCAAGCCGGCCCCGCGGCCCGGCCGACGGCTCCCGGACCGATCACGGCCGCTGCGAGACGGCGCCGATCACCCGCCGCTCGACGATCGAGTAGTGGCGGAAGCGGGCCGGCATGTGGGAACTCACCGAGGCGATCGCCATCGCCAGGAGCAGGAGCGGCACCCGCGCCTCCCAGAAGAACGGCACCAGGAGCAGGACGACGAGCTTCGCCGCGACGCCGATCCCCTTGCCGAGCACGCACCACCGCAGGCCGATCGCCCGCACCTCGAGGGCGATGAGCCCGGCCCCGGTGAGGACGGCGACCCAGAGAGGGGTGCGGAGCGCCGCCTCCGGCGCGTCGAACGCGTGACCGCCGAGGAGGAAGCCGAAGGCGGCGATGTGGGCGGTACGGAGCGCGACGGAGATGGCCCTCCCCCCGGGAACCGGCCGTGCCGCCTGGAACGCGCGATCACCGTGCATGCGAGTCCCTCCCGTCACGACGCCGGCGGCCCGATGACGATCGCGTCGCGAGGTGCGCGTCGATCGCGGACCCGGAGCGGGCGTCCGCCGCGCGGCGCCTACGCGTCCGGACGACCCGAGGGGAGACGCACGGTGAAGGTCGTGCCCTCCCCGTCTCGACTCTCGACCGATATCTGGCCCCCGTGCTCGCGGACGATGGCCGCCGTGACGGCCAGGCCGAGCCCGGTGCCGGCCGGCTTGGTGGTGTAGAGCGGATCGAAGATCGCCTCGTGCCGCTCCGGAGGGATCCCCCTCCCGGTATCGCGGACCCGGAGGCAGACCCATCCGGGCCGCTCCGGGTCGGGCCCGGTCTCGACGGCGATCTCTCCCGGCGGGGTAATCGCCTCGCGCGCGTTGTCGACGAGGCTGAGGAGCGCCTGCGCGAGCTGGCTGCCGTCGCCGCGGACGGGCGGCAGGTCCGGCGCCAGGCGCGACGACAGCCGGATGCCCTCGTCCCGGACCTGCTTGCCGACGAGCAGGAGCGTTTCCTGGACCACGGCGTTGAGGTCGACCTCGACCGTGCGGCCGGCGCCCCGGCGGGTGAGCGAGAGGAGGCCCCGCGCGACGCGCCCCGCACGGAGGAGCTGCTGGCGCAGGACGGCGAGGTCCTCCCGGACCGAGGGGGAGAGCGCGGTGCCGCCGGCGTCCTCGAGCAGCAGCTCGATGCGTGTGGTCGCGATGCCGATCGGGTTGTTGATCTCGTGGGCGATCCCGGTGGCCAGCGCGCCGATCGCGGCCAGCGTCTCGGCCCGCCGGGCGGCCTGCTCCAGGGCGACCCGCTCGGTCGCGTCCTCGATCAGGAGCACGGCGGCCGCGTCGCGGTCGCCGCCGTCGTTCGCGACGGGACTCGCGCGGATGTTCAGGATCATCGGCTCGCCTGTCGGCCCGACGTGAACCAGCCGCTCCGCCGGATCGCCGCCCGCGAGGCGGCCGGGCGGCTCGGCGCGGCCGCCGTCGCGAAGCTGCGGGAGGAACCGGGTGATCGGCTGGCCGTGCGCCTGCGCCTCCGAGAGCCCGAAGCGCTCGGCCATGGCCCGGTTCCAGCCGACGACTCGCCACTGCCGGTCGAGCGCCACGACCCCGTCGCGAAGGCCGTCGAGGATCGCCCTCACCTCCCGGCGCTGCGCCTCGAGCCGCCGGTTGAGCGACCGGATCGTCTCCTGCTCCCGCCGTTCCGCCTCGGCAAGCACCCCCAGGCAGACGGCGGTCACGACGACCATGCCGGCGCGCACGGCGTAGTCGGGCCAGGCGGACGGCTCGACGGTCGGCCGGACGACGGCGAGGTAGAGCGCCGCCGCGCCGACGGCCACGACGAGGCCGCGGCGCAGGCCGTAGTAGTACGCCTGGATCGCGACGATCAGGTAGATCGCCAGGAAGAAGTCGCTCCGCGCGCCGCCCGTGAAGGCCACGAGCGCCAGCGCCGCGGCGATGTCGAGCGCCGTCACCGGCGCGTTCCACCGCAGGGCCCGCTCCGGCGCGTGCCAGAGCAGCCGGAGGAGGAACAGGCCGTAGGCGAGCACGGCGACGAGGATCGCCGCCACGAGGCGAGGCTCGGCGAGGCCCGGCCACGCGAGCGCGTACCAGGCGCATCCGCCCAGGATGACGAGCACCCGCAGCAGCATCAGGGCGAGGATCCGCCCGGGCATCTGCCTCGGTGCCTGATGGCTCTCGAGCGCTGTCACGCGCGCCCCGCTCTCCCCCGTCCTCCGGCGCGCGCTCACGCCTCGACCCCGTGTCCGGGCCCCTGGCAGGTGCAGGGCCCCCTGAAGAAGGGGTCGGGCGGCGCCGTCCCGCCGCCGGTGTCCGGTGCAAGCCGGAGGCCAACGGCGAAACGAGCGGCAGCCTCGCCAGATCGCGCAGTTCGGACGGTCGGCCGCGCGTCGCCTGGGACAGCCGCGCCCCGATCGGGGCGCGACTGTCCCACCCGCAGGCGCCCCGGCTGCCCTCACGCGCGGCGGGCCCGGCGCGCGAGGAGGCGCTGGTAGATCACCGGGACGACCGCGACCGTGAAGAGCGTGGACGCGAAGATCCCGAACAGGAACGACCAGGCGAGGCCGGAGAAGATCGGGTCGAAGACGATCACCCAGGCGCCGAGCATCGCGGCACCGGCCGTGAGGAGGATCGGGCGGATCCGGACCGCGCCCGCGTCGAGGACCGCCTCGGCGACCGAGCGCCCACCCTCGGCCAGGCGGGCGTCGATGAAGTCGATCAGGATGATCGAGTTGCGGACCACGATCCCGGCGAGGGCGATCATGCCGATCATCGCCGTCGCGGTGAAGAAGATCGGGTTCGGGTACCCGGCGACCGGCTCCGTGCCGAAGGCGTTCAGCAGGGCGAAGCCGGGGAGGATGCCGACGAGCGTGAGGGGGATGGCGACCATGATGACGAGCGGGACGACGAACGAGCCGGTCTGCGCGGCGAGGAGGGCGTAGATCGCCACGAGCGCCGCCGCGAAGGCGAGACCGAGGTCCCGGAAGACGTCGAGGGTGATCTGCCACTCCCCCTCGCCGCGGAAGGTCACCCGGAACCCCTCGGGCAGCGGGTCCCGTGCGAGCGCCCCCTGGAGGGCGAGGACCGCCTCGGCGGGGCTCGTGCCCGCCGTGTCGCCGAGGACGAACATCACCCGCGAGAGGTCCTTCCGGTAGATCGGCTGCGGCGCCTCGACCTCGCGCGCCCGCGTGATCTCCCCGAGCGGCACGAGCCGGCCATCCGTGCCGGCGACCGAGAGCCTGGCAAGGTCGCGCGGGGCGCTCCGCTCCTCGCGCGGCAGGCGGACCACGAGCGGCAGCGGCGTCCGCTCGGCCGGCACGTGCACCCTCCCGGCCTGTGCGCCGCCGACGGCCAGCGCGAGCGTGTCCACCACGTCGCGCGTCTCGACGCCGCCTATGGCCGCCTTGGCCCGGTCCACCTCGACGATCAGGCGCCGGTCCGGCGCGACGATGTAGTCGTCCACGTCCACCACGCCGGGCGTCGCCTCGAAGAGGCGGCGAACGTGCCGCGCCGCGGCGACGATGTCCGCGTAGGACGCTCGCGGAGGGCCGTAGACCTCGGCCACGAGCGTCGCGAGGACCGGCGGCCCGGGCGGCGTCTCGACGATGGCCACGGTCGCCCCGTGCTCGCGGGCGATCCGCTCGACCTCCGGCCGGATGCGCAGCGCGAAGGCGTGGCTGCCTTCCCGCCGCTCCGCCTTCGGCGCCAGGGCCAGGCGCACGTCCCCCTGGTGCGGCGCCTCGCGCAGGTAGTAGTGGCGGACGAGGCCGTTGAAGTCGAAGGGCGACGGCGCGCCCACGTACGCGACGGCGGCCGCGACCTCCGGCCTGGTCCGGAGGTAGTCGGTCAGATCGCCGGCCAGCCTGGCGGTCGCCTCGAGGGCGGACCCCTCGGGGAGGTCGAAGACCACCTGGAGTTCGTCCTTGTTGTCGAAGGGGAGCATCTTGAGCGGCACGAGGCGGAGCGGCACGAGGGCGAGCGAGCCGGCGAACGCGAGCGCCACCGCGGCGAGGAAGGCGACCCCGAGCCGGCGGCTGGCGAGGAGCGGCGCGACCGCACGCCGGTAGGCGCGGGCGAGCCGGGGCTCCGCCGCGCGCCGACCCCCGGCCGCCCCGTGCTCCGCGGGCACCCGGAGGAACCGGTACGCGGCCCAGGGCGTCACGGTGAAGGCGACGATCAGCGAGACGAGCATCGCGACCGGCACGTTGAACGGCATGGGGCGCATGTAGGGCCCCATGAGGCCGGTCACGAAGAGCATCGGCAGGAAGGCGACGATGACCGTGAAGGTGGCGAGGATCGTCGGCGGCCGCACCTCGTCGACGGCCGTGAGGGTGGCGTCGAGCGGCGGCTCGCGCCGCAGGGCCAGGTGGCGGTGGATGTTCTCGACGTCGACGATCGGGTCGTCGACGAGAAGGCCCAGCGAGAGGATGAGGGCGAAGAGCGTCACCCGGTTGATCGAGTAGCCGGCGAGGAGGTTCGCGAGGAGGGTGAGCGCGAGCGTCATGGGGACCGCGAGCGAGACGATCACCGCCTCGCGCCACCCGAGGGCGAAGGCGAGCAGGACGAGGATCGTCACCACGGCGATCACGAGGTGCCGGACCAGCTCGTTCACCTTCTCGTCGGCGGTCTCGCCGTAGTTGCGGGTGACGAGCACCTCGATGCCGTCCGGGACCACCTCGCGCCGGAGCGTCTCGAGCTGGTCGAGGAGCCCCTCGGCCACCGCAACGGCGTTGGTCCCGTGCCGCTTGGCCAGGGCCAGCGTGACCGCCGGGAGCGGCTCGGCGCCGCGCAGCGCCTCGGGGATCCCCCGCGTGGCCGCGGCCGGACCGGCGGCGACCCAGCTGTACGCCACCGGCTCCTCGGGTCCGTCGATCACGCGCGCGACGTCGCGCAGGTAGACGGGGCGGCCGTCGGCGACCCCGACGACCACGCCGGCCACGTCCTCGGCGCTCTCGAAGAACGGGCCCGCCCGGACCTGGATCGTCCGGTTCTCGCGCGTCAGCTCGCCGACCGGCCGGCTGACGTTCGCCGCGTCGAGCCGCCGCGCGATCTCGAGGGCGCCGAGCCCCCGCGCGGCGAGCGCCTCCGGGTCGAGCGCCACCCGCACCTCGCGCCGGCGCCCGCCGACGACGAACGAGCGGGAGGCGTCGGTCACCCCCTGCAGCCTGTGGAGCAGCTCGTCGGCCACGCGGCGCAGCTCGTAGTCGGAGACGTCCTCGCCGTAGAGCGTGAGCGCGAGGATCGGCACGTCGGCGATCTCGAGCGGCTTCACGACCCAGCTCGCCACCCCGGCCGGGACCGCGTCGAGGTTCGAGTAGAGCTTGTTGTAGAGCTTGACGAGGCTCTCCTCGCGATCCTCGCCCACCCGGAAGCGCACGGTGACGACCGCCTCGTCCGGCCGGGCGGTCGAGTAGACGTGCTCGACGCCGTCGATCTCCGCGAGCTTCCGCTCGAGGTTGATGACGACGAGGTTCTCCACCTCCTCGGCGCTGGCCCCCGGCATGCGGATGAGGATGTCGGCGAGCGGGACGCTGATCTGCGGGTCCTCCTCGCGCGGCGTCGCGAGGAGCGCCACCGCGCCCGCGGCGATCGAGGCCAGGAGGAAGAGGAGCGAGAGCGGCGACGTGATGAACTGGCGGACGATCGCCGCGGTCACCCCTCGGCGGCGCGCGGTCACGGCAGGACCACCCGCTCACCGGGCGAGAGGCCGGCGAGCACCTCGACGAGCTCGCCGTAGGTCCGCCCGGTCCGCACCTGTCGCGTGCGGACGACGCCGTCCTCGACCACGCCCACCGTCTCGAGCTGCCCCACGAGCTGCACCGCGCGGCCGGGCATCGCCAGGATCTCGACGGTGCCGGTCGGGAAGCGGAGGCGGCCGAACATCCCCGGATAGAGGCCCGGCACCCGGGGGAGCGCCGTCTTGACGAGGAAGCTGCGCGCGGCGGGATCGGCCTCCGGCACGATGACCTCCACCGTGCCCTCCACCTCGGCGCCGATCGCGTCGATGACGACCTGCACGCGCTGGCCGGGCTCGAGCCGGCGCGCGAGCGACTCGCGGACCGGCGCCTCGAGCCTGAGCCGGGTCGGATCGTACACCGTGAGGATCGGCCGCCCGGGGGCGGCGAGGTCTCCCACGTCGACCAGCGTCTCCGAGACGACGCCCGTCATCGGCGCGCGGACGACGAGGTCTTCGGCCAGCGCCCGGGCCTCGCCGACGGCCGAGCGCGCCTCCCGGACGCGGGCCCGGGCCACCTCCGCGCGCGCCTCGGCCGCCTCGAGCTCCCGGCGGGCGATGATCCGCTCGCCGACGAGCCGGCGCGTCCGCGCGAGCTCCCGCTCCGCGTCGGCCAGGGCCGCCTCCGCCGCCTCGAGGGCCGCGCGCGCCTGGTCGACGCGCGCGGCGGCCTCCTCGCCCGCAAGGACGACGAGGACCTGCCCGCGCTCGACGCGATCGCCCGAGCGGACCCGCAGCTCCGCCACCCGACCGGTCGCCCGGCTCGACACCGTGGCGGACAGGCTCGCCCGAACGGTCCCGACCGCCTCGGTCACCTCCTCGACCGTGGCCATCTCGACGAGGGCCGTCGCGAGGCCCTCCGCGGACCGGACGGCCTCGGCCGGCGCCCCGGATGGCCCGGGCGGCTCCGCCGCCTGCCAGGGGCGCCAGAGCGCCAGGAGCGCGAGCGCGACGACCGCCGCGGCGGCCAGCGCCCAGCCCCGACGGTGCCCGACGAGACGCGCGCCCACCCGCGGCCCCTCCTAGAGCCCCTCGATCGCCCGGACGAGGCGGGCCCGCGC
>DASVDK010000360.1:0-2845 GCA_036381125.1 Thermodesulfobacteriota bacterium | reverse complement strand
CCGACGGGGACCTGCCGTGCGAGGCCGTCGTGGTGGCGACCGGCGCCTTTGCGCCGGCCTTCGCGCGCGACCTCGGCGTGCGGATCCCGGTCGAGGCGGCCAAGGGCTACAGCCTCACCGGCCCCAGCCCGACCGGCGGGCCGTCGAGGCCGCTCATGCTGGCCGAGGCGAGGGTCGCCGTCACGCCGATGGGCGACCGGCTGCGCTACGCCGGCACGCTCGAGCTGGCGGGGATCGACCTGTCGGTCTCGCCCCGCCGGGTGGAGGCGATCCGGCGGGCCGCGCGCACCTACCTGCGCGACCCCGGGCCGCCGCTCGCGGCCGAGCCGTGGGTCGGACTCAGGCCCTGCACGCCAGACGGGCTGCCGATCGTGGGGCGGCCGCCCGGCCTCGACAACGTCGTCCTGGCCACCGGGCACGCGATGCTCGGCGTCTCCCTCGGGCCGATCACCGGCCGGCTGGTCTCGGAGATCGTGGCGGGCGCGCCCTCCTCGCTCGACGTGGCCCCGCTCTCGCCTGCGCGCTTCGCGTGACCGCGGCGCGCCGCCTCAGGCCGCACGCCCGAGGCGCAGGATCGTCAGGGCGAGCGCCTGCGCGCGCGGCACCAGCGTGCCGACCCGGCAGAACTCGTCGGGGCGGTGCGGATTGCCGCCGACCGGGCCGGTCCCGCAGAGGGTGGGCGCGCCGACGGCCGCCGCGAAGCCGGAGTCGGCCGAGCCGCCCGACGCCTCGCCCTCCAGCGTGAGCCCGACGTCGGCCGCGCACCGGGCGTAGAGGTCGAACAGGCGCGTCGAGGCGCCGGTCGGCACGAGCGGGACGAACGTGGCCCGCTCGACGAGGCGCGCCCGGGTCCCCGGCACGTCCACCGCCTCGACGATGGTGCGCACCTCGCCGAGCACCCGCGCCATCGCCTCGGGGGTCGGGTAGCGGACGTCCACCTCGGCGCGCGCCTCGGCCGCCACCACGTTGACCGCGGTCCCGCCGCGGACGAGGCCGACGTTCACCGTGACGCCGGCCTCGTAGTCGGTGAGGGCGTGGAGGCGGGTGATCTTCCGCGCGAGCGCCTCGATGGCCGACGCGCCGTTCTGCGGCTCGACGCCGGAGTGGACCGCGCGCCCCTCCACCTGCACCTCGAGGAAGGCGGCTCCTTTCCGGCGGACCACCACGTTGCCGCTCGGCCGGCCCGGCTCGGCGTTGAAGACCGCCCTCGCGCGGCGCGCCTCGGCCTCGATGATCGGCCGCGAGGCGGGCGAGCCGATCTCCTCGTCGGCGCTGAAGAGGCCGACGAGCGGGACCGGGGTGCCGGCTCGCGCGAAGGCGGCCAGCACGAAGGCGTTCATGACGAGGCCCGCCTTCATATCGGCCACCCCGGGCCCGGTGGCGACGCCGTCGGCCACGCGGAAGGGGCGCTCGGCAGCGGTGCCCGGCGGGAAGACCGTGTCGCGGTGCCCCATCAGGAGCGCCGTGCCCCGGCCGGCCCCGACCGTGGCGATCAGGCAGTCTCCCAGGGTCGGGTGGGGCAGGACGCGACAGGCCACCCCCTCGGCCTCGAGGAAGCCGCGCAGGACGGCGCCGACGGCGTCGACGCCGGCCTTGTCGTAGCTGCCCGAGTCGATCGACACCAGGCGGCCGAGCATCTCCACCATCTCCGCCTCCCGGCGGGCCAGCTCGGCGAGGACCGGGTCGCTCATGGATGACGAGCGTACACGGCCGCTATGTACGGGGCAAGCAGCGGCAGGTTACTTCGGTCGGTAGGTGATCAGGCCGTGGGTGGGATCGTACGGCGACACGCTGACGACCACACGGTCGCCCTGGACGACGCGGATCCGGAACTTCCGCATGCGGCCCGAGAGCTGAGCGGTGACGACCGGTCCGGAGTCGGTCTTCACGGTGAAGTAGTTCGTCGATTTCACTTCGGTGACGACGCCCTCGAGCTGAATGAGATCATCACGAGCCATACATGGGATCCTCCTCCTGGTTCGACGGCATCATACCCAAAACCCCTCTACGGTCAAGCACCTAGGGCCGGCGGTAGGCGATCCGGTAGACCGCGTCGGCGGCGTCGTCCGACACCAGGAGGGCGCCGTCTCGGGCGACCAGCACGTCGACCGGCCGGCCCGACGCCCGGAACCCCTCGAGCCACCCCTCGGCGAAGGGGGTGTAGCTCGCCGCCCGGTTCCCCTCGAGTCGCACCAGCGTCACCCGGTACCCGATCGGACGGCTCCGGTTCCACGAGCCGTGCTCGGCGATGAAGACCTGGCCCCGGTACTCGGGCGGGAACATGTCCCCCGTGTAGAAGGCCATGCCGAGGCTCGCCACGTGAGGGCCGAGCTTCTGGACGGGCGGCACGAAGTCACGGCACGGCCGCGAGCCGAACTCGGGGTCGGGGAGGTCTCCCCCGTGGCAGTACGGGAAGCCGAAGTGCTGGCCGGGCTCGCTCACCCGGTTCAGCTCGTCGGGCGGCTGGTCGTCGCCCAGGAAGTCGCGGCCGTTGTCGGTGAACCAGAGTTCCCCGGTGTCGGGGTGCCAGTCGAAGCCGACCGAGTTGCGGATGCCGCGCGCGACGACCTCCCACGGCCCGCCGCCGGCCGGCATCCGTCGGATCTGCCCGTAGCCGTCGGCGTTGCGGTCGCAGACGTTGCACGGGACGCCCACCGACACGTAGAGGCGGCCGTCGGGGCCGAAGGCGATGGTCTTGAAGCCGTGGTGCCGGTCGTCCGGCAGGTCGGTCGTGACGACCGACGGCTCCGGCGGGTCGGTCAGGCGCGCCTCGATGTCGTCGAACCGGATGATGCGGCCGCGCTCGGCCACGTAGAGCGCGCCGTCCCGGAAGGCGACCCCGTGC
>DASVDK010000359.1:0-10823 GCA_036381125.1 Thermodesulfobacteriota bacterium | reverse complement strand
ATGATGACCTGGGCCGCGTCCTGCGGGCCCAGGTAGCCGACGATCCCGCACATGTCCCGCTATTTGCTCCGTTTGGGGCCGCGCGCGCCGACCCAGCCTGCCTTGTTCACCTGACGGCTGCGCGCGATGGCGAGCGCGCCGGGCGGCACGTCGTCGGTGACCGAGGAGCCGGAGGCCACGTAGGCGTCCTTGCCCACCGTGACCGGCGCCACGAGCTGCGAGTCGCTGCCGATGAACGCGCCGTCCTCGATGACCGTCTGGTGCTTGCGCGCGCCGTCGTAGTTGCAGGTGATGGTCCCGGCGCCGATGTTGACGCCGGCGCCGATGGTGGCGTCGCCGAGGTAGGTGAGGTGGTTGGCCTTCGACCCCGGGCCGATCGTCGTCTTCTTCAGCTCGACGAAGTTGCCGACGTGCACGCCGTCGGCCAGGCGGCACCCGGGGCGGATCCGGGTGTGGGGACCGAGCCGGGCGCCCGCGCCGACCTCGCTCTGCTCGAGCACGCAGTAGGGCAGGATCTCGGTGCCGTCGCCGACGACCATGTCGGTGAGGACGGCGCCGACCTCGATCGTGGCGCCCGCGCCGATGCGCGTGCGGCCGCGCAGGTGCGCGCCGGGGTGGACGATCGTGTCCGGGCCGATCTCGACGCCGGCGTCGATGTAGGTCCGCTCCGGGTCGACGATCGTCACGCCGGCGGCCAGGTGGCGCCGCGCGATGTCGGCGCGCAGCCGCGCCGCGGCCCGGGCCAGCTCCTCCCGCGTGTTCACGCCGAGGACCTCCGCCGCGTCGGCCACCTCGAGGGGGGCGACGCCGCCCTGCTGCGCGGCGAGCGCCACGAGGTCGGTGAGATAGACCTCCCCGGTGAGCGCCGAGGAGGCCCTCGACCCGCCCTGCTCGACGCGGGTGAGCCACGCGGCGAGGAAGCGGGCGTCGACCATGTAGAGGCCGGTGTTGATCTCGTCGAGCGCCCGTTCGGCCTCGCTCGCGTCCCTGTGCTCCACGACCCGGAGCACCTCGCCCCTCGCGTCGCGGACGATGCGGCCGTAGCCCGCCGGGTCGGCCACCCGAGCGGTGGCCATGGCGAGCGGCCGGCCCGACCGCCGGAAGGTGTCCTCGAGGCGCGACAGCGTGGTGGGGCGGACACACGGCACGTCGCCGTACAGGATGAGGACCGGACCGTTCGCCGAGAGCACCGAGGAGCGCGCCTGGAGCACCGCGTGCCCGGTGCCGCGCTGCTCGGCCTGCAGGACGAACTCGACCGGGAGGTCGGCCACGGCGGCGCGGACCTGGTCGGCCTGGTGCCCGACGACGACGGTGACCCGGGCAGGTTCGAGCGCCTGGACCGCGACGAGCACGTGGCGCAGCAGCGGCCAGCCGGCGGCCTCGTGGAGCACCTTTGCCCGGGACGACCGCATCCGGGTCCCCTGGCCCGCTGCGAGGACGATGGCGGTAACCGGTGAAGACATGGCTCTGGTAGCCTCCGGGGCAAGCACCCGGTGCAGGGAGCATGCCGCGGCGGCTGCCCCCGGGGCCGGTCGTGCGGGGGCGTGAAATCTACAGGACTTCGGGCCGCGGAGTCAAGGTGCGCCCCGAGCCCGGGAGAAACGTGCGTCACGGGGCCCGGGAGAAAAGTTGTTGCGGGTCCACCGAGGGTCTGGTAGGTTCCGCGCCGCTCCGGCCGGTGTCGCCGCCGGGCGCCAGCGGGCTCCATCGGCCCAGAGCGAGGCGACCAGACGCACGATGGGCATCCCGGAAGACATCGCGCAGCTCGAGCGCCAGATCCGCGAGCTCAAGGCCCAGTACGAGAAGTACTTCTCCGGCCTCGAGAAGCGGGAGCCGCTCCGGCTCCGCGAGGAGGTCGCGAGGGTGATCCGGCGCTACAGCGGGATCACCCTCACCAACACCGGTCACGCCTTCAGGCTGAGCCAGCTCACCGCGAACTTCAACGCCCTCAGCGCCTACTGGACCCGCGTCTCGCAGCAGATCGAGGAGGGGACCTACGCCCGCGACAAGTTCAGGCTGAAGCTCAAGGAGCGCCAGCGGGGCGAGACCACGACGGCGAAGCCGGCCGCGCAGCCGGCCGAGGCGGAGGGGCCGGTGCGCTTCCGGGACGGCGTGGAGCCTGGGGGCAGGGAGATCGAGACGCTCTACAGGCAGCTCCTGGCGGCCAAGAAGCAGGCCGGAGAGCCCACCGCGGGCCTCAAGCCCGAGGTGCTGGCCGCCACGATCAAGCAGCAGCTCCCGCAGATCGCCCGCAAGTTCGGCGCGCACGCGGTCGAGTTCCGCGTCGTCGTCGAGGGGGGAAAGGCGAAGCTCAAGGCCACCCCACGATGATCGTTCGGGTTCCTAGTCTTGCCAGCGCACCGTCTGCAACTGCGCCAGCGCCTTCTCGAGCTCGGTCTGGGCCTCGGCGGCCTCGGCCGACCCCGGCTCGAGCGCCTTCAGCTTCGCCTCGGCGGCGTCGCGCGCCCGCGCGGCGGCCTGCGGGTCGATCTCCTCGGCCGGGTCGGCGGTGGTGACGAGGACCGAGACCCGGTCGTTCGCCACCTCGCAGAGCCCCCAGGTGAGCGCAACGTAGCGCCACTCCGTCCCCTGACGGAAGCCGAGGACGCCCGGCTTGAGGCGCGCGAGCAGCGGCGCGTGGCCCGGCAGGACGCCGAACTCGCCATGGACGCCCGGGCAGATCACCTCGTCGGCGTCCAGGTGGTGGACCCGCCGGTAGGGCGTGACGAGCTCGAAGTCGAGCTTGCCCGGCGTCGCCATCACTGACCCGCCAGCGTCTTGGCCTTCTCGACCGCCTCGTCGATGCCGCCCACCATGTAGAAGGCCTGCTCGGGGAGGTCGTCGTGCTTCCCGTCGACGATCTCCTTGAAGCCGCGGATCGTCTCCTTGAGCGGCACGTACTTGCCCGGCGTCCCCGTGAACGCCTCCGCCACGTGGAACGGCTGCGAGAGGAAGCGCTGGATCTTCCGCGCGCGCGCGACGGTGAGCTTGTCGTCCTCCGACAGCTCGTCCATGCCGAGGATGGCGATGATGTCCTGGAGGTCCTTGTACTTCTGGAGGACCTGCTGGACGCGCCGCGCCACCTGGTAGTGCTCCTGCCCGACGATGCCCGGGTCGAGGATGCGCGAGGTCGAGTCGAGCGGGTCGACGGCCGGATAGATGCCCAGCTCCGCGATGGCGCGCGAGAGAACGGTGGTCGCGTCGAGGTGCGCGAAGGTGGTGGCCGGCGCCGGGTCGGTCAGGTCGTCGGCCGGCACGTAGATCGCCTGGACCGACGTGATCGAGCCCTTCGTCGTCGTGGTGATCCGCTCCTGGAGCTCACCGACGTCCGTGGCGAGGGTCGGCTGGTAGCCGACGGCCGACGGCATGCGGCCGAGGAGCGCCGACACCTCCGAGTTCGCCTGGACGAACCGGAAGATGTTGTCGATGAAGAGGAGCACGTCCTGCCCCTCGGAGTCGCGGAAGTGCTCGGCCACCGTGAGCGCCGACAGCGCCACGCGCGCGCGCGCGCCGGGCGGCTCGTTCATCTGGCCGTAGACGAGCGCGGTCTTGTCGATGACCTTCGACTCCTTCATCTCGTGCCAGAGGTCGTTGCCCTCGCGCGTCCGCTCGCCGACACCGCCGAACACCGAGAGGCCGCCGTGCTGCATCGCCACGTTCTGGATCAGCTCCATGATCAGCACGGTCTTGCCGACGCCGGCGCCGCCGAAGAGGCCGATCTTGCCGCCGCGCGCATAGGGCGCCAGGAGGTCGACGACCTTGATGCCGGTCTCGAACGCCTGGACGGTCGTCGCCTGCTCCTGGAAGGAGGGCGCCGGCCGGTGGATCGGGAGCCGCTGCTTGGCGTTCACCGGGCCGGCCTCGTCGACCGGCTCGCCGACGACGTTGAGGATGCGGCCGAGCACCTCGCGGCCGACCGGCATCGTCATCTGCTCGCCCGTGTCGATCGCCTCCTGCCCGCGGACCAGCCCGTCGGTCGAGTCCATGGCGATGCAGCGCACCGTGTTCTCGCCGAGGTGCTGGGCCACCTCGAGGACGAGGTTCCACTTCTCGTTGCTAATCGTCGGGTTGGTCACCCGGATGGCGTTGAAGATCGGCGGCAGGTGGCCGATGGGGAACTCGATGTCCAGGACGGGGCCGATGACCTGGGTGATCCGGCCCGTGACCTTCTCGCCCGTGCGGGCGCCGTCCGACGTAACGGTTGCCACTTGTAGAGTCTCCTGTGCTCCCTGAACGTAACGCGGCCGCCCCGTCCTCCGGGCGGGTCGAGCCCGCCCTCCGGCCGGGGCCCGTCCGCTGCTTCGGCTACTTCAGCGCCTCGGCGCCGCCGATGATCTCCATGAGCTCCTTGGTGATCGCGGCCTGGCGCGCGCGGTTGAACTGGAGCGTGAGCGACGAGATGAGCTCGCTCGCGTTGTTCGTGGCCGCGTCCATGGCCGTCATCCGCGCGCCCAGCTCGGCCGCCTGGCTCTCGAGGAGCGCCCGGAAGAGTTCGGTCTCCACGTACCGGGGGAGCAGGTCGTCCAGGATCTCGTCGGCCGACGGCTCGTAGATGTAGTCCACGGCGACCGTCCCCTCCGGAACGGGCGCCGGCTCGATCGGCAGGAGCTGCTCCACCACGACCCGCTGCTGCAGGGCGTTCTTGAACTCGTTGTACACGAGGTAGAGGAGGTCGTACTCGGCGTCGGCGTACTGCTCGATCAGCTCCTTGGCGACCTGCTGCGCGACCTTGAAGTCGATGTTGCCGCCGAAGACGCCGACCACCTCCTGGTCGCGCGGGTAGGGCCGGCGCCGGTAGTAGTCCCGCCCCTTGCGCCCGATCAGGTTCAGCCGCGGCTCGTGGCCCGCCTCGCTCTCGCGTTTGAGGAGCCGGTCGGCCTCGCGGAGGATGTTCGTGTTGAACGCGCCGGCGAGGCCGCGGTCGCCCGTGATGACGACCACCTCGACCTTCCGGATCTCGCGCTTGGCGAGGAGCGGATGCCGGTCGCGGTCGATGCGCGCCGCCAGGCTCGCCATGACCTCCATGAGCTTGTAGGCCATCGGCCGGGCGGCGACGATCTGCTCCTGCGCGCGCCGAAGCTTCGACGCGGCGACCACCTTCATGGCCTTGGTGATCTGCCGCGTGTTCTTGACGCTGCGGATGCGGCGCCGGATGTCCCGAAGGGAGGCCACTGTTCTCTCCTGAGCGTGACGCCGGCACCCCGGCGCCGGCCCGCGAGGCCGGCGCCGGGGGCCCGCCGGCTGCTACGGCTTGAAGACGTTCTTGCCGAAGTCCTCGAGCGCGGCCTTGAGCGCGCCCTCGATCTCGGCGTCGAGCACCTTCTTGGTCCGGATGCCCTCGAGCACCTGCGGGTGCCGGTCCTTGAGGAACCGGATCACGTCCTCCTGGTACTTCGCGAGCGACTCGACCGGGAACTGGTCGACGAACCCGCGGGTGCCGGCGTAGATGACGACGACCTGCTCCTCGACCGGCATCGGCTGGTACTGCGGCTGCTTGAGCAGCTCGACCAGGCGGGCGCCCCGGTTGAGCTGATCGCGGGTCGCCTTGTCGAGGTCGGAGCCGAACTGCGCGAACGCGGCCAGCTCGCGGTACTGGGCGAGGTCGAGGCAGAGCTTGCCCGCGACCGCGCGCATGGCCTTGATCTGCGCCGAGCCGCCGACGCGGGAGACCGAGATGCCGACGTTGATCGCCGGGCGCACGCCGGCGTAGAAGAGGTCGGTCTCGAGGAAGATCTGGCCGTCGGTGATCGAGATGACGTTCGTCGGGATGTAGGCCGACACGTCGCCGGCCTGCGTCTCGATGATCGGCAGCGCCGTCAGCGAGCCGCCGCCCCGCTCGTCGGACATCTTCGCCGCCCGCTCGAGGAGCCGGCTGTGGAGGTAGAAGACGTCGCCCGGATAGGCCTCGCGTCCCGGCGGCCGCCTGAGCAGGAGCGAGAGCTGCCGGTAGGCCACGGCGTGCTTCGACAGGTCGTCGTACACGATGAGCGCGTGCTTGCCGTTGTCGCGGAAGTACTCGCCCATGCTGCAGCCGGCGTACGGCGCGAGGAACTGGAGCGGCGCCGGCTCGGAGGCGGGCGCCGAGACGACGATGGTGTAGTCCATCGCCCCGTAGTTCGCCAGCCTGTCCACGATCTGCGCGACGGTGGACTTCTTCTGGCCGATGGCGACGTAGATGCAGACGACGCCCTGGCCCTTCTGGTTGATGATCGTGTCGATCGCGACGGCCGTCTTGCCGGTCTGCCGGTCGCCGATGATCAGCTCGCGCTGGCCGCGGCCGATGGGGATCATGCCGTCGATCGCCTTGATGCCGGTCTGCAGCGGCTCCTTGACCGACTGGCGCGCCACGATGCCGGGGGCCTTGATCTCGACGTTGCGGAACTGCTTCGCGGCGATCGGGCCCTTGCCGTCGAGCGGCTGGCCGAGCGCGTCCACCACGCGACCGATCAGCGCCTCGCCGATCGGCACCTGCACGATGCGGCCGGTGCGGCGCGCCTCGTCCCCCTCGCGGATCTTGAAGTCCTCGCCGAGGACGGCGACGCCGACGTTGTCCTCCTCGAGGTTGAGCACCATCCCCATGACCTGGCTCGCCGGGAACTCCACCAGCTCGCCCGCCATGACCTTCTCGAGGCCGTGGATGCGGGCGATGCCGTCGCCGACCGAGAGGACCGTGCCGGTCTCGGCGACCTCGACCTTCTTCTCGTAGTCGCGGATCTGCTGCTTGATGATCTGGCTGATCTCTTCCGCGCGCAGCTCAACCGCCATGTGTGGCGTCTCCTTCTGATCTACCGGATGGGGCTAACCGTTCGCGAGCCGCTGCCGCAGCGCGTCGATCTGCGTCTTGATGCTCGCATCGAGCACGAGACCGCCGACGCGCGCGACGGCGCCGCCGATGAGCGACGGGTCGACCCGCGTCGTGAGCCGCACCCGCTTGCCCGTCCACTTCGCGAGCTGCCCCTCGACCTGGGACACGGTCGCCGGATCGGCCTGGGTGGCCATGACGAGCAGCGCCTCGACGCGGCCGGCGGCCTTGTCGACGAGGGCGCGGTATTCGCGGACGATGTCGGGCAGCACGACGAGCTTCCGCTTGTCCACGAGCAGGCAGAGGAAGTTCACGACGAGCGGGGCGGCGCCGAGCCTGCCGGCCACCTCGCGCAGGATCCGCTTGCGCGCCTCCGCCTCGAAGACCGGATTGGTGAGGACCTGCTCGAGGTCGCGGCTCGCCGCGAGCGTGTCGGCGAAGCGCGTGAGGTCCTGCTCGAACCGCTCGAGGGCGCCCTCCTCCTGGGCGATCTCGAGGAGCGCGCGGGCGTAGCGCCGGGCGACGGTCTCGTTGGCCATGGCCTACCCCCGTCCGTCGCCGGCCGACGCCGGCAGGCGGGTGATGAAGTCCTGGACGAGACGCGCCTGGTCGGCCGGCGTGAGGTCCCGCCTGATCGCCTGCTCGGCGAGGCTCGTGGCGAGGCGCGCCGCCTCCTCGCGTAGCAGGACGCGCGCCTTGGCCGTCTCCTGCGCGGCGGTCTGCTCGGCCGCGCGCCGGATCCGCTCGGCCGCGCGCTCGGCCTCGCCGAGGATGCGCGCCCGTTCCGCCTCGGCATCGGCCCGGTACTGCGCCTTGAGGGCGGCGATCTCCGCGTCGGCACGCGCGAGGCGCTCGCGGTACTCGCGGGCCCGCGCCTCGGCGTCGGCCTTGAGCCGCGCGGCGTCCTCGATGGCGCGCGCGTAGCTGGCGCGCCGCTCCTCGAGCGCCGCCCTGACGCGCGGGCCGGCGAAGTAGGCGAGCACGCCGATGAGGATCACGAAGTTGACGAGGTGGGCGACGAAGCCGCCGATGGGCGTCGCGAAGAAGCCGCCCCCCTGGCCGCCGGCGGCCGCGGCCATCGCCTCGGTGGCCGGGAGGCCCGCGGCGGCGAGCACGGCGAGCCCCGTGGAGACCGTCCGGCCGAGGACCTTCTCGGCGATGGCGCGCGCCATCTCCCGCGCCTGCGCGCCGAGCACGCTCCGCGCCTGCTCGGTGGCGGCCGCGACGTCGCGCTCGATCTCGCCGATGCGGCGCGCGGCGTCCTCGCGTGCCCGCTCGAGGATGGCCTGCTCCTCGTCGCTCGCCCGCTTGCGGGCCGCGGCGGTCTCGACCTGGGCCTCGCTGCGGGCCGCGGACAGGCGCGCTTCGTAGGCCTCCAGCGCCCGCGCCGCCTCCTCCTCGAGCGCCTTCGCCTCGTCGACGGCCCCGTGCGTCTTCGCCTCGCGCTCGTCGAGGTAGCGCAGCATGGGGCGGAAGAGCACCGCGTTGAGGAACGCCATGAGGACCAGGAACGTGACCAGGATGATGCCGCTGTTCACGATCTCGGCGCCCCAGTTGACCCCCTGCATATGGTGGAACCTCCCTAGGGCGTCACGTCGCTCGCCGGGCGCTCCCTGCCCGGTGCCGAGCCGCCGTCCGCCCCTCGGGCGCCGCGACGACGCGCGGCACGGAGCACGCCGGCGACTCGCCGGCAACGGCCGGCGCCGGGGCGAGACTGACGATCAGGAGAATCGGAAGGGCGGTCCCGGGGACCGGCGGGTGCGGCGCGAACATAGACCCCCGGAAACCCAAGCCGGTCTCGGAGGTCGACGGCTATCGCTGCGCCACGGATGCGGGGACCCGCCGACCGGCGAGGCACGTGCGCCGCGCCTGTGACGGGCCCGGCAGCGAGAGCGAGCCTCTCCCCCCGAGAGATTGTGCAGACAGTAACAAGCTCACAAAGCCGGTGTCAAGGCGCGCGGGCGTTCGGCAGCCGCGTTCGCGTGCCTGTGCGGGGCCGCAGCCGCCCGCCGACACCGAAACGGGGAGGCGGGCCGTGCGAGCGGCCCCGGGCCGCAGGCCGGCGCGTCGGGACGCCGGCTCGTGGGCGGCCCGTCGGGACAGGGGCCGGACCGGCCCCGCCGACCGGGGGCGGTCGAACGACCCGACAACGTGGCGCGGCGGGAGGCCCCCGTGAGCGCCTTGCCACGAGGCCGTGCAGACACAGCCTAGGCGTCGACGCGAGACGGCGCATCCTCCGCGGCCGGAAGGGCGTCGACCGGACGGGGCGCGCCGCGCGACGCGTCGGCCTCCCTGACGCGCTCCATGTGGCACTGGCCGTCGAAGACCGAGCCTTCGTCGACGACGAGCACCGGCGTGGTGATGTTGCCGGTGACGCGCGCCGGGGCGTGCATCTCGATGCGGCTGCGGGCGACGATGTCGCCGACGATCGTCCCCGAGACCACGAGGGTGTCGACGGCGATCTGCGCCTCGATGCGGGCCCCCTCGCCGACGATCAGCGTCCCCTCGGCGCGGATCTCCCCCTTGAACTCGCCGTTCAGCCGGACGTGGCCGTCGAACGCGAGCTTGCCCTCGAATCGGCTCCCCTTGTCGAGGAACGCCGTGAGGTCGCCGGCCGCCGCCATCGCGTCGCCGTCCCGCTGCCCCTTCCTGGTCCCGATCATGCGTGCGTCCCCTCCAGCCGGCCATCATCCTCGGGGGCCTCGCGCGCCAGCGAGCCTGCCGGGAGTCGGCGACCGGCCCCCGAACCCCCTCGCTCGCGGCCCGGCCGAGCCGGACCGCTCGCCGCCGCGACAGCCGAGACAATGCCTACGATTCGCGCTCCAGCCGCTCGAGGAGCCGGTCGAGCTCCTCGTTGGAAAAGTAGCTGATGATGATCCGGCCGCGGGCGCCGCGGGCGCGGACCTCCACCTTCGTGCCGAGCGCGCGCTGCAGCCGCTCGCCGATGCGGGCGAGGGCCCGATCGGCCGCCTGCGCGTCGGGGTCGGGGCGCCGGCCCCTCCCGCGCGCCGACGCCTCGCGCAGGTGCTGCACGAGCCGCTCGGTCTCGCGCACCGACAGCCGGCCGGCCAGGACCTTCTTGAAGGCCGTCACCTCGAGCGCCGGGTCCTCGAGGCCGAGGACCGCGCGGGCGTGCCCCATCGTGATGGCGCCGCTCTCGAGCGCCTCCTTCACCTCGGCAGGCAGTCGGAGCAGGCGCAGGTGGTTGGCCACCGTGGAGCGCTGGCGTCCGACCCGGCGGGCGATCGCCTCCTGGGTGAGGGCGAACTCCTCGACCAGGGTGCGGTACGCCTCGGCGACCTCGAGAGGGTTCAGGTCCTCGCGCTGGAGGTTCTCGACGAGGGCCATCTCGAGGGCGTCGCGGTCGGTGGCCTCGCGCACGACGGCCGGGATCCGGTCGAGGCCGGCCTGACGGGCGGCGCGCCACCGGCGCTCGCCCGCGATCAGCTCGTAGCGGGCCCCGTCGGACGGGGAGGTCGCCTCGGCCGGCAGCCGCCTGACGACGACCGGCTGGATCACCCCCTGCGCCGCGATCGACTCGGCCAGGGAGGCCAGCTCGGCCTCGGAGAAGTGCCGCCGCGGCTGGGCTGCGTTGGGACGTATCTGTGCGATATCGCAGAGGAAATATCCCCTCGCCCCGGAATCGGGCTCCTCGGCCCGAGTCTCGGTTGCCGCCGATGCCGACGGCGTAGCCGGGCGGGGGGCGGCCGTCGGCAGGAGCGCCGCCAGCCCCTTGCCGAGACCTCGGCGTCTAGTCGCGTCCATTCGCGAGGATCTCCTTCGCCAGCTCGAGGTAGCTCGTCGCCCCTTTCGACGCGATGTCGTACAGGAGCGCGGGCTTGCCGTAGCTCGGGCTCTCGGCCAGTCGGACGTTACGTGGGATGACCGTACGGAACACCCGGTCGCCGAAGTGCCGCCGCACCTCGTCGGCGACCTGGAGCGCGAGCCGGTTGCGGGGATCGAACATGGTGAGGAGGATCCCCGCGATCTCCAGCCCCGGATTGTACGACGCCCGCACGTG